>NZ_JAIUID010000006.1:0-485677 GCF_020165435.1 Mesorhizobium sp. BR1-1-2
ATCGCCCAGAAATCGGTCCAGCCGAGCGCCGCCGAGCGCCAGATCAGCCCCGACAGCGGAATGAGGATGATGAGGGTCAGGTAGGCAAGCGAGAAGCCGAGCGTCAATCCGAAACCCGGAATGACGCTCGGCTGTCGAAACCGCCAACCCGCCCGAGCGGGTGCTGTGATCATATCGTCCTGAATATCGACTGCTTACTGGGGCTTGTAGATCTGGTCGAATATACCACCATCACCGAAATGGTAAGGCTGTGCTTTCTTCCAGCCGCCGAATTGTGGGTCGTCGATGGTGACCAGCTTGATCGGCGGTAGCTTGGCCAGGTCCTCTGCCGGCACCAGATCGGGCTTGGCCGGACGATAGTGGTTCTTGGCGATGATCGTCTGCGCTTCCTTGGAATAGAGCCAGCCCAGATAGGCTTCGGCGACCTTGCGCGTGCCCTTGGCATCGACATTGGCGTCGACCACCGCAACCGGCGGTTCGGCCAGGATCGAGGTCGGGGGATAGACGATATCGAAATTTTCGGCACCGAACTCGTCGAGCGCCAGATAGGCCTCGTTTTCCCAGGCAATCAGCACGTCGCCCAGGCCCTTTTGCGCGAAGGTCACCGTCGAGCCGCGCGCACCGGTATCGAGCACCGGGGCGTTGGCATAGAGCTTGCCGACGAACTCCTTCGTCTTGGCCTCGTCGCCGCCGTCATTGGCGTTGGCATAAGCCCAGGCGGCAAGATAATTCCAGCGCGCGCCGCCTGATGTCTTCGGGTTGGGCGTAATCACCTGGACGCCGTCCTTGACGAGGTCGTTCCAGTCGCGGATGCCCTTGGGGTTTCCCTTGCGGACGAGGAAGATGATGGTCGAGGTGTAGGGCGCCGAATTGTTCTCGAATTTCGTGCGCCAGTCCGGATTGATCTTCTTCGACTTGGAAACGATGGCATTGATGTCGCCTTCGAGCGCCAACGTCACCACGTCGGCGTCGAGGCCGTCGATCACGGCGCGGGCCTGGGCGCCCGATCCACCGTGCGACTGCTGTATGGTGACCGTTTCCCCTGTCTCGGCTTTCCAGTGAGCGGCGAAGGCCTCGTCATAGGCCTTGTAGAGCTCGCGTGTCGGATCGTACGACACGTTGAGAATGGTGGTATCGGCGAACGCGAAACCGAGTGTGCCGAACTGGACGGACGTGGCGACCAGTGCGCCGAGCAGTCTCCTGAAACGAGGTTTGGTCATTTCTGCCTCCGTTGAACCCACGTCAAATCTACCGAATTGGTAGAATTTAGATGCATTAAATGTTGCCTTTTTTGTCGTTTTGGAGAAAATATTGGCCATGATTTTGTGATGCGGAGAAACTTTTTCCTCAAACGTCCCCTTGGCGAATCCCATCGATCTATCTAGGAACAAGCGGTGCCGAAGCAAGGCTGTGTCATTCGGTCGGCACGCTATCCGGCAGGGACCGGGAAATCGAAGCGCTGCTTGGCGAAGGGCTCGTGATTCAGCGTGAGGTGCCGCCATTCGCGTGCATAGTTCTTGACTCCGGCCGAGTGCATCGCGCCGAGCAGCAGCCTGCGGTACAGGAAAATTGTCCGTTCCGGCGTAACGGATATCCTGGCGGATCGAGGGGGCCGGCAAGGCGGACGAAGTCGGCGGGCAGGGCGTCGGCGCGGGCTGGGAGGAGATTGCGGGTAAAGGAACCTAGCGTCGCGAGTATTGTCGCCGCTACCGGTGAAGGTCGGCGCGAGGCGCTGTACCTCAGGCGAAGAAGCGCAATCCCCTGAATCGCTTGCGCAATCTTATTCAACAAACACCTTCACACTTGCCGCGCGTCCCGCCGCATCGATCACGGTCAAGGTCGAGTAGCCGGTGCCGTCCGGTTGCCAGGTCGCGGTACGCCGGCGGTCGATGCCGGTCAGCGGCTTGCCGTTGGCCAGCCAGCGGAACGGCGCGCGCCCACCTTGCAGCTTCAGTACCAGCGGCGAGGCGTCGGCCGAGTCGGTGGCGAGATCGACGCGGGCGCCGTCGGGCGGAAAGATGATGGTCGGCGCGGGCTCTGTGGGGGTCGAGGCCTGAACCAGGCCGTCGGACCCGGCGCCGAAGCGGGCAAGCGTCACCGGCAGGTCGTTGCGTCGAGGAGTGAAGGCGCCGGGGGGCTTGCCCGGCAGCGGCACGGTGGCGAGACCCGAGCGGACAAAGCCCTCGAACAGAATTGGGGCTGCCGACACATAGCCGGACAGGCCAGGCACCGCGCCGGCATCGGGACGGCCGACCCAGACGCCCAGCACGTAGCGGCCGTCGAAGCCGACCGACCAGGCGTCTCGGTAGCCGTAGGAGGTGCCGGTCTTGTACGCGATGCCGCGCTGCAACGCACCCTCGGGCGGCTTGACGCCCGACAGGATGTCGATGATCTGCCAGTTCGCCTGGTCATCGAGGATGGTCGTGGTGGTGCGCTCGGCATCGGCCGGCTCGGTGCCATCATGCAGCGTGTGCGTCTTGCCGCCATTGGCGAGCCCTGTATAGAGCTGGACGAGATCGCGCAGCGTAATTCCAACGCCGCCAAGGCCGATGGCCAGGCCCGGCGCCTCGTTAACCGGCAGGATCGGTTTTACCCCAGCCTGGCGGAAGCGGGCCGTCAGCCGCGCGGGCCCGACCGCGTCGAGAACACGGATCGCCGGCACGTTGAGCGATAGTTGCAGCGCCTGCCGGATGCTGACGTCGCCCTGGTAGCCCATGTCGAAATTCTTCGGCCGGTAGCCGCCGAAATCGGCCGGGCTGTCCTCGATCAGTGTTTCCTGCGCCACCAGTCCCTGTTCGAAGGCAAGGCCGTAGATGAACGGCTTCAGCGTCGAGCCGGGCGAACGCACGACCTTTGTCATGTCGATCCAGCCGGAGCGGCTGGCGTCGAAGAAATTGGCCGAGCCGACTTCGCCCAGAATGTCGCCGGTGCGGGAATCGGCCAGCACCATGGCGACGGAGAGACGCGGCCCAAGCTTGGTGGCGGCGTCGCGCGCTACCTGTTCCAGTCCTTCCTGGACGCTCTTGCGGATCGTCAGCTTGAGCGGCTGGCCGGGAACGGCCTTGGGCAGCATCGCATAGGCGGCGTGCGCGGCGAGCGCCGGCAATTTATGGCGCAGGCCAGACACATCGTCGAGCGCGGCGCGCGCGGCCTCGCGTTCGCCGAGCAGGCCAGCCGAGGCCATGCGGGTCAGCACGCGGTCGCGGGCGGCGTGCGCGATCGCGAGATTGCGGTCGGGCCGGCGCTTCTCCGGCAGTTGCGGCAGGGCGACCAGAAGCGCGGCTTCCGAGACGGTGAGCCGGTTCGGCTCCTTGCCGAAATAGGCGAGCGAAGCGGCGCGTACGCCTTCGAGATTGCCGCCATAGGGCGCCAGCGTCAGATAGCGTTCGAGGATCTCGCGCTTGGACAGCCGCCGCTCGATCTGGATGGCGCGCAGCATCTGCTTGAGCTTGGAGCCGAGGCTGCGGCTCTCGCGCGGCTCGATCAGGCGGGCAAGCTGCATCGATAGCGTCGAGCCGCCGGAAACGATGTGGCCACTGGCGGCGAATTGGCCGGCGGCGCGGGCAAGCGCCAGCACATCGACGCCCTCATGGTCCCAGAAGCGCTTGTCTTCATAGGTGACCAACATGTCGACGAACTGCTTGTCGACCTGATCGAGGCGGGTCCCGAGCCGCCAATAACCGTCAGGCGTGGCGAAGGCGCGCAAAAGCTGGCCGTCACGATCCTGGACTTCGGTGGAGACGGTAAGCTTTTCCGGAAGCGGAGGCGGAAAGGCGCGGTCGAGCTGCCACAGGGTGGCGGCTGAAAGAGCGATAACGGCCACCAAGGAGGTTCCAGCGATGGCTGCCCGGCGCAGCAGTGTTGTTGAGAGCATGGCGCTGCCCTCATCCGCCTGCCGGCACCTTCTCCCCGTATAGTGACGGGGAGAAGAGGGCGGTCGCGATCGTCGGCACCTTTTCCGCAACGTTGGACATTGGCGAAAGCGTCGATGCAATCCTCTTTCTCCCCGTCACTATACGGGGAGAAATGCCCGGCAGGGTAATAAGGGGCAGCGCAAACCTCACGTTCATGTCCGTCAAGGCGCCTACGGCGCCTTGACCTCCATCACGCCGATGGCGGTGCGGGCCGAATATTGCGGCCGGTACATGTCCTCCACCGTTGCGGCCGGATGGGCGTAGGTGCCCGGCGTCACGGCTCGTACGACATAGGCGAGCGTCAGATTGTGGTCGTGGTCGCCGTCGCTGGGGTTGAAGGCGGCGACGAAACGGTCGTCGCGGAATTCCAGATGCGCGGCGTCGGTCTGCGCCAGCCAGGAGAAGTTCGACAATTGGGCGCTGGAGACCAGGCCGGGATTGTCGATCTCGAAGCCGGCCGGCAAAAGGTCGGTGATCAAAAGGCGCGAAGGCCAGTTGTTCTGTTCGTTGACCTTGAGCACGACGACATAGCGTTCGTTCTGGGTTGCCTCCGTCACATTGGCTTCGGTGCCGTCGAGCTTGTAATAGGTGCGCTCGATGATGAAGCCGTCACCCCCGGCCGGCAAGGGCTGCACCGGCGACGCAACGGTGGTGACGACGGCCTGCAGCGGGGTCTTGCCGGTGTTGGCGATGGTGAGCGGGCTGTCGGTCAGATCGCTGCCGTCGATCCTGTCGGAATAGCCGCCGGAATGCGGCGCGCCATTGATGGTGAGCGTGATCGAGTCATTGCCCTCCTTCAGCGCCCGGGCCGCCAGCAGCATCCAGGATTCATCCTGGGTGCTGGTCCAGCGGACCTCGGCGCGTTCCCTGGTCACCAGCTTGACCAGCTCCGGTATGATCGAAGGCACCGGCTTCGAGTCCGCCGCAAGCGCCAGCATTGCCGCCCCGTCGCGCAGCGCCGAGCCGTAGTCGGACCGATAATAGTCATAGGCGGTGCTCGACTTGGCGAGCTGCAGCGCAGTCTTGAACGTCGCTTCCGAACGTTGCGTGTCGCCATACAGTGCCAGGCTCGCCGCCAGCTGGGCAACGGCCATCGGGCTGGTGAAGGCCTCGATCTGGGTGTCCGCGTAATAGCGCAGATCGCCGATCGAGGCCTTCTTGTTGCGGGCGAGCACGTAGAGCGCGTAGGCGATCTCGCTGCCGCGGTCCTGTACGCTCTGGTCGTAACCGAGCGAGTTCTGCAGATTGCCCAGCGCCTGGTTCATGGCGAGCGCCGGCACATCGTATTTCTGCTCGCGCGCCCTGGTCAGGAAGTCGGTGACATAGGCGTCGAGCCATAGATCGCCGGAGCCCGGGCCCCACAGGCCGAAGCTGCCGGCCGAAGCCTGGTAGCTCAGCACCTTGTAGATCGCGTCCTGGATGCGGCCATGCAGCTCGGGATCGCTCTCCATACCGATGCCCGAGGCCATTTCGTTGACATAGAGCAGAGGCATCGCCCGGCTGGTGGTTTGCTCGGCGCAGCCATAGGGGTAGCGGTCGAGCGTCATCAGAAGCGAAGGCACATCGAAGGCCGCCGCCTGCGAAACGCCGACACTGACCGAAGCGCCGTCGAGCAGGCTTGCCGCCAAAAGCTCCTTGTCGACGCGCAGCGCGCCGCCATCGCCCTTGAGGTCGACCACCATGCGGGTGGTGACCGGCAGTTGTGCCGGACGGACCGGCACGTAGAGCGTCTGCTCGACCTTGGTGCCATCGGCGTGCGCCAGCTTGATGGTGAGCGAGGCATTGCCTGCCGTCTGGGCGATCAGCGGCACGGTCAGGGTCTGGCGCTTGCCCTGCGCCAGCGTCAGTTTCTGGGGCAGGGGCTTGTCGCCCGTCGAGAGACCACCCGTCGTGTCGATCGACAGCGCATAGTCGCCGGCCGGGCCGTCGGTGTCTGCGATGTCGAGCCGCATGACGGCGGCGTCGCCGGGCGCCAGGAAGCGCGGCAGGCCGGCGGTGATCACCACGGGATCGCGCACGATCACGTCCGACTGGGCGTGACCGACCGCTTCCTTGGTCCAGGCGACGGCCATGACGCGAACCGTGCCGTTGAACTGCGGAATATCGAAGTCGACGCGTGCCTTGCCGTCGGCATCGAGCTGCACCAGGCCGGAGAAGAAGGCGACCAGCTTTTCGGTCGGCGGGCTGCCCTGCGCCTGCATGTTGGCGCCGTCGCCGCCGGTCCTGAGCTTGCCCATGGTGCCGAGCGAACCGTCGATCAGGCGGCCATAGAGATCACGGATTTCCATGCCCAGCATGCGCTGGCCGAAGAACCAGTTGTCCGGGTCCGGCGCCTTGTAGTTGGTCAGGTTGAGGATGCCGACATCGACGGCGGCGACAGTGACATAGGCATTGCTGCCCGGCTCCACGCCGGCGACAGCGACCGGGATCGACAGCTGCTGGCGCGGCATGGTCTTGTCCGGCGGGGTGAGTGTGACGGCGAGCTTCTTCGATCCCGGGTCGACCTTCAGCCATTTCACGCCGATGGCGCGGGCCGGCATGCGGCTTTCCTGCGCGTCGCCAGGCCGGAACAGGGTTGCCGTGACATAGGCGCCGGCGCCCCAGTCGTCGCCGACCGGGATGTCGACCGTGCTGCCGCCAGCCGGCACCGACGCGGTGACGGTCTTCAACAGCTTGTCGGAACCGATGTTGACCAGAAGTTCGCCGGCAAAGTGCGGCGAGACTTTGAGCCTGGCCACTTCGCCGGCGGCATAATTGTCCTTGTCGAGGGCGATCTCCAGACCATCAGGCGTTTCGGTGGTGGTGGAGGAGACATACCAGCCGCCATCGAACTCATAGCTGGTCGCGGGTCCTTCCGGATCCGCCGTCTCGACCTCGAGCCGGTAGCGGCCCCAGTCGACCGGGATCGACACTGTCGCCTCGCCGTCGGCGCTAAGGTCGACCTGGCCATTGGCGATCGATTTGGTGAAGGTGACCGGTTCGTAATTCCATGAGTTGTTGGAGCGGTACCACTGGTAATTGCGCTCAATCTTGACCAGCGACCATTGCGCGCCTTTCAGCGCCTCGCGCTTGCCATCGGGGTCGACGGCGATCAGGCTGAACTTCGCCGTGCCGCCTTGCGGCACTTCATCATCGGCGAAGTCCGGCCGGATGCCGATCATGTGGCCTTGCGGGCGGATGCCGATATTGAGCGAGCGCTCGATGGCGCGGCCGCCGGTCTCACGCATGCGAACCGTAACCTTGGCGTCGATGAGTTTCGTGGTCGACGGCAGTTGCTCGACGGAGACCGGGAAGGTCGCCTTGCCATCCTCGCCGACCACCGGAAGATCGGTGAACGGGGTGACGGTCGGTTCCGACGACTGCTCGTCGGCAAGGCCGAAGGAATAGCCGTTGAAGCGGTCCCAGTTACGTGCGGTCGACAGGGTCAGTTCGCCTTCGAGCGCGAGGCCGGCAGCCGGTGCGCCATAGAGAAAGCGGCCGTCCACGGTGATGTTGGCGGTTTGGCCCAGCGCGATCTCCTGCTTGTCGGCTTTCATGTCGAATTCGATGCGGTCCGGCACGAAATCCTCGACCAGGAACATCTGGCTGGCGACCGCCGGCTGTTTGGGATCGGTGTAGATCGATACCGACCAGGTGCCGCGCATGGCGTTCGGCTGGAGCGGCAGATCGACGGCGTGCCCGCCGGCCGACGCACCGTCGCTGACGATGCGGCGATCCTCGACGCCGTCGGGGCGCGAGAAGATGAAGGTCAGCGGCAGGTTCTCAACCGCCTTGGCGGCGCTGTCACGGGCAAGAGCCGCGACATGCACTTCCTCGCCGGCGCGGTAGATGCCGCGCTCGGTCCAGGCATAGACATCGAGCGCGCCCGGCGCTGCGCGTCCGGTGACGCCGCGGTCGGACAGGTCGAAGCCGGCGCGGGCCATGTCGAGGAAGACGAAATCATCGTCGCCCTGCCTGGCCATCAGCACGGCGGGCACCATGCCGCCGTCGCCGCGCGTCAGGCCGGGATTGAACACGGCGTGGCCCTCGGCATCCGAGGTCGCGGTGCCGAGAATCTCGTTGTTGCGGGCAACCAGCGTCAGTTCGGCGCCCGCTATCGGCTTGGCGCTGCCCAGCGAACGGGCAAAGACATTGAGCCCGTCCTGGCCGGTATAGGTCGATAGGCCGATGTCGGAAACGACGAACCATTGCGTGGCCATCGCGTTGTAGTCGTCGCTCTTGTCGCTGACGGCCTGGGCAGTCAGCACATAGACGCCGGGCTTGCGCCGCGGCAGCGCCTCGTCGACCGGGAAGGAGGTGGTGATCTCTTTGTTCAGGTCGTTGGCGATGTCGAGCTGGCCTTCCCAGACCGGCTCGCCCATCTGCTCGGAAATGTTTGAGATGTCGTAGCTGTCGAGCTGATGTAGGAACTGATAGCCGGACAGAAGCTGGGCCAGGGAGCGGTCGCCGATGCGGTAGAGCTTCATCTCGGCGGCGTTCATGTTGACGGTAACGACGGGGATGCCGCGGCGCGCGCCGGCCGGCAGCACGAAGCTGTCGCCGGTGAAGCGGGCCGAAGGCGCACGGTCCTGCACATAGATCGACAGCACGACGGGCGCGGCGGTCACTTCGCCGATGGCGGCCGGCAGGCCGGCACGGAAGGTCACGTCATAATGCTGGCCGTGTTCCAACCCTTCGACGCAAATCTGCTTGTCCTTGGCTTCAACGCCTTTGGGCGGCTGGTTGTCGACGGTGACGAATTGTGCGTAATCGACGCCGGTCTTGACCAGTTCCTCGGAGAATTGGGCGCAGATGCGCGGCGCGCTGGTGTCGGCATCGACGGTGTGGTCGATGACGCGGAAACCCTTGCGAGCCTTGAGATCGGAATAGTCGGCCTGGACCGCCGGCGAGGGCACCAGGGCAAGACTGGCCTCAAAAGCCTGAAGCGCGGGGCGATAGAGGTCGCGCTTGTCGAGGCCGGAGCCGATGAGCGCCAGCGCCTCCGCGCGCGTCCTGGCTGTACGCAACAGCTTGTAGGCATTGAAGGCGGCCGACGTGCCGTTTGCCGGCAAGGTGGAGGCCTCGGACGTGTTGGCCGCCGGCTGCACGGCAAGCGTTTCGCGCGCCAGGTTGAGCCAGAGCTGGCCATCGTCGGGCATGACCGAGACCGCGGCCTCGTATTTCTGCATGGCGGTGCGATGATCGCCGGTGAGCACCGCCTGCTCGGCCGCCGTGGTCAGCGCCGCCATGCCCTCGGTCGGCCTGTCATAGGCCGGGCCAAGCAGCCTGTTGCGGTATTGCTGGGCCTGGTCGGCCATCCAGTTGGGGAAGAAGGCGAGTTCCGGCGGCGCGCCGATGTCGGGGGCGCCGTCGATATTGACGACCTTGCCCGCGACCGCGCCATTGAAGGGCTTCAACTGGTTATAATCGGATTTGAGGAAGCACCATTTGGCCTTGGTGTTGTAGGTGAAGGCGCGGCAGGCAGGATCGCCCAGGCAAGTGGTCTTGCATTGATCGAGCGTAACATTCTGGTCCGACCGGAGATCGAAACCGAAATAGTCGGAATTGTCGGTCGTTGCGACTCGCCGTGCTTCAGCCGCTTGCGCGACGACACCCGAGGCTAAGACATTGGCCCAGGCGAAGAAGAGAAGGATCAGGAAAGACAGACCACGAGCCGCGCGCATTGCCATAACACCCTCCAGACAGTGCAGACGTCCGGGCATGTTCAAGCTTCAGTCAGGCTTGTCAACATGAGGACGCGGCAGGGTTCCGCCTGCCAACGGTTTCCTTTCCGGCAAACAGCCGGTAGTACCTCCATAGGACAGGGGATCACGCATTCTTGCGGCAACGCAAAAGGTGTGAATTCCAAGCCCGTCCTATTTCAGACAATTGGATTGTGGCCCCTTTACGAGCGCTTCAGAACTTCATTCCAATTTTAGTTTTGTAAAGTAGGTTGTTGTAATGCCGGCGTATGAAAGGCAGATGTCAGGGGGTACCGCGCAAGGGCGCGTGCTTTCGCGCGCGCTGCTTCTGGCCGTGATCTGCTGCTCGCTGATCGCCGGGGTGGGACCGGCGGCCGCCTTCGAAATCTTCGGCATCAAGCTGTGGGGCTCATCGAGCGATGAGGATGCCGACATCGTCGATCCGATGCGCTATGCCGTGACCATCTCCGCGCCCGACGCCGACAAGGACCTGTTAAAAAAGCTCGAAAACGCCTCGGCGCTGAAGAGCGACGAAGACCATCCCGTCTCCGGTTCGCTCGGTCTGATGGCCAAGGCGCGCAGCGATCGAGAACAGCTTGTGGCGGCGCTCTACGCCGATGCCCGCTACGAAGGCGTCGTCACCATCACCATCGAAGGCAAGCCGCTGGACGAATTGCCGCCGGACGCCGAATTCAAGGGTCCGCAGCCCATTCCCGTGGTCGTCAACATCGCCGCGGGTCCCAAATTCACTCTCGGCGATATCCGGCTGGAGGGTGACGCCGCTGGACTGATGAGCGCCGACTTCGGCCTGATATCAGGCGGCGACGCCGGGTCTGGCGCGGTGCTCAAGGCCGAGGCGCTGATCGTGCGCACGCTGAAGGAGCAGGGCAGGCCGCTGGCCGAGGTGACCAGCAGGCAGATCGTCGCCGACCATGCCACCTCGACCCTCGACGTGACGCTGACGGTCGCTGCCGGGCCAGTCGCCGGCTATGGCGCGACCACGGTGGAAGGCACCGAGAAGGTCGACCGCGACTTCACCGAATACATGACCGGGCTGAAACGGGGCCGGCAGTACTCGCCGCAGGAGATCGACGATGCGCGCGACAGGCTGCTGGCGCTCGAGGTCTTCAACAGCGTGACTTTCAAGGAGGCCGACAAGCTCGATGCCGAGGGCAACATTCCGAACGGCGTCCAGGTCAGCGAGCGCAAGCCGCGTTTTTTCGGGCTGGGCGGCACCTTCTCGAATACGGAAGGGCTGGGGCTGGAGGGATATTGGGGCCATCGCAACCTGTTCGGCCGGGCCGAGAAGCTGCGCATCGACGGCGCCATCAGCGGTATCGGCAGCAATGACCTGTCCGAATTGAACTACAATGCCGGCATCATGTTCGAGAAACCCGGCGTGATCGGCCCGGCATCTAAATTCTTTGCCGGCGTCAAGACCGTGCTCGAACATCCCGACGCCTATGACCATTTCTCGGTCAAGGGCAACACCGGCCTGTCCTATGAACTGACCAAGAAGCAGACCGTATCGGCCGAGGTGGCGCTCGACTATTCACGCATCCACGATTCCTTTGGCAAACATAAATACCTGATCGCCAGCATCCCGCTGCAATATGTCTACGACGACAGGGATGTCAGGCTGAACCCGACCAAGGGCTTCAGGTTGTTGGCCTATGCCGAGCCGAGCTACGACATATTGAGCGGTGCCGCCTTCCTCAAGCTGAAGGGCGAGGGATCGGCCTATCAGTCGCTGGATACCGCTTCGAAATACGTACTGGCCGAACGTGTCGCCCTCGGCTCGATCGTCGGTACCAGCCTGCAGAACGTGCCTGCCGACCGGCGTTTCTATTCCGGCGGCGGCGGCTCGGTGCGCGGCTATGCTTATCAGGGCATCGGCCCGAAGGATTTCACCGGCCAGCCGATCGGCGGTCTTTCCTTCTTCGAGACCTCGGTCGAGATGCGCATCGCCATCACCGACACGATCGGTATCGTGCCGTTCGTCGACGCCGGCACGGTATCGACCAGGTCGTTCCCCGATTTTTCCGACGTCAAGGTGGGCGCCGGCGTCGGCTTGCGCTATGTGACGCCATTCGGGCCGCTGCGTATCGACGCCGCCGTGCCGCTCAACCGCGACCCAGGCGACCCTCATTTCGGCATCTATGCCGGCATTGGCCAAGCGTTTTGAACATGAAGACGGTCTGGCGCATCCTTCGTATTTTTCTCTACACGCTGCTGATCGTGGTAGCAGGCGCCATCGGCGCGCTTTTCGTGCTGACCAAGACCGAGCGTGGACGCGACAATCTCGCCGGCATCATTTCGCGCTTGGCCTCGAGCGACGAGCGTAAGGTCACCGTCAGTGGCATCGACGGTATCTGGTCGGGCGCGCTCAGTGTCGACCATGTCGTGCTGGAGGACCGCGAGGGCGCCTGGCTGGTGGCACGCAAGGTGGCCATCGACTGGTCGCCGCTGGCACTGTTGTCCAAAAACTTCAGCGCCGACCGCATCGCAGCGGAGCGCATCGAACTTGCGCGTCTGCCGGTGGCCGGCACGCAGCAGCCGGCGCAAGGCGGCGCGACGACGCTGCCGGTTTCCATTGATATCAAGCAGATCGACTTGCCGGAGGTCGCGCTCGGCCAGCAACTGGCCGGCAGCGGCATCGCCGAACTCGCCGCCAAGGCCTCGGTGAAGGCCGACGCCGCACCGCTGTCGATCGAGACGGTGCTCAACATTACCCGCCATGACGGAAAACAGGGCAACGTCGACGCGCAGATCCATTTCGCGCCAGCGGACAACAAGCTCGACCTCAACCTCAAGGCGTCGGAACCGGCCGGCGGCATCATCGCCAATCTGCTCAACCTGCCGGACACGCCGCCGGTCGACATCGTCGTCTCGGGCACCGGGCCGCTGGCCAACTGGAGTGGCGTCGGCACCTTTCTTGTCGATCACCGGATCGTCACACAGCTCACCGGCCGCCATCAGCTCACCGACAAAGGTAACTATCTCGAAGCCAAGGGCGACGGCGATTTCGCCCGCTTCCTGCCGGAGAACCTGAAACCATTGTTTGCCGGAAAGACCAGCTTCGATATGGCGGGCACCGCCACGCCAGCGGGCGGGATCAGCGTCGACCGGGCCAACATCGATAGCGATGCCATGCACGGCACCGCGACCGGTATCGTCGATCCCGCCGGAGCCAGCGACCTTTCGGTCGAACTCGCCGCTAAGGGACCACCCGTGGTGGTTAGCGTCGGCAGCAAGGCGCAGCCGATCACGCTGGCGATCAAGAATGCCACCGCCCGGGCGTTCGGCGACGGCAAGGCGCCGATCGTCGACATCGGCGCCTCCTTCGTTTCGATCGTCGCCGGCGGCACGCGGCTGGACGACCTGGCGGCGCAGATACACTCCGACGGTTTCGACATCCAGAACCGCACTGGTCCGGTTACCGTCAAGCTTGGGGCCGGCGGCCTGAAAACCGACGTCGCGACGCTGGCGCCGCTGGTCACCGGCAAGGTCGATGTCGGTCTGGCCGGTTCCCTCAGCAAGGACGCCATTGTCATCGATCAGGGCACGCTCCGGTCCGATGCGCTCAATGCCTCGCTGACGGCGACCGTGGCGCTCGCCGACCTGTCGATGCAGCTCAAGATGAATGCCGATGCCGTGGCGACCGCCTTCCCGCAGCAGATCGCCTCGGTGCTCGGCGGGCGGGTGAAGTTCTCGGCCACAGCATCGCGCGATCCGCAGGGCTCGTTCGCCGCCAACTCGATCGAACTCACGTCCGGTTCGCTTAGCGCCAGCGGTACCGCCAGCATGCAAGGCACCGACATACTGGCCGATATCAAAGGCAGGCTGGGTGACGTTTCGGTGCTGTCGCCGACGGTCGGCGTCCCGGTCGAGGGCGGTGTCGATTTCGCCCTGTCGGCAAGCGGCGCCATGACCGCGCCGGATTTCACCGTCTCCGCCGACAGCGATAGCCTTACGGCCTCGGGCCGCACGGTGAAGGCGATCAAGCTGACCGCGAGCGGCAAGGCCGACATTACTAACCCTTCCGCCAATGTCTCGCTGACCGGCGCCGTCAACGACCAGCCGCTCGACATCAAGGCGGCGCTGGTGACGAGCGAAGGCAAGCGCTCGATCAACGGCTTTTCGGTCTCTCTGGGCGACAACAAGGTGTCGGGCGATCTGGCGCTGGATGACAAGTTCATGCCGCTGGGCACGCTCATTCTTGCTGCGCCTGCCATCGATCAGCTTGCGGCGCTGGCCGGCCAGGCGGTGACCGGCGACATCAACGGCACCATTCGCTTTGCCAAGAGTGGCGACGCGCCCTCGGTCGCCATCGACGCCACGAGCACGTCGATCGCCCGCGGCGAGGTGACGGCGAGCACGATCGCCGTCAATGCGTTGATTGCCAACTATCTCAAGGCGCCGGCGATTTCAGGCTCGATCAAGGCCGATGCTGTGACGTCGGGGACCACCCAAGTCGGCGGCATCGTCGTCGATCTGAAGCGCGACGGAGACTGGACGAATTTTGCCGGTGCCGCCACCGTATCGGGTATTCCAGCGAAGGCGTCGGGGCGGGTGAAGATCGCCGATGGCGTCACCAGCGTCGAGATCGCCTCGGGCGAGGCGACGGTTCGCGGCATCAAGGCGGCGATTGCCGAGCCGTCGACGCTCAGCATCGCCGACGGCACCACCAGCATCGAAAAATTGGCGCTCGATGTCGGCGGCGGCTTGGTGGCGCTGTCCGGCACCGCCGGCCAGACGCTCGATCTCGCGGCAAAGGTCTCCGCCTTGCCGGCTGCCCTTGCCGACGCCTTTTCGCCCGGCCTCGATGCCGCTGGAACGCTTGATGGCAGTGCCGAGATAACAGGCTCGCCGTCCGCTCCGGACGTCCGGTTCAACGTGCAACTGGCTGGCGCCGAAACCAGCCAGACGCGCCAGGCCGGGCTCGGGCAGCTCGCAGTCGACGCGGCCGGCAGCTACACCATGGCCGGCGGCGTCGTCCTCGACCACGCGACGCTCTCCGGTGACAAGGTTTCCGGTCAAGCCGCCGGCACGATCAATCCGAACGGCGCCAGCGATTTCGCCCTCGACCTCGTCTCGTCCGGTCCAAGTCTGCCGCTCACGGTCGGAAGCGCCGAGAGTCCTGTCAAGATCGAGGTCCGGTCGCTGTCGGCAAAGGTGGCGGGCGAGAGCACGCGGGCCCGATTGGATATGTCCGCGATCCTGCCCTCGATCGCCACGAGACCGGCGAAGGTGGACGGGCTGAGCCTGGCATTGCACTCGGATGCGTTCGATCTGAAGAACCGCACCGGGCCGGTTTCGGGCACGGTTTCGGTGGATAGGGTAGGGCTCGACAATCCCACCATCGCGCCGCTGATCGCCGGCAAGGTCACGGCCGCGCTCAGCGGGCGCCTGTCAGCCGACGCTGTCGCCATCGACAGCGGCTCGCTCCGAAGCGATGCGCTGAACAGCCAGGTTGCCGGCCTGGTGTCGCTGCGAGACGGCGCCATCGACCTCAAGCTGAGGGCGGATGCACCATCGTCGGCCCTGCCCGCCGCTGTGCGCGGCATGCTCGGCGAACGGGCGCAACTGAGCGCCACGCTGAAGCGCGAGCCTAACGGCAATATCGCCATAGGCGGATTGACACTGGCCTCCGGCGCGCTGACCGCACAGGGGCAGGCGAGCCTTGCGGACAACAAGGTGGCCGCCGACATCAAGGGAGCGCTGGGCGACGTTTCGCTGCTATCGAAGGATGCCAAAGGCGCTATCGCCTTTGCGCTGAATGCGCAGGGGCCGGCGACCGCGCCGGATCTGTCGCTGACCGTCGACAGCGACAAGCTTTCTGTGGCGTCGCGCGAAATCACCGGGCTCAGACTTACCGCCAGCGGCAAGGCCGACGCGGCCAAGCCGGCGGCCAATGTGCAGCTGACAGGCAATGTCGCGGGCCAACCCCTGCAAGGCAGTGCGGTGCTGGCGACTGCGGACGGCAAGAGCGCCATCAATGGCCTGCTTTTGTCGCTGGGCCAAAACAGGATTTCCGGCGATCTGGCGCTGGACGACAAGTTCGTGCCCGAAGGCACCGTCTCGCTCGACCTGCCCGATATCGGGCCGCTTGCCGCACTGGCGCTGGAAAAAGCGGAAGGCGACGTGCGCGGCACGATTGCGTTCTCGAAGAACGGCGCCGCGCCGCAAGTCGCCATCAAGGCGAGGACCGCCTCGGTTACGCGCGGCGACCTTCAGGCGAAGGCCGTGTCCATCGACGCATTGATCGCCAATTACCTCGCCGCGCCAGTCATCTCCGGGAAAATCCATGCCGACACCGTCACATCGGGCGGCACGGTGATCCGCGGCATCGACGTCGACCTGAAGCGTGACGGCGACTGGACCGGCTTTTCCGGCGGCGCGACGGTGAAAGGAATTCCGGCAAAGGCCGCGGGCCGCGTGAAAGCCGCCAACGGCACGACGACCATAGAGCTTGCTTCCGGCGAGGCGACCGTCCAGGGCATAAAGGCCGCCATCGCGCAGGCTTCGACCGTCACCATTGCCAATGGCACGACGACGCTGGACAAGCTGGTGCTCAACCTGGGTGGCGGCACGGCGACGGTGACCGGCAAGATCGGGCAGGCGCTAGACATCAACGCGGCGCTGGCGCGGGTGCCGATCTCGCTTGCCAACAGTTTCTCGCCGGGCCTCGATGCCGCCGGTTCGCTTTCGGGCACGGTGAAGGTCACCGGGGCGCCAGCCAGCCCCAGTGCGGCGTTCAACCTCGACGCGACCGGTGTGCAGACTTCGCAGACCCGCGGCGCGGGTGTCGGCGCAGTGAGTGTTTCTTCCTCGGGCACCTTTGCCGGCAACAAGCTGACCTTCAACGCCAATGTCAGCGATGGAGCCGGTCTTGGTCTCAAGGGGGGCGGCACGGTGACGACATCGGGCACGCCGGCGCTCGCGCTCGACTTCAATGGCGCCGTGCCGTTCGGCATCCTCAGTCAGAAGCTCGCTGCGCAAGGCCTGTCGCTGACTGGGACCGCCAATGTCAATGTGCAGGTGCGCGGCCCCGCGACATCGCCCGTCATCGGCGGCAGCATCAGCACGTCGGGCGCCCGCCTGCTCGACGCGCGTTCCGGGCTTGCCGTCAACGACATCGCAGCCGAAATCTCGATCGGCAATGGTGTCGCCAGGATCAACCGGCTGACCGGGACGCTGTCGACGCGCGGCAGCCTGTCGGCCAGCGGCACGGTCGGCATCGATCCGGCGCGGGGGTTCCCGGCCGACCTGTCGATCAAACTCACCGACGGCCGCTACACCGATGGGCGGGTGGTCACCGCCAATCTTGGCGGCGACCTGACGATCAAAGGACCGCTGACGTCGGCGCCGGTGATTGCCGGCACCATCAACCTCGCCAAGACCGTCATCACCGTTCCGGACAAATTGCCGGGGTCGCTCTCGGCTCTCGACGTCAAGCACAAGAACGCGCCCGGCGCGGTGAGGGCGCAGGACAAGGCATTGCGCCCGGCCACGACCAGCGGCAAGAGCGGCGGCAGTGGGCTGGCGCTCGACGTCACCATCAACGCGCCGAACCAGATCTTCATCCAGGGCAGGGGCGTGGACGCCGAACTCGGCGGCTCGCTCAGGCTGACCGGTCCGGCCTCCTCGCCGCAAGCGGTCGGCACTTTCACGCTGCAGCGCGGGCGGCTGTCGATCCTCGGCAAGCGGCTGACCTTTACCGAGGGCACGGTCGGCTTTTCCGGCTCGCTGGTGCCTTATCTCAACCTGACGGCGACAACGACGACGAGCAGCGCCACCGTCACCATCGTGGTGTCGGGCGAAGCGACCAATCCGAAATTCACCTTCACCTCGGTGCCGGCGCTGCCCGAGGACGAAGTGCTGGCGCAGCTGATCTTCGGGCGCTCCATGTCGAACCTGTCGCCGCTGCAGATCGCGCAACTGGCCGAAGCCGCCGGACAGTTGGCCGGCGTCGGCGGCTCGACGTCGCTGCTCGAAAACCTGCGCAGCGCGATCGGCGTCGACGATCTCGATGTCACCACCGACGAGAAGGGCGGCACGGCGGTTTCTGCCGGCAAGTACCTCAACGACCGCACCTATGTAACCATCCAGAAGGGCGACAAGCCGGGCTCGGGCAAGGCCATGATCGACCTCAATGTCGGGCGCGGCGTCAAACTGCGCGGCGAGGCAACGGACGCCGGCGAAGCCAAGGGCGGCATCTTCTACGAGAAGGAATATTGAAGCAGGGACATGGGCTGGCCCTCATCCCGGCGAGGGCTGGCACTGTCGCAAACCGCGCCAATGTCTCAGTTTAATTCCCCTGAAGAGATTTAGGGGAAATCCGTCGCGCACTAGCAATTTTGCGCCAAGACTGTCGCTATCACGCGAACCGCTCCCCCTCCAAAGTTGCACATTCGTCGATATGTTCCCAATCCATGCCGTCTTTGACATCATGGCCTGGATGCGGAATGTTAATCGGCGGAAAGCCAACAATGGGAGTTAGTCATGACAATCTACAAGAGTAATGGCGACAGCGTTCCGGAGCACATCCTGGCCATGGCCGAAGAAGCCAAGTCGGGTAAGGTCGATCGCCGCGAATTCCTCGCGCTTGCCAGCGTCTTCGGCGCTTCGACGGCCATGGCCTATGGCCTGCTGGGGCTCGCCGCCCCGACGCCGGCCAAGGCCGAGGAGGTGCAGGGAAAGAAAGGCGGCGTGCTCAAGGTGGCAATGTCGGTCAAGGATCCCAAGGATCCGCGCACGGCCGACTGGTCGGAAATCTCCAACGCCGAGCGGCAGGCGCTCGAGCCGCTGGTGAAATACACCCACCAGTACACATTCGCGCCCTATCTCCTGGAAAGCTGGGACATCAATGACGATGCCACCGAGTACACGCTGCATGTGCGGCCGGGCGTCGAGTGGAACAATGGCGACAAGTTCACCGCCGACGACGTGATCTACAATTTCACCCGCTGGGCCGACAAGGCCGCGGAAGGCAATTCCATGCCGGGCCGCCTCGGCAGCCTCGTCGACGACAGCACAAAGAAATTGCGCGAGGGGTCGGTCATCAAGGTCGACGACATGACCGTCAAGCTGAAGCTCACCAAACCCGATATCGCCATCATCCCCAACCTGACCGACTATCCGGCATTGGTGGTGCACAAGAGCTTCGACGAGAAGGGCGCCAACTTCAAGAACTGCCCGATCGGTACGGGTCCGTTCGAGCTCGTCTCCTATGACGTCGGCCAGAAGGTCGTCTACAAGCGCCGCGAGACCGGCAAGTGGTGGCAGGGCGAAGCCTTCCTCGATGGCGTCGAGTTCATCGATTACGGCACCGATCCGGCCGCAACGGTCTCGGCTTTCGAATCGGGCGAAGTCCAGACCAACCATGAGACGACCGCCGACTACGTCAAGATCATCGCAGACGTCGGCGCGCCACCTTCCGAGGTCGTGACCGCCGCCACCGTGGTGTCGCGCTTCAACGTCAACGCCAAGCCTTATGGCGACCAGAAAGTGCGTCAGGCGATGTGCCTGGCCGTGGACAATTCGGTGGTGCTGCAGCTCGGCTACGGCAATGCCGGCACGCCAGCCGAGAACCACCATGTCGCGCCGATCCATCCCGAATATGTCGAGCTGCCCAAGATCAAGCGCGACATCGCCAAGGCCAAGCAGATGCTGACGGAAGCCGGCGTGATCGATTTCGAACACGAGCTGATCAGCAACGACGAGGACTACCACAAGAACACCACGGACGCGATCGCGGCCCAGCTGCGCGAGGCCGGCATCAAGGTGAAGCGCACCGTGCTGCCGAGCTCGACCTTCTGGAACGACTGGACGAAATATCCGTTCTCGGAAACCAACTGGAACATGCGTCCGCTTGGCATCCAGGTCATCGCCATCGCCTACCGCTCGGGTGAAGCCTGGAACGAGACGGCCTACGCCAATCCGGACTTCGACAAGAAGGTCAACGAGGCGCTCGGGATCGCCGACGCGGAGAAGCGCAAGGTGGTGATGAAGGATATCGAGCAGATGCTGCAGGATTCCGGCATCATCATCCAGCCTTACTGGCGCAAGCTCTACATCAACATCAAGCCGGAGGTGAAGAACCACTCGATGCACCCCACCTACGAGCACGACTTCGGCAAGGTCTGGCTCGATCAGGCGTGACCCACAGCCTGCCGGGAGCGGAGGCGCCAGCGTCTTTCGCTCCCGCGGCATCGCCGCCGTTGCATTGGATGCAGCGGCGGCATGACGTCACAAGGTTTTTGATACAGGGTTGAACCTATCTGACCCCAACCCGGCCGGCAGGGGGGTACAATGTTCTCATTCATCGCCAGACGCATCGGCACGATACTGCTCACGATGCTGTGCCTGACGCTGGTCGTCTTCTTCCTCGTCAATCTGGAACCCAACCTGAAGAAGCTGGCGATCAGCCAGACCGAGATGCACACCTCGGCCGAACAGCTGGAAAGCTGGCTGGTCAATCATGGCTACCGGCAGAACTTCTTCGTGCGCTACGGCCAGTGGCTGGGCGTGCTGCCCAAGCAGCCGGTAACCGATCCGGCAACCGGCAAACCGGCGCAGCGCTTCTCCTTCTGCAACGATCCGGCCGAGCCGAAGTTCTCCGGCGTGCTCCAGGGTGATTTCGGCTGCTCGACCAAATTCAAGACCACGGTTGGCGCCAAGCTGTTCCCTGCGCTCGGCGCCACGGGCATCCTGATGTTCTGCGTGCTGGCGGTGATGGTGCCGGTCTCTCTGCTGATCGGCATCCTGGCCGGCATGCGCGAGGGGTCGCGCACCGACCGGGTGCTGTCTGTCGCCTCGATCGCCTCGACGGCGACGCCCGAATATGTGTCGGGCGTCATCTTCACCGTCATCTTCGCTTCCTGGCTTGGCTGGCTGAACGGATCCGCCGCATCGGCAAGCCAGGGCATTACCTTCTACAACTTCACGCTGCCGGTGATCACGCTCGCCATCTACGGCATCGGCTACATCGCGCGCATGACGCGTGCCTCGATGGTCGAGGTGATGACGCAGCAATATATCCGCACCGCCCGGCTGAAGGGGCTCTCCTTCAAAAGCGTGGTGGTCAAGCACGCGCTGCGCAACGCTCTGATCGCGCCCTTTACCGTGATCATGCTGCAGTTTCCCTGGCTGCTCACCGGCGTCGTCATCGTCGAGGTGATGTTCCGCTATCAGGGCTTCGGCTACACGCTGGTCGAGGCCGCCGGCAACAACGACATCGATCTTTTGCTCGGCTGCTCGCTTGTCTCGGTGTTCATCGTCCTGATCACGCAGCTCATTTCCGATGTCGGCTACGCGTTCCTCAATCCGCGCATTCGGGTCCAGTAGGGGAGACGGCGCATGCAAGCCCAATATATCGGCGCCTCCACCGTCGTCCTCGAAGTGCTCTGGCGCTTCTGGCCGGTCTGGCTCGCGCTTTTCATCGTCATGGGCGCGAGCTTCCTCTACAAGAAGAAGCTGGCTCTCTACGGCCAACTGTTCGACAGCGGCGTCGGCATAGCCGGCGTCGCCATCTGCCTGTTCTGGCTGTTCACGGCGATCTTCGCCTCGACCATCTCGCCTTTCGATCCGCTCGGCCAGATTCCCATCATGAAGGATACGCTGCCCGGAGCCATCGAACCGCAATCGGGCCTCGCCTATCTGTTCGGTGGCGACAAGCTCGCCCGCGACGTCTTTTCACGCATGGTCTATGGCAGCCAGATCGTACTGATCATCGCGCCGGCGGCGACCGGCTTCGCGCTCATGGTCGGCATCACGCTCGGCCTGCCGGCCGGCTATTATGGCGGCAAGATCGATACCGTGCTGTCGTTCCTGGCCAATCTCGTGCTGGCCTTCCCGGTCATCCTGCTGTTCTATCTCCTGGTGACGCCGGGCATCATGGACACGCCGATCCCCTACGCGCTGGCCGGCGTGTTCTTCCTGTTCCCGATCATCTTCTTCTGCGTGCTGTTCTGGACGCGGTACAAGAACCGACCCGACCGGATCTACATCCTGCTCGGCCTGACGCTGGTTGTCGGCGGCTGGATCTATGCCGGCCTGGTGTTCGATGCCGATCCGCTGAAGATCGTGCACATCGACCCCAACCAGCTCAACATCTTCGTGGCGGTGGTGTTCGCCTCGAGCCCGGGCGTGTTCCGCATCGTGCGTGGCCTGACCATGGACATCAAGACGCGCGACTATGTGGCGGCGGCGCAGACGCGCGGTGAATCGCCCTGGTACATCATGCTGTGGGAGATCCTGCCCAATGCGCGCGGACCGCTGATCGTCGATGCCTGCCTGCGCATCGGCTACACCACCATCCTGCTCGGCACGCTGGGCTATTTCGGCTTGGGGCTGGCGCCGGAAAGTCCCGACTGGGGCACCGCGATCAAGGATGCCAGCCGGCTGCTGCGCTCCTTCATCCATCCCGCACTGCCGCCGACGATCGCGCTGATGTCGTTCGTGCTGGGGCTGAACCTGCTCGCCGATTCCCTGCGCGAGCAATCGATGAAGGATTGATGTCGGGGTCCTCGACCCTACTTGCCCGGAAGAACCAAGGATTGGAGCGACCCATGAACGAGGCAGTTCGAAATCCGGCCAGGCCGAACAATGGGCCGATCATCGAGATCGAGAACCTGTCGATCTCCTTCTTCACCCGCAAGGGCGAGATACCGGCCGTGATGGATTTTTCCTGCACGGTCATGCCCGGCGAAGCGATGGGCATTGTCGGCGAATCCGGTTGCGGCAAGTCGACCGTGTCGCTCGGCATCATGCGCGACCTCTCCAACATCGGCAAGATCGTCGGCGGCAAGATCAAGTTCCAGGGCAAGGACATGGGCGAGCTCTCCGAGGAGGAGCTGCGCAGCATCCGCGGCAACAAGATCGCCATGATCTACCAAGAGCCGATGGCGAGCCTGAACCCGGCGATGAAGATCGGCCAGCAGTTGATGGAAGTGCCGCTGATCCACGACAAGGTGTCGAAGGAAGAGGCCTATAAACGTGCGCTCGAAATGGTGCGCTCGGTGAAGCTTCCCGATCCGGAACGCATGATGCGCTCCTATCCGCATCAGCTTTCTGGCGGCCAGCAGCAGCGTATCGTCATCGCCATGGCGCTGCTGTCGAAGCCGGCGCTGCTTCTCCTCGACGAGCCGACGACCGCGCTCGACGTGACGGTGGAGGCGGGCATCGTCGAACTGGTGAAGGGGCTGGGCGAGAAGTTCGGCACCTCGATGATCTTCGTGTCGCACAACCTTGGCCTGATCCTGGAGACCTGCGACCGCATCACGGTGATGTATTCGGGCGAGGCCGTCGAGACCGGCAAGATCAAGGACGTGTTCGACCGGATGCGTCATCCCTATACGCAGGGCCTTTTCCGCTCGATTCCGCTGCCGGGCGCCGACAAGAACTCGCGGCCGCTGATCTCGATCCCCGGTCAGCTGCCCCTGCCGCATGAGCGACCGAAGGGCTGTAATTTCGGCCCGCGCTGCCACCATTTCGTCGAGGGCGTCTGCAACGCCGCCGAAATCCCGATGATCGAAGTCGCGGGACATGAAGGTCATTTCTCGCGCTGCGTGCGCTTCAACGAAATCGATTGGGACGCCCTGCCGCCCGGCGCAAAGAAGGTCAATGAGAAGGTCGTGCCTGGCGCACCGGTGCTCAAAATCGAGGATCTGAGGAAATACTACAAGGTTGGCGGCAGCGAAGTGTTCGGCTCGAGCGAGGGTCGCGTCGTCAAGGCCAACGAGACGATTTCGTTCACTGCGCGCGAATCCGAAACCGTCGCCATTGTTGGCGAATCCGGCTGCGGAAAATCGACGCTGGCGAAAGTGCTGCTCGGGCTCGAGACGGCGAGCTCCGGCAGGGTCACGCTCGCCAACAAGGAGATCCAGTCGACCGGCATCGAGAGCCGCAGCGTCGACACGGTGTCGTCGATCCAGATGGTTTTCCAGAACCCGTTCGATACGCTCAACCCCAGCCATTCGGTCGGCTCGCAGATCATCCGCACGCTGGAGAAATTCAACGTCGGCAAGACCGTCGCCGACCGGCGCAAGCGCATGCTGGAACTGCTCGACCTGGTGAAGCTGCCGCGCGCCTTCGAAAGCCGCAAGCCGCGCCAGCTTTCGGGCGGCCAGAAGCAGCGCATCGGCGTGGCGCGCGCCTTTGCCGGCGATGCCAAGGTGGTGGTGGCCGACGAACCGGTCTCGGCGCTCGACGTGTCGGTCCAGGCGGCGGTGACTGAGCTGCTGATGGACATCCAGCGCAAGAACAAGACGACGATGCTGTTCATCAGCCACGATCTGTCGGTCGTGCGTTATATCGCCGACCGGGTGGTCGTCATGTATCTGGGCTATATCGTCGAGCAAGGCACGACCGACCAGATCTTCGCGCCGCCCTATCATCCCTATACTGAGGCACTGCTGTCAGCGATCCCGATCGCCGACACCAGCGTGGTCAAGAAGCATATCGTTCTGGAGGGCGACATACCCTCGGCGATGAACCCGCCGACAGGCTGTCCATTCCAGACGCGCTGCGGCTACAAGAGATTGGTGCCGGATAATCTCTGCGAAACCAAGGTGCCGCCGGTCAAGAACCTGGGCGACGGGCACATGAGCCTTTGCTGGCTCTCGGACGACGTGCTGGCGACGATGGAGCCGGTGATCAAGTTCGACAAGCAGCATGCCGACCGTGAGGGCGTGCCGGACGACGCGCCGCATGGTGTCGGTCCGGGCTTTGCCGGTGCGCCTCCGAAGCGGCCGCATGGTAAGACGACCAGCACGGAAGCCGATGCGGTGGGGCAGGCCGCAGAGGAAACCGAAGCCGTCTCAAAGGCCCGTCGTCATGAGGTCCGCGACGAGGTTTCGGAGACTGGTCGTCCGGCGACGGATGCCAACGCAACCTCCGCGCCGTTCACGCCAAGAACGCTTGGTGACGGCCGGCAGGCCGAGAGTGCATACGTTGCACCGCTTGCCCCGCCGGCTCGGCTGGCCGACGCAAGTGCCACCGACAAGAACCGTCCGACCGGCATCGCCAGGCCGATCAAACCCGACAATCTCAAGCTGATTTCGGGCGTCGGCCCGAAAACAGAAGGCATCCTCAACGACCTCGGCATCTTCACCTACGCCCAGGTCGCCGCGTGGAAAAAAGCCGAGCGCCAATGGGTCGACGACTATCTTAGATTCAAAGGCCGCATCGAGCGCGAGGACTGGGTCAAGCAGGCGAAGGCGCTCGCCAAGGGCGGCGAGGCGGAATACATCAGGGTGTTCGGCAGGAAGCCGCGCTGACCCACCGGCGCGCCTCTCAGCTGCCGCACTGCCTCAGCTGTTGGGCATAGTCGCGGGCCATCTTGTCGGTCGCCCGGGCATAGCCCTGGACGCCGGCGTCGCCACGGTTGCCACGGCCATAGGCGGTCCAGCCGAGATAGTAGGCGAGGTAGAGATTGTAGGTGTCGTTGCGGGCGACGCCGTAAGTATCCGCTGTCTTGGAATGGTACCAGCCGACGAAATCGACGGCGTCGGCGAATTTGGTCCGGCGCGCCGCCCAGTTGCCGGTTTCGCTCTGATATTGCGACCATGTACCGTCCAGCGCCTGCGAGAAGCCGGTGGCCGACGAAACGTGCTTCCACGGGATGAACCCGAGCAGTTTGGTGCGCGGCGGCCGGGCGTTGCTCTTGAAACCGGATTCCTTGCGCACCGTCGCCATCAGAACGGGAACGGGCACGCCGTATTTCTGCTCGGCGCGTTCGGCGGCCGACTGCCAATTGTCGAACCAGCCGTCATTCTGGTCGAAGACGGCGCAGACATTGTTGATGTGGCTGGGGGCGGTCGCGCAGGCCGAAAGTGCCAGCAGCATACCAACCGCTACAATTTTACTAAAACTCGACCTACGCATCGGCAGAGCAATAGGCTCAAATCATAAAGGGAATCTTGCCGCGCCCGTTAACGCGTCGCCGACGCGGGCGGTTCGGAAAGTGCCATATTGATTGTCCGACATATCTTGTCGCTTTTTATAAATCAATGTTTCGAAAACGCCGCCTCGGTTAAAATCACGTCCGCAAACGACGTATTTCTGACAGCTGGCGCGGTTTGCCGAGGCTTTGATGCCCGATATGAACGAACCAAGACGCAAGCGCGGCGCCGAGCGCACCAGCAACCGGGGGCCAGGGCCCATCCCGCAGTTGCCGGCGAGGCGGGTGACCAATCCCTATCCTCCGATGGCCTTGCTGTCGTCCGAGCAGATCGAGGCCATCCATCAGGCGTCGATGCATATATTGGAGAATTTCGGCATCGAGGTGATGAGCCTACGGGCGCTGTCGCTGTTCGAGCAGGCCGGTGCCAGCGTGGACCACGCGTCGGCGAACGTCCGCATCGACCGCGGCATGGTCGACGAGGCGCTGAAGACGACGCGGTCCAACTATGCCCTTACACCGCGCAATCCGGCCAACGTCGTTCATCTCGGCGGCAACACCATCAATTTCACGCTCGTTGCCGGTCCGCCCAATGTGCACGACATGGAGCGCGGCCGCCGCGCCGGCAATTTGCGCGATTATGCGGATCTGACCCGGCTGGCACAGCATTTCAACTGCGTGCACATGCTCGGCAACCAGGTCTGCGCTCCAGTCGAATTGCCGGCCAATTCGCGCCATCTCGACACCTATTTCACCAATCTCACGCTGACCGACAAAAGCTTCCATGTCTCAGCGATCGGCCGGGGCAGGGCGCTGGACGGCATCGAGATGATGGCGATCGCGCGCGGGCTGACGCTGGATCAGTTGCGCGAGGATCCCGCCATCGCCACCATCATCTCGGTGAACTCGCCGCGGCGTTTCGACGAGATGATGGCCGAGGGGCTGATGACGATGGCCGAATTCGGCCAGTCGGTGGCGGTGACGCCGTTCACGCTGATGGGCGCGATGAGCCCGGTGACGCTGGCGGGTGCTTTGGCGCAGCAGAATGCGGAGGCACTGTTCGGCGTCGTGCTGACGCAGCTTGTGCGTCCGGGCGCGCCGGTCATGTATGGCGCCTTCACCTCCAATGTCGACATGAAGTCGGGCGCGCCGGCCTTCGGCACGCCTGAAAATACCAAGGCCAACATCGCGTCGGGGCAACTGGCCCGGCGTTATGGGCTGCCCTATCGGACAACGCCGGGCTCAGCGTCGAACGCCGCCGATGCGCAAGGCGCTTATGAGACGCTGATGGCGCTGTGGGGCGCGGTGCTCGGCCATGGCAACCTCGTCTATCACGCAGCCGGCTGGCAGGAGGGCGGGCTGACTGCGTCGTTCGAGAAATTCATCATCGACGTCGAAATGATCCAGCACATGATGGAGTTTTTGCGCCCGATCGTGGTCGATGAGGCCGAGCTTGCCGTCGAGGCGCTGGGCGCGGTGCCGACCGGCGGCCATTTCTTCGGCGAGCCGCACACGCTGGAACGTTATGCGACGGCCTTCTATCAGCCGATGCTTTCGAACTGGCAGAATTTTGAAGCCTGGCAGGAAGCCGGCGGCCTCGACGCAACCGCGCGCGCCACGCGGTTGTGGAAGAAGGCGCTCGAAGACTATGTCGAGCCTCCGATGGACATCGCCGTGCGCGAAGCGCTGGAGGCCTATGTGGCCAGGCGCAAGGAAGCGATTGGGGCGGGCGAGCCGTGATGCGCCACGAACGTCCGCTTTGAATCATCTAACCCATCCAACTCACTGATATCAGAGAAGAAATCATGAAATCGCATGCAAAGGTCGTGGTCATTGGCGGCGGGGTCGTCGGGTGTTCCGTGTTGTTCCATCTCGCCCGCCATGGCTGGACCGACGTCGTGCTTCTGGAGCGCGACGAGCTGACTTCAGGCTCGACGTGGCACGCGGCCGGTGGCATGCACACGATCAATGGCGATCCCAACGTCGCCAAGCTGCAGAAATACACGATCAACCTCTATAAGGAGATCGAGGAGCTTTCCGGCCAGGCGACCGGCGTGCATCTGACCGGCGGCGTGCTGCTGGCGGCGACCGAGGCGCGGCTCGACTGGCTGCGTGGCGTCGTCGCCAAGGGTCGCTATCTCGGCATCGATCTCGAAGAAATCTCACCGAAAGAAGCGGCCGAACTCATGCCGCTGCTCGACCCCAAGCAGTTCGTCGGCGCTGTCCGCAACAAGGAGGACGGCCATCTCGATCCCTCCGGCGTCACCCATGCCTATGCCAAGGCTGCGCGTAAGCTGGGTGCCGAGGTCGAGCGCTTCACCAAGGTCGAGGACGTCGTGCGGCGTCCCGACGGGCTGTGGCGCGTCATCACCAATAAGGGCGAGGTCGTGGCCGAGCATGTCGTCAACGCCGGTGGCCTTTGGGCGCGAGAGGTCGGCCGCATGGTCGGGCTCGAACTGCCGGTGCTGGCCATGGAGCACATGTACCTGATCACCGAGGATATGCCGGAAGTCGCCGCCTGGAACGCCAAGACCGGCACCGAGATCATCCACGCCGTCGATTTCGACGGCGAGCTCTATCTGCGCCAGGAGCGCGGCGGCATGCTGATGGGTACCTATGAGAAGGCCAACAAGGCATGGTCCGAGCACCAGACGCCGTGGAATTTCGGCCACGAACTGCTGGAGCCGGACATCGACCGCATCGCACCGTCACTGGAAGTCGGCTTCCGGCATTTCCCGGCCTTTCAGAACACCGGCATCAAGCAGATCATCAACGGACCCTTCACCTTCGCGCCTGACGGCAACCCGCTGGTCGGGCCGGTGCGCGGTTTGCCGGGCTTCTGGGTGGCCTGTGGCGTCATGGCCGGTTTCAGCCAGGGCGGCGGCGTTGGGCTCGCGCTGTCCAACTGGATGATCGAGGGCGATCCCGGCGCCGACATCTGGGCCATGGACGTTGCGCGCTATGGCGACTGGGCGACGATGGCCTACACCAACGCCAAGGTGCGCGAGAACTATTCCAGACGCTTTTCGATCCGCTTCCCCAATGAGGAATTGCCCGCCGGGCGGCCGCTGAAGACGACGCCGGTCTACGACCTGCTGTCGGCCAAGGGCGCGCAATGGGGCGTGTCCTATGGGCTGGAAGTGCCGCTCTGGTATGCGCCCGAAGGCGTCAGGGACGAGTTCTCGTGGCGCCGCTCGAGCGATTTCGCCCATGTCGGCAGGGAGGTTGCAAACGTTCGCGGGGGCGTCGGCCTCGCCGAGATTTCGAACTTCGCCAAATATGGCGTGACAGGCGAGGGTGCTGCCGCATGGCTCGACCGGCTGCTTGCCTGCAAGCTACCGAGGCCAGGCCGCATGACGCTGGCGCCTATGCTGAAGGAGGACGGCAAGCTCATCGGCGATTTCACGCTGGCCAATCTCGGCCCTCTTGATCGAGATGGGGAAGAGTGGTTCATCGCCGGTTCCGGCATTGCCGAGCAGTACCATATGCGCTGGTTCGAAAAGCATCTGCCCGCGGATGGTTCTGTCCGCATCGAGGCATCGGGCGCGAAGCTCACCGGCCTTGCCCTCGCCGGGCCGAAGGCGCGGGACGTGCTGGCCAAGGTCACGCGGACGGACGTCTCGAACGCCGCCTTTCCCTTCATGGCCATTGGCAAGATGGATATCGGCATGGCGCCCTGCCTGGTTGGCCGCGTCAGCTACACAGGTGATCTCGGCTATGAAATCTGGGTTGCGCCGGAATATCAGCGCGCGGCGTTCCAGGCGCTGATGGCGGCGGGCGAGGAGTTCGGCATTGGCCTGTTCGGCTCCCGTGCGTTGAACGCACTGCGGCTGGAAAAGAACTATGGTTCGTGGGGGCGCGAATACCGGCCGATCTACGGACCGCTGGAGGCAGGGCTCGATCGCTTTGTCGCCTATGGCAAGGAAGCCGATTTCATTGGCAAGACCCGGGCGTTGGCAGAGCGCAAGCAGGGCGGCAGGCTCAGGCTGCGGGCCTTCATCGTCGAGGCTGCCGACGCCGATGTCATCGGCGATGAGCCGATCTGGTTCGGCGGCACGGTGCGTGGCTGGGTGACGTCAGGCGGCTATGCGCATCATTCCAGGGAATCGGTCGCCATGGGCTACGTGCCGAAGGAGATCGCCGAGGAGAGCGAAGGCTTCGAGATCGAAATCCTCGGCAAGCGCCATGCCGCACGCATGCAGCCGGTACCGCTGTTCGACGCCAATTTGGAGCGGATGCGGGCGTGAACAATCCGCATCCGGCCCGCATCAGGCAGCGCGGCGATTGTCGAGCGCAAAGGCGCCAGGGCCGGCGAAGAACAGATAGAGGAAGATAAAGCAGAACGAGATCGCCAAATCGCCGCCATTGTTGACGGGGAAGAAGCCGCGCGGCATGTGCGCCATGAAATAGGCGATCGCCATCTCGCCCGCCAGAAGGAAGGCGACTGGGCGGGTGAACAGCCCCAGCGCCAGCAGGATGCCGCCGGCGAACTCGAGAATGCCGGCTGTCAGCGTCAACCCGCTGAGGGCGTGGGGTTCGGCGCTTGCCGGGAAATTGAATAGCTTTTGGCTGCCATGCTCGATGAACTGCAGCGCGGTCATGATGCGCAGAACGCCGAGCGCCTGTGGCTGGTATCGGGCCAAGCCTTCGAAAAGCGCCATCTGAAACTCCGTTTTCACCCCCAGGGTCCGGCCTAAATTATCGTCCTGAGATGGACCATTCACTTCCCGCTACCCAACATCAACAATCGGTGATGCGAGATGTTCCGCAACGCGTCGATATTTTCCTCCTAGGGTTGCATTATTATCTCTATGGTTGTATCGATTTGTAGATAGTCGAAATCGTTTGGGGTCTCTCGCCATGAAAAAAGTCGTCGTCAGCTTTTTCGCAATCCTTGCCGGCACCAGCTTCGCAATGGCCGAGGACGCCGGCTGCGAGGCGTTCAAATGGCCGGTAACGCGCGAGCAGGCGCTGTTCGCCGCGCCTCCTTCTGCTGCGTCAGGGGCGACGCTGGCGATCGGCGCTGCCGCCGATCTGGTCTTGGTGCCGGCCGAGACAGCGGAATTCGCCCTCCCGCCCGAACGTGCCCCGGCGCCTGGCACGTTCGGCGCTGTCGCCAGCATGGTTGTGCCGCCGGAAGGGGGCATCCAGATAAGCCTGTCGGGCGAAGCCTGGATCGATGTCATTCAGGACGGCCATACCGTGAAATTGGCCGGCTACAGCGGGGTCAAGACCTGTCCGGACATTCGCAAGAGCGTTCGGTTCAAGCTTGCGCCCGGCCCGGCCACCGTCCAGTTCAGCGGTGCAAAAAAGGCAGGCCTGAAAGTCGCGGTGCTGACGCCGGAATAGCTCGGCGCCAAGCGGGGACACGGCCTTCAATCTTACGATCAAAGGCCGTCCTCCTGTGCGACGTTGAGCCCCTTACCGTCCGGGCGCCATCAAAGCGAAATGGGCGCCTTGCGGATCCTGGCATTGCACGATCCAGCTGCCGCCGGGGACCTCCATCGGGCCCATCAGGATCTTGCCGCCATTGTCGGTCACTCGTTTTGCCGCCGCGTCGATGGCGGTTACGTTGAAATAGAACTGCCAGACCGGCACCGGGATCTGTTCGGGTTTGTTCATGATGCCGCCACCGGATTCGGGGCCGGCCGCGAAGGTTTGATAGGTTCCCATCGGCCCCATGTCGAAGTCGCCGGCATTGGTCCATCCGAACTGGCTGGAATAGAAGTCGAACGCGGCCTTCCAGTCGGTTGTGTAAAGCTCGTGCCAGCCGATATGGCCCGGCGTGCTGGCCGGCACGACCGGCTGGTCGGGCCCGTTCGGCTGCAGGAACATGAAGGTCGCGCCTTGCGGATCGGCGACGACGGCGAAGCGGCCGACGCCTGGAATGTCGTCGGGCTGGCGATGAACGGCGCCGCCGGCTTTCTGCAGCGACGCCGTGGCAGCATCGACATCCCTGGTGTGGATATAGCCAAGCCAGGCGGGAGGCATGCCCATCTTGGCGGCATCCTCAGGCATCGTCATCAGCCCGCCGACGCCACGCTCGCCGACATTCATGACGATGTAGCGCGGCATGCCGGGAGCCTTGTCGAAGGGTTGCGCCGTCCAGCCGACCACCTTGGTATAGAACGCCTCGGCGGCGTCGAGGTCGGATGTCATCAATTCGTACCAGAAAAAGGGCATTGGGGATTTCGGCATCGTCGGTCTCCTCACCTTTTGCGTCGATCGTCCTTCGATCCATCATAGGACGATCTTCGAGACGGAAATCCGACAGCGGAGGAAAAATTTGCGTGTCCCAGGCGCGCCGTGGCCGCGCCGGCCGCCTTGCGGAAAGCCTTTCCTCGAAGGTTCGATATTCGCGCATCACGGGCTTAAAACATGAACTGAAATATCATGTTTTATTCGAGCCTTTTCAGCGACTTATGTCGAAAATTGACCAATTGATAAAAAAATAAAACGTGCTAGCCTTTCCTAAAAGGAAAACAAGGGGAACTGACGATGGCAGAAGGCCAGTTCAGGGAAGGCATTGCAGGCGGCCGGCTGCCTGCCGATCAGTATGCGGACAATTTTTCCGACCTGCATCCGCCGCTCGATCACCACGAGGCGCTGGTCGAATCCGATCGCTGCTATTTCTGCTACGACGCGCCGTGCATGAACGCATGCCCGACCTCGATCGACATTCCGCTGTTCATCCGCCAGATCTCCACGGGCAATCCGATCGGCTCGGCCAAGACCATTTTCGACCAGAACATTCTGGGCGGCATGTGCGCCCGCGTCTGCCCGACAGAGACGCTGTGCGAGGAGGTCTGCGTGCGCGAGGTGGCGGAAGGCAAGCCGGTGCAGATCGGCCGGCTGCAGCGCTATGCCACCGATATCGCGATGAGCGAGAACAGGCAATTTTATCCACGTGCCGTGCCGACTGGCAAGGCGATCGCCGTGGTGGGCGCCGGGCCGGCCGGCCTTGCCGCCGCCCATCGGCTCGCCCGCCATGGCCACGACGTCACAATCCTGGAAGCGCGCGCGAAGGCGGGCGGGCTCAATGAATATGGCATCGCCGCTTATAAGAGCGTCGACAATTTCGCCCAGGCCGAGGTCGACTATGTCACCTCGATTGGCGGCATCGATATCCAGAACGGCAAGGTGCTCGGCCGCGACTATCAGCTTTCCGACCTGATCCGCAATTATGACGCGGTGTTCCTGGGCACGGGGCTTGGCGGCGTCAATGCGCTGCGCTCCGATGGCGAGGATGCGGACGGTGTTGTCAATGCGGTGGAGTTCATCTCCGAGCTGCGACAGGCCAGCGATCTGGCCAGCCTGCCGGTCGGCCGCCGCGTCGTCGTCATCGGCGGCGGCATGACGGCGATCGATGCCGCGGTGCAGTCGAAGCTGCTTGGCGCCGAAGAGGTGACGATCTGCTACCGGCGCGGCCAGGAACATATGAATGCTTCCGAATTCGAGCAGGATCTGGCGGCCGCCAACGGCGTCGTCATCCGGCACTGGCTACAGCCGAAGCGGGTGATTGCCGAAGGCGGCAAGGTCAATGCCATCGAGCTCGAATATACCGCCATGAACGGCGACAGGCTTGCCGGCACCGGCGAGACGCTGACCCTCGTTGCCGACCAGGTATTCAAGGCAATCGGCCAGAGTTTCGTCCCCGCTGCGCTCAACGGCAGCGGTGCTGCGATCGAGCTCGAGGCCGGGCGCATCAAGGTCGATGCGGAAGGGCGCACTTCGCTGGCCAAGGTCTGGGCCGGCGGCGACTGCATATTCGGTGGCGATGACCTGACCGTCTCGGCCGTGGCGCAAGGGCGTGACGCGGCGGAATCCATCCACCGGGCACTGACCTCGAACGGGAGGGCATGAGCATGGCAGATATCAGGAACAATTTCGTCGGCATCAAATCGCCCAATCCGTTCTGGCTGGCCTCGGCGCCGCCGACCGACAAGGCCTACAATGTCGTGCGCGCCTTCAAGGCCGGTTGGGGCGGTGTCGTCTGGAAGACGCTGGGCGAAGAGGGCCCGCCGGTGGTCAACGTCAACGGCCCGCGCTACGGTGCGATCTGGGGCGCAGACCGCCGTCTGCTCGGCCTCAACAACATCGAGCTGATCACCGATCGCGACTTGCAGACCAATCTGCGCGAGATGAAGCAGGTCAAGATGGAGTGGCCCGACCGGGCGCTGATCGCCTCGATCATGGTGCCTTGCGTCGAGGAAAGCTGGAAGGCGATTCTGCCGCTTGTCGAGGAGACCGGCGCCGACGGCATCGAGCTCAATTTCGGCTGCCCGCACGGCATGTCGGAGCGCGGCATGGGCGCCGCCGTCGGCCAGGTGCCGGAATATATCGAAATGGTTGTGCGCTGGTGCAAGCAGTACACGCGCATGCCCGTCATCACCAAGCTGACGCCCAACATCACCGATATCCGCAAGCCGGCGCGGGCGGCGCATGCCGGCGGCACCGACGCAGTGTCGCTGATCAACACCATCAACTCGATCACCGGTGTCGATCTCGACAATTTCGCGCCGATGCCGACCATCGACGGCAAGGGCTCGCATGGCGGCTATTGCGGCCCCGCGGTGAAGCCGATCGCCATGAACATGGTGGCCGAGATCGCGCGCGACCCCGAAACGCAAGGGCTGCCGATCTCCGGCATTGGCGGCATCACCACCTGGCGCGACGCCGCCGAGTTCATGGCCCTCGGCGCGGGGAACGTGCAGGTGTGCACGGCGGCGATGACCTACGGTTTCAAGATCGTCCAGGAGATGATCGCCGGTCTCGAAAACTGGATGGACGAGAAGGGCCATCGCTCGCTCGACGAGATCATCGGCCGTGCCACGCCCAATGTTACGGACTGGCAGTATCTCAACCTCAACTATGTCGCCAAGGCGCATATCGACCAGGATGCCTGTATCAAATGCGGCCGCTGCCACATCGCCTGCGAGGACACCTCGCACCAGGCGATCACCAGCGTGGTCGCCGGGGTCAGGCATTTCGAGGTGATCGAGGCCGAATGCGTCGGCTGCAATCTGTGCGTCAATGTCTGCCCGGTCGACAACTGCATCACCATGGAGCCGCTGGCCGCCGGGGTGATGGACCAGCGCACCGGCATGCCTGTGTCGCCGGTCTATGCCAACTGGACCACGCACCCGAACAACCCGATGGCCAAGGTGGCGGCGGAGTAGAGCGGAACAATCGAGGAAAAAGCGGCGTCTTCGAGCGCCGTTTTTGTTTTCCTATTGCAGACAATAAATATCCAGGATATAAATTATCCATGTATAGGAGATTGGCACCATGAAATTGGGCGAGGGCGTCGAAGCGGCCATCCACTGCGCGGCGACGCTGGCGGGCGTCGATGGCGACAGCACCATGCCAGGTGCGGCCCTCGCGGAGGCGTTCGGCCTGTCGCCGAGCTATCTCCTGAAGCATCTGAACATGCTGACGGCGGCGCGCATCCTGGAGTCGGTTCCCGGGCCGGCGGGCGGCTACCGGTTGGCGAAGTCGGCCGAACGCATCACGCTGCTGGACATCGTGCTGGCGGTCGAAGGGCGCGAGCCGGCTTTCCGCTGCGGCGAAATCCGCCAGCGCGGCCCGACGAAACTCGATGCGTCGGCCTATGTCAGGCCGTGCGGCATCAATGCTGCGATGCTGAAGGCGGAGCGCGCCTATCGCGCGGCGCTAGCCGAGGTCAGGCTGTCCGACATCGTGGCGGACTTCATGAAAGGCGCCGATCCGCGATCGGTCGCGGCAAGCTGCGCTTTCACCGAGCGCCACCAGCGGCAGCAGAAATCCCGTTCAACCTAGCAAGCATGAAAGGAAAGATGATGAGACAGAGGCTCCAGTTCTTCGCCAAGGCGCCCGAGATCATGAAAGCGGTGTCGGCGCTCAACAAGGCGGTCGACGAATGCGAGCTTGAGGAAAGCCTGCTGCACCTGATCAAGCTCAGGGCCTCACAGATCAATGGCTGCTCCTTCTGCGTCGAGATGCACAGCCGCGAGGCGAGGCGCGACGGCGAGACCGAACAGCGGCTTTATCTGGTTTCGGCCTGGAAGGAATCGCCGCTGTTTTCGGAGCGCGAGCGCGCCGCTTTGGCCTGGACCGAGGCCGTGACGCTGATCGCCAACAATGGTGTTTCGGACGAGCTCTATGCCCGCACGCTGGAGCATTTCTCGGAAGAGGAGTTGGTCAAGCTCTCCGTGGCGCTGGGCATGATCAACACCTGGAACCGGCTTTGCATTCCGTTCCACGCCATTCATCCGATGCCTGCCGCCAAGGCCGCCTGATTGCTCGATCACGATCGGAGCGCCGCCGAGGGAGGCGGCGCTCCCATTATTTCAAAGGGAGAGCGTTTGATGCTTGCCGATTTGACCGCCGCCTTGTTGGTTCTCGGCCGGCTGTTGCTTGGCGGCGGGTTTGTCTTCGCCGGCCTGCGCAACATTCAGAACGCGGGCTTCTTGACCGGGCTGATGGCGGCGCGAGGCGTGCCGCAGGCGCGGCTGGCGCTTTGGGCCGGCATCGTCCTGCAGATCGTCGCCGGCATGCTGGTGATGGTAGGCTTCTGGACCGCGATTGCCTGTATGGCGCTGGTGCTGTTCCTGATCGTCGCCACGCCGATGTTCCACAATTTCTGGGACCATCAAGGACAGGAGCGTGCATCGCGTATCAATGGTTTTGTTGGCAATATCGCGCTGAGCGGCGGCTTCCTGACACTGATCGCCCAGTCGCTTTGACGGTTGCAGCTAGGCCGCGAACCGCAAACCACCATCGCAGGTCAGCACCTGGCCGGTCATGAAGCCGTTGGAGACGAGGAAGGCTATGGCCGAGGCGACGTCCTCGGCGCGGCCGATGCGGCCGACCGGTGTCTTGCCGGCATATTCCGCGAAGACCGCTTGTCGCTGCTCGTCCGGCAAAAAGTCCCACCAAGGCGTGTCGATGACGCCGGGCGCCACGACGTTGACGCGCAGCGGCTTCAGCTCGACAGCCAGGATCGGCGCCACCGTCAGGAGCATGCCATTGACGGCGCCGATGCCGGCGACGCCCGGCGTGGCGAGTTGGGCGGACACCGCCGAGATGAAGGTGACCGATCCTGATTTGTCCAGCGTCGGCAAGGCCGCCTGCAAGCAGGATAATTGCGGCCGCACCTTTTCGTCGACGCCACCACCGATGTCGGCGAGGTCGAGTGTCTGGAACGGGCCGAGGCCCTTGCCGCCGCTGGCCGCCAGAACGAGGTGATCGAACGGGCCGAGACGCTCGAAGAACTGGTGCACTTCATTCGGCTTTGACGCATCGAACGTCGCCTTGTCGGCGGCGCCGCCAAGGCTTTTCCAGGCGTCGATGAGTTTGTCCTGATTGCGCCCTGTGATCGTCACCTTCATGCCCGGGCCGAGCAGTTTTCGCGCCGTCGCCAAGCCGATGCCGGACGAGCCGCCGATGATGACTGTGTGTTCGATCTTCTCGGTCATGAGTGCTGGTCCTTCGATGTCGCCTGCCCGACAAGGTCGAGGCTCAGGCTTCGCAGTTGCTGTCTTGCCGTGGTGTCGTAAGCCTGGGCGTCGGCGCGGGATTCGCGAAGGCCGTCGAAATAGAGGCCGCTGCGCCCTTCGAGGTCAGGCGAGGTGGCGAGATTGACGATTGCCTCGGCGCCGGTCTCGACCGAGCTCCACGGTGTCACGCCGGCCTGGCGGACCATGGTGGTGTTCATGTAGCTCGCCGGGTGCAGGGCGTTGACGGTAATCCCGCTGCCCTTGAGCTGCTCGGCGAGATCGACGGTGAAGAGGATCTGCGCCAGCTTGCTCTGGCAGTAGGCGCGCACGCCGCTGTAGCCGCGGGTCAGCATGACGTCGCTAAAGTCGATGGCCTGCTGGCCCGCCGAGGCGACGTTGACGATACGCGCCGGCGCGCTGGCCTTCAGCAGCGGCAGAAGTTCCGATGTCAGCAGGAAACCGGCAAGATAGTTGACGGCGAAGCGCAGTTCGTAGCCGTCGGCGCTGACCTGCCTTTTGGCGTTTTGGCCCGCCGTGCCGACACCGGCATTGTTGATGAGGATGTCGAGCCGAGCGATTTTTTCATGCACGGCCTCGGCGAGCCGGCGCACCTCGGCCAGCGAGGCGAGGTCGGCTGCGAAGAACTCGGCCTTGCCGCCGGCCGCCTCGATGTCCGCGACCGCCGCCTTGCCGCGCGCTGCGTCGCGTCCGTGCACCAGCACCCGGGCGCCACCTGCGCCCAGCCGTTGCGCGACGACCCGGCCGACACCGTCGGTCGAACCGGTGATCAGGATTGTCTTGTCTTTCAGGTCCATGTTTGAGCCTCCATTCGTCGCTCTCGACAGAAGATGGGGCAGCGGGTGCGCGCCAAACAGTTCAAACTTTATCCTGGTATCGGTACTGCTATAATAAGATCATGGATGCTCCTTCTCATTCCGCTGAAGACAGCCGCCGGCGCGAGCTCGGCGCCTTCCTGCGCTCGCGCCGCGAGAGGCTTTCGCCACAGGCCGCCGGCATTGCCTGCGGCGCGCGGCGGCGCACGCCGGGCCTGCGGCGCGAGGAGGTGGCGCTGATTGCCGGCGTCGGCACCACCTGGTACACCTGGCTGGAACAGGGCAGGGAAGTCAGACCCTCCGTAGAGGTGCTGGCGGCGCTCTGCGAGGCACTGCGCCTCGACGCTGTCGAGAAGCGGCATTTGTTCATCCTCGCTGGCCGCCAGCAGCCGGAGCATCGTATGGCGACGCCCGAAAAGGTCGACGGGCCGTTGCTGCACATGTTGGAGAGCCTCGTCCTGCAGCCTGCCTATGTCGTCGGCCGGCGTTGGGACGTGCTCGCCTGGAACCCGGCAGCCGCCGCGGTGTTCGGCGATTATGGCTTGCTGGAAGGGGACGCCCGCAACATCGTCCACATGGTGTTTACCAGCCCGCACCATCGCCGCCTGCTCGTCGACTGGGAAGAGCTTGCTCGCGTGGTGCTCGCGTCGTTTCGCGCCGAAAGCGCCAAATATGTCGGCGATCCCGATTTCGACCGGTTGATCGCGCTGATGATGCGCTCGAGTCCCGAGTTCCGCGATTGGTGGCCCCGCCGCGACGTGGCGCGAAAGCTGACCGGTCTGAAGCACGTCCGCCACCCGACGGCCGGCGCGATGGCCTTCGAGCATATGAGCCTGTCGATCGACGATGGATCCGACATGCGGCTGGTCGTCTACACGCCGCTGGCCGAGCAGAACTCGATCGCCAAGCTCCAGAGCTTGCTTGATAGGCTGCCGGCCGAGCGGCGCAGCGCCTGAGCCTTCAGGGCAGGGTCAGGCCTTCGGCTTCAACCCGTCGAGGAACAATTGCTCCAGGAACCTCGCTGCGTCCTCGAAGCGGCCGTCGCCGCCACGGTTCGGGCCGAGCACGGCGCGGACCTGGACGTCGAAATCGGCATAGTGCTGGGTCGTCGCCCAGATCGAGAAGATCAGGTGCCAAGGATCCGTCCTGGCGATCTTGCCGGCGCGCATCCAGCCCTTGATGACGGTCGCCTTCTCGTCGACCAGCGTCTTCAGTTCGCCGGTCAGCAACGGCATGATGCGCGGTGCGCCCTGCAGGATCTCGTTGGCGAACAGCCGGCTCTCTCGCGGAAAATCGCGCGCCATTTCAAGCTTGCGCCTGATGTAGCTCCTGAGCTCGGTCAGGGGATCGCCGATGTCGTCGAGTTCCCTGAGCGGCGCCAGCCATGTGTCGAGCAGGCGCTGCATCAGCGTCTCGTGTATCTCTTCCTTGCGGCGAAAGTAATAGAGCAGGTTGGGCTTCGACATCCCCGCAGCTTCGGCGATCTGGTCGATGGTCGAGCCACGGAAGCCGTTGGTGGAGAACACCTCGAGCGCGGCTTCGAGAATGAGTTCGCGCTTCTCCTGCTGGATGCGGGTGCGGCGAGGGGCTCCCGTGCTGGTGTTCACCGTTGCGCGCCCTCGTGTTGAAAGCGGTCTGGCCCAATTCTCTGGACCAGTTTTTCCCCGGCCTGTGGAACGCACTTCAGGAGCCGCATTTCCGCTAGTAATCCCTTGACCGCCGACAAGGCGGTGCTAACGTTTGTCCAATCGGTCAAAAATTTGCGTAGCACGAAAGCGCGGCAAAGACCAAGCGTTGGACGTACCGAAACAGGTTACAAGGGGAAGTCTTGGTCATGTCCAACCGGCTGAAAGTCACGCCGAACGATCTCAGTGCATTCTGGATGCCGTTCACGGCAAACCGGCAGTTCAAGCAGGCGCCACGCATGTTCGTGTCCGCCAAGGACATGCACTACACGACCAGCGATGGCCGCAAGGTGCTGGACGGCACCGCCGGCCTCTGGTGCGTCAATGCCGGCCATTGCCGGCCCAAGATCACCGAGGCGATCCAGCAGCAGGCCGCCGAGCTCGACTACGCTCCGGCCTTCCAGATGGGCCACCCGATCGTGTTCGAACTGGCCAACCGCCTGGTCGACGTCGCGCCGAAGGGCATGGATCACGTGTTCTTCACCAATTCCGGTTCGGAATCGGTCGAGACCGCGTTGAAGATGGCGATCGCCTATCACCGGGTGAAGGGCGAGGGCTCGCGCACCCGTCTGATCGGACGCGAGCGCGGCTATCACGGCGTCAATTTCGGCGGCATTTCGGTCGGCGGCATCGTCACCAACCGCAAGATGTTCGGCACGCTGCTCGGCGGCGTCGACCACATGCCTCACACCCACCTGCCGGAGAAGAACGCCTTCTCCAAGGGCGTGCCGGAACATGGCGCGGAACTCGCCAACGAGCTGGAGCGCATCGTTGCGCTCCATGACGCCTCGACCATAGCGGCCGTCATCGTCGAGCCGGTCGCTGGCTCCACCGGCGTCATCCTGCCGCCCAAGGGCTACTTGCAGAAGCTGCGCGAAATCTGCACCAAGCACGGCATCCTGTTGATCTTCGACGAGGTCATCACCGGCTTCGGCCGTCTTGGCGCGCCGTTCGCGGCCGATTATTTCGGCGTCACGCCTGATATCATGACCACCGCCAAGGGCGTCTCCAACGGCGTCATCCCGATGGGCGCGGTGTTCGTGAAGAAGGAAATCCACGACGCCTTCATGACCGGCCCCGAGCACATGATCGAGTTCTTCCACGGTTACACCTATTCGGGCAATCCGATCGCCTGCGCCGCGGCGCTCGGCACGCTCGACACCTACAAGGAAGAGGGCCTGCTCACACGCGGCGAGGAACTGGCGCCCTATTGGGAAGACGCACTGCATTCGCTGAAGGGCGAGCCGCATGTCATCGACATCAGGAACATCGGCCTGATCGGTGCGATCGAGCTGGCGCCGATCGCCGGCAGCCCGACCAAGCGGGCCTTCTCGGCCTTCGTCAAGGCATTCGAGCGGGGCGCGCTGATCCGCACGACCGGCGACATCATCGCGCTGTCGCCGCCGCTGATCATCACCAAGGGCCAGATCAACGAACTGATCGATCATGTGCGTGAGGTACTGAGGTCGATCGACTAGGCTTGCCTTTATCTGGGCGGGTGGCGATGGGAACCGCCACCTGCCCGGACTATGAAATGGAAGGACTTTGAATGGCCGCACCCGGCGAGAATCTGCGAATCAATTCAGACCGTTTGTGGGATTCCATCATGGAGATGGCGAAGATCGGTCCCGGCGTTGCCGGCGGCAACAATCGCCAGACCGTGACCGACGAGGACGGCGAGGGCCGGCATCTGTTCAAGCGCTGGTGCGACGCGGCCGGGCTCGAAATGGGCGTCGACGAGATGGGCACCATGTTTGCCCGCCGCGAAGGCGCCGACCCCAGCCTGCCGCCGGTCTATGTCGGCAGCCATCTCGACACGCAGCCGACCGGCGGCAAATATGACGGGGTGCTCGGCGTGCTCGGCGGCTTGGAAGTGGTGCGCTCGCTCAACGATCTCGGCATCAAGACCAAACATCCGATCGTCGTCACCAACTGGACCAACGAGGAGGGTGCGCGTTTCGCCCCGGCGATGATGGCGTCCGGCGTGTTCGCCGGTGTGCTCGACCAGGCCGATGTCTACGAGCACACGGACAAGAACGGCAAGAAATTCGGCGAGGAGCTTGAGCGGATCGGCTGGAAGGGCACGGAAAAAGTCGGCGATCGCAAGATCCACGCCTTCTTCGAACTTCATATCGAACAGGGGCCGATCCTCGAGGACGAGGGCATCGACATCGGTGTCGTCACCCATGGCCAGGGGCTGAAATGGCTGCAGGTGACGCTGACCGGCAAGGAGGCGCATACCGGCTCGACGCCGATGCCCAAGCGCCGCAATGCCGGGCTCGGCATGGCGCGCGTGATCGAACTGGTGCACGAGATTGCCATGGATTACCAGCCGGACGCCGTCGGCGCGGTCGGCCACATGGAAGTCTATCCGAACTCACGCAACATCATCGCCGGGCGAACCGTGTTCACCATCGACATCCGCTCGCCGGAGAAGGAAGTGCTCGACGCCATGGATGGGCGCATCCGCGAAGGCATCGACACGATATGCGATGCACTGGACATTCAGTACAAGATCGAGCAGGTCGGCCATTTCGATCCGGTCACCTTCGACAAGGGCTGCGTCAAGGCGATCCGTGATGCCGCCGACCGGCTCGGCTACACGCACCGCAACATCGTCTCGGGAGCGGGCCACGACGCCTGCTGGATCAACCGCGTCGCGCCCACCGCCATGGTGATGTGCCCTTGCGTCGACGGTCTCAGCCACAACGAGGCCGAGGAGATCTCCAAGGAATGGGCGACGGCAGGAGCCGACGTGCTGTTCCATGCCGTGGTGGAGACGGCGGTCATCGTGGAGTAAGCTGGAAAGCTGGATTTCCAAACGCTGCTCGCTAGAAGCGCGAAGGAACAAGGGAACAAGAAAAATGACCAAAGTCATCAGGAACGGCACCATCGTCACCGCCGACCGCACATGGAAGGCCGACGTGCTGATGCAGCACGGCAAGATCGTCGCCATCGGCTCCGACCTGCATGGCGACCATGAGTTCGACGCCACCGGCTGTTATGTCATGCCAGGTGGTATCGATCCGCATACTCATCTCGAAATGCCGTTCATGGGCACCTATTCGGCCGACGATTTCGAGTCCGGCACGCGCGCCGCCCTTGCCGGCGGCACGACGATGGTGGTCGATTTCTGCCTTCCGTCGCCGCAGCAGTCGCTGCTCGAGGCCTTGCAGATGTGGGACAACAAGACCTCGAAGGCGTCTTGCGACTATTCCTTCCACATGGCGATCACCTGGTGGGGCAAGCAGGTGTTCGACGAGATGGCCACCGTCGTCGACAAGGGCATCACCTCGTTCAAGCATTTCATGGCCTACAAGGGCGCGCTGATGGTGGACGACGACGAGATGTACGCGTCGTTCCAGCGCTGCGCCGAGCTCGGCGCGCTGCCGCTGGTGCATGCCGAGAATGGCGACGTGGTTGCGGCGCTCTCGCAGAAGCTGCTTGCCGCCGGCAACAATGGCCCGGAGGGGCACGCCTATTCGCGCCCGCCGGAAGTGGAAGGCGAGGCGACCAACCGCGCCATCATGATCGCCGACATGGCCGGCGTGCCGCTCTATGTCGTGCATGTTTCCTGCGAGCAGGCGCACGAGGCCATCCGCCGGGCGCGTCAGAAAGGCATGCGGGTGTTCGGCGAGCCACTGATCCAGCACCTGACGCTGGACGAGAGCGAGTATTTCGACAAGGACTGGGACCATGCGGCGCGCCGCGTGATGAGCCCGCCCTTCCGCAACAAATCACACCAGGATTCGCTGTGGGCCGGCCTGCAGGCGGGATCGTTGCAGGTGGTGGCGACCGACCACTGCGCCTTCACCACGGACCAGAAGCGCTTCGGCGTCGGCGACTTCACGAAGATCCCGAACGGCACGGGCGGCCTCGAGGATCGCATGCCGGTGCTGTGGACCAGGGGCGTCAACACCGGGCGGCTGACGATGAACGAATTCGTCGCCGTAACCTCGACCAACATCGCCAAGATCCTCAACATGTACCCGAAAAAGGGCGCCATCGTCGAAGGCGCGGATGCCGACATCATCGTGTGGGATCCCAAACGCAAGAAGACGATTTCTTCGAAGAAGCAGCAGTCGGTCATCGACTACAATGTCTTCGAAGGCGTCGAAGTGACCGGCCTGCCGCGCTTCGTCTTCTCGCGTGGCGAATTGTCGATCGAAGAGGCCGAGGTGAAGGCCAAGCCTGGCCATGGCCAGTTCGTCGGCCGTGAGCCGAATGCGGCGGTCAATCGGGCACTGTCGACCTGGAAGGAGATCACCGCGCCGCGCAAGGTGGAGCGGACAGGCATTCCAGCGACCGGGGTTTGAGCATGCGCGCCTTTCTGTTGGTCGCCGCGTCGGTCGTTGCGGCGGCGGCCGGCCATGCGTCTGCGGCCGGCATCGACCTCACCAAGCCCTATGGCAACAAGTCCGGCTGCATCAACAGCAACGGCCAGCAGGTCTATGCGGAGGACATGCTGCTTTTGACCGACAAGGAGTTCATCACGGTCGCCAGCGCCTGCACCTTTATCGGCAAGCAGGCGCAGGCCGACGGCTCGCTGGTGCTGAAGGCGCAATGCCAGGCGGAAGGCGAAGAAGGGCAGTCGCCAATCCAGTTCACCGTCAAGCGCAGCGCCAGGAATGCCAAGAAGCTGGTGATCGCCGACGAAGACGGCGCGCTCTACGGAGAAGTCTCCCGGTGCCGATGACGCCGAAACCCTTCCCGCCAGCGTCAGGCGACCAATGCATCCAGTTCAGGCAACAGGACAACGCTTTCCTGTTCGTTGGGATCGGTGCGGGCGATGACGGCCGAAGAGGGCGCGTTGCTCAGATTAGCGGGCAGATGCGGCACTCCGGCCGGAATGTAGAAGAGGTCGCCGGCTTTGGCGACGATGAGGTTCTCGAGCCGGTCGCCGTACCAGGTATGGACCTCGCCGGAGAGCACGTAGATCGCCGTTTCATGGTTCTCATGCAGATGCGCCTTGGCGCGGGCGCCGGGCGGCATGGTGAGCACATGCATGCAGATGCCGGATGAGCCGACCGACTCGGTGGCGATCCCGGCGAAATAGGTCAATCCCTGCTTGCCTTCATAAGAGCTTTCAGGGCGGATAAGATGGCAAGTGGGTTTAGGCGACATCGGGGAAACTCCGGGCGTCGAACAAGTGGAACAAGACCAATGGGACTGGGCGAGTGGAAAACAACATCGCGATAAAAGCAATCGGAATTGGGCCGGCGCCGCAGGGGCAGGAACAGGCAGGCCGCGGCCGATGACGGGGATTTCGCCAGCCGTCGTCGCGGCAAGCAAGCTTGGCCTGACCTTCCAGACCAATGACGGGCCGGTACAGGCGCTGTCCAATGTCGATCTGACCATCGGCAAGGGTGAGTTCGTTTCCTTCATCGGGCCGTCGGGCTGCGGCAAGACGACCTTGCTGCGGGTCATCGCCGATCTTGAGAAGCCGACCTCGGGGACCATTTCGGTCAACGGCATGACAGCAGAACAGGCGCGCGAGAAACGCGCCTACGGCTACGTCTTCCAGGCCGCCGCCCTGTTTCCCTGGCGCACCATCGAGCGCAACGTCGCGCTGCCGCTGGAGATCATGGGTCTGTCCGGGGCGGAGCAGGGAGAGCGGATCAGGCGCACGCTCGACCTCGTCAACCTTTCCGGCTTCGAGAAGAAGTACCCCTGGCAGCTTTCCGGCGGCATGCAGCAGCGCGCCTCGATCGCTCGCGCGCTCGCCTTCGATGCCGATCTTCTGTTGATGGACGAGCCTTTCGGCGCGCTGGACGAGATCGTGCGCGATCACCTCAACGAGCAGTTGCTGGAATTGTGGGCGCGCACCAACAAGACCATCTGCTTCGTCACCCATTCCATTCCGGAAGCCGTGTATCTGTCGACGCGCATCGTGGTTATGTCGCCGCGACCGGGCCGCGTCAGCGACGTCATCGAGTCGACGCTGCCGAAGGAGCGGCCGCTCGACATCCGCGAGACGCCGGAGTTCCTGGCGATCGCCGCGAGGGTGCGCGATGGCTTGAGGGCAGGGCACAGCTATGATGATTGAGGGGGACGGGTTTCCTCCTCTCCCCAACGGGGAGAGGGTGGCCGGAACGAAGCTGAGGTCGGGTGAGGGGGCGGCGCCGACGGATCCGACCAAGAGAAAGGTCGGTGCAACCGCTCGCGCCCGGCAGCTCCGATTCGACGAAACCGAGGCTGAATACCGGCTTTGGGGCGAGTTGAGAGGGCGCCACCTCAATGGCTACAAATTTGTTCGGCAAATGCCGCCCGGCCCTTTCTTCGCTGACTTTGTTTGTCGCAAGGAATGGCTGATTGTCGAACTTGATGGCAGCCAACATGCGGATTCACAAACCGACCCCGCAAGGACAGCTTGGTTGAACAGACAGGGCTATTCGGGTCTCCGGTTCTGGAACCATGAGGTTTTGGCCGAGCGCCGAGCGGTCCTTGATACGATCTTGGCTTGCCTCGACGGAAAGATTTCCACCCCCTCACCCGACCTCCGCTTCGCTCCGGCCACCCTCTCGCCGTTGGGGAGAGTAGGGCGCCCAACTGGCGAGGCCCGCTAGATGGACACTTTCCGTTCCAAGCTCATCCCGGTCACCTCGATCCTCGCAGGCGTGGTCGTGCTCTGGTACGTCTTCGCCGTCATCCTCAACACGCCGTTCCAGCGCGATCTCGACAGCCGTGCCGATGAAACGCCCGGCATGACAGAATTCATCGGCAAGACGCTCTCGCAGCCGAAGCCGACGCTGCCGGCGCCGCACCAGGTGGCGGTGAACTTCTTCGAGAACACCTTTTTGCGCAGCGTCACCTCCAGCCGCAGCCTGGTCTACAACGCCTGGGTGACGTTGTCCTCGACGCTGCTCGGCTTTGCCTTCGGCACGGCGCTCGGCATCATCATCGCGGTGGGCATCGTACATGTGGCGACGCTCGACCGCAGCCTGATGCCGTGGATCATCGCCTCGCAGACCATCCCGATCCTGGCGGTGGCGCCGATGATCATCGTCGTGCTGGCGGCGATCGGCATTACCGGACTGATCCCGAAGGCGATGATTTCGACCTATCTGTCGTTCTTCCCGGTGACGGTGGGCATGGTCAAGGGGCTGCGCTCGCCCGAGATCATGCATCTCGACCTGATGCACACCTATAATGCCAGCCGTGCGCAGACCTTCTGGAAATTGCGCGTGCCGAGCTCGGTGCCGTTCCTGTTCACCTCGATGAAGGTGGCGGTGGCGGCCAGTCTGGTCGGCGCCATTGTCGGCGAACTGCCGACGGGTGCTGTCGCCGGCATCGGCGCCAAGCTGCTCGCCGGCGCCTATTACAGCCAGTCCATCGATATCTGGTCGGCGCTGGTCGCCGGCTCGATCGTGGCCGCGCTGCTGGTCATGGTGGTTGGCATTGCCGGGCGCCTCGTCGACCGCGCCATGGGCGGGAGGCCGGCATGAACCGGCTGAAACCTTCCTGGCAGGCGGTGCTGGCCATTGTGCTGTGCGTGGCGGGGCTTGCGCTTGGCGCGATCGCCGCGCCAAAGGTGGATCCGCTGGCGCAGCCCGCAGGGACGTTGATGTATCCCTATGCAGCGACGGGCTGGCTGATCTTCGGCGTGCTTCTTCTCTCGGCCTTGATCTCGATGGCCAGAATACCGTCCATCGTCGAAGCTGTTGTGCTTTTCGTCGGCGCCCATCTCGCTGCCTGGCTGCTTATCTCGGGCATCGCCGGTTTCGAAGGCACCGCACTGGCGCCTTACTTCTTGCTGCTCACCGCCGCCTGGCTGCTTGGCTGGCGCTGTGTGGCGGTGCTGTCAGGGCTTCGCCTGATGGCGAGCTCGGTCCGGAACGCGCTGCGCCTGATCATCCCTGCCATCTTCGGCGCCTGGATCCTGATCATCTGGGAAGCGGTGACGCGTGGCGCCGGCATCCCTTTCATCCTGCTGCCGCCGCCGAGCGCCATCGCCGCGCGCATAGCCGCCTCGCTGCCGATCCTTGGCGCCGATGTCCGGCAGACCATCTTCAAGGCGGTGATCTTCGGCTATGTCGTCGGCAGCGGGGCCGGCTTCGTCACGGCCATTCTCGCCGACCGGGTGCCGTTCCTGAGGCGCGGCCTGCTGCCCATCGGCAATATGGTCTCGGCGCTGCCGATCATCGGCGTGGCGCCGATCATGGTGATGTGGTTCGGCTTCGACTGGCAGTCCAAGGCGGCTGTCGTCATCATCATGACCTTCTTCCCGATGCTGGTGAACACCGTCGCCGGTCTGGCCGCGTCCGGCCATATGGAGCGCGACCTGATGCGCACCTATGCGTCCGGCTACTGGCCGACGCTTATCAAGCTCAGGCTGCCGGCCGCCGCTCCCTTCATCTTCAACGCGCTGAAGATCAACTCGACGCTGGCGCTGATCGGCGCCATCGTCGCCGAATTCTTCGGCACGCCTGTCGTCGGCATGGGCTTCCGCATCTCGACCGAAGTCGGGCGGATGAACATCGACATGGTCTGGGCCGAAATCGCAGTTGCAGCCCTTGCGGGTTCGGTCTTTTATGGCGTGGTCGCTCTTGTCGAAAGAGCCGTCACGTTTTGGCATCCCTCTGTCCGTGGTGGATAGGGGCGGTGGGTTTGGGCATTAACTCCAGAGGGAAAAAAATGAAAAGACTGATTATTCCTGTACTGGCCGGCGCGATGTCGCTGGCCGCGTTCCAGGCAATGGCTGCCGACAAGGTGACGTTGCAGCTGAAATGGGTCACGCAGGCCCAGTTTGCCGGCTATTACGTCGCCAAGGCGAAGGGCTTCTATGAGGCCGAGGGTCTCGACGTCGACATCAAGCCGGGCGGTCCCGACATTGCGCCCGAGCAGGTGATCGCCGGCGGCGGCGCCGATGTTATCGTCGACTGGATGGGCGGCGCGCTGGCAGCCCGCGAAAAGGGCGTGCCGCTGGTCAACATCGCCCAGCCGTTCAAGAAGGCCGGCATGGAACTGGTCTGCCCGAAGGACGGCCCGATCAAGACCGAAGCCGACTTCAAGGGCCACACGCTCGGCGTCTGGTTCTTCGGCAACGAATATCCGTTCTACGCCTGGATGAACAAGCTTGGCCTCAAGACCGATGGCGGCCCGGACGGCGTCACCGTTCTCAAGCAGAGCTTTGACGTGCAGCCGCTGATCCAGAAGCAGGCGGACTGCATTTCGGTCATGACCTACAATGAATACTGGCAGCTGATCGACGCCGGCTACAAGCCGGAGCAGCTCACCGTGTTCAACTACTCGGCGATGGGCAACGACCTGCTCGAGGACGGGCTTTATGCCTCGGAGGACAAGCTCAAGGATCCGGCCTTCGAGGACAAGATGGTGCGTTTCGTGCGCGCCTCGATGAAGGGTTGGAAATATGCCGTCGATCACAACGACGAAGCGGCCGAGATCGTCATGGACGGCGGCGGCCAGGACGAGAACCACCAGAAGCGGATGATGAGCGAAGTCGCCAAGCTGATCGACAATGCCGACGGCAAGCTCGATCCGGCGACCTACGAGCGTACCGCGAAGGCGCTGCTCGACCAGAAGATCATCACCAAGGAGCCGAAAGGCGCCTATACCACCGCGATCACCGACAAGGCGATCAAGTAAGCCTCGAACTGGCCTCGTGACGGGGCTCGATGGCTGATGTTGGAGGGGCGGGTGACCGCCCCTTTTTCATGTGGCCAAATCACAAAAGCGTGTGCCTGGATACATTGCGGCGGCCGAGCGTTGCGTCGAAGGCATGCGCGTGCGGGGAGCCACGACGGATGCGACAGTCAATCGGAGGTTCTTCATGCGTACACAGACCGTCTTGCCGAGGCTTTCGGCGGTGGCCATTTCGACCGCTTTCCTGTTCGCATCGCCAGCCATGGCCGACATGGTGAAGTTCAAGGCGACGCTCGATGGCAGCCAGCAGAGCCCGCCCGTCACCACCAAGGGCAAGGGAACCGCCACATTCACCTTCGACACCGCCAAGAAGAAACTCAGTTGGAACGTCAAATATTCCGGCCTCAGCGGGCCGGCGACGGCCGCGCATATTCATGGCCCGGCGGCGATGGGGGAAAATGCGGACCCCGTAATCCCGTTCAAAAAACTCAAGAGCCCGATCAAGGGGTCGGCGACATTGACGGATACGCAGGTGACCGATCTGGAGGCCGGCAAATATTACGTCAACATCCACACCGCCGCCCATAAGGATGGCGAGATCCGCGGTCAGATCGAAAAGGCGGCGGCGTCGATGTAACGCGCCGTCGCTCAGGGGGCGCCCGTATTAGCTTGAAGGCTTTGCGGGCAGCGCCCCCTCTGTCCTGCCGGACACCGACCTTCAGACCTTGTCTCTTATCTGCGTCATCGTGCGGGTCGGCGTGATTGCCTCCGGATCGAGCCTGATCTCGATGATCGCCGGCTTGCCGCTAGCGCGGGCGCGCTCGAAGGCAGGGGCGAAGTCGGCGGTCCTCTCCACCGTTTCGCCATGGCCGCCATAGGCACGCGCCAGGGCGGCGAAGTCCGGATTCTTGAGGTCGGTGGCGACCACCCGCCCGGGGTATTCACGCTCCTGGTGCATGCGGATGGTGCCGTAGATGCCATTGTTGACAACGATGACGATGATCGGCAACCCGTACTGCACGGAGGTCGCGAATTCCTGCCCGTTCATCAGAAAGCAGCCGTCGCCGGCGAAGGCGACCACGGTGCGATCCGGGAACAGCGCCTTGGCTGCGACAGCGGCAGGCGTCCCATAGCCCATCGAGCCTGAAGTAGGCGCGCCCTGTGTGGCAAAGCGGCGGAAGCGATGGAAGCGGTGCACCCACGTGGCGTAGTTGCCGGCGCCGTTGGTCAGGATCGCGTCGTCGGGGAGCACCGTTTCGAGATAGGTCATGATCGGCCCCATCTGGACGGCGCCCGGACCGCTTTCCGGCGGCGTCGACCAGTCGAGATAAGCGGCGTGCAGCTTTGCCGTATCCGCCGCCCAGCCCGGCGATGCCGGTCCCTTCCGTTTGGCGAAGGCGCGCACGAAGGCGGCGGGCGAGGCGTTGATCGCAAGCGTTGGGCGGTAGACGCGGCCGAGTTCGCCGGCATCGGCATGGACATGAACCAGCATCTGGTCGGGGTAGGGGCTTTTCAGGAGCGTATAGTCCGAGGACGGCATCTCGCCCATGCGGCCGCCGATCAGCAGCACCAGATCGGCCTGCTTGATCGCTGTCGCCAGCTTCGGGTTGATGCCGATGCCGACATCGCCGGCATAGTTCGGGTGCAGATGATCGAACAACATCTGGCGGCGGAAGGAGCATCCGACCGGCAGCGACCACGCCTCGGCGATGCGGGTGATTTCCTGAACAGCCTGGAAATCCCAACGTGTGCCGCCCAGGATCGCGATCGGCCGTTTGGCGGCATTGAGCAGCGCCTCGAGCCGGTCGAGTTCGGCTTCGGCGGGGCTGGTCTCGACCGGGGTGTAGGCGAGCGCAGCCGGTGCGTCGACGACACTGGTCAGCATGTCTTCCGGCAGCGAGATGACGACAGGGCCTGGGCGGCCGGAGGTCGCCATGGCAAAGGCGCGGGTGACGAATTCGGGAATGCGCGAGGCATCGTCGATCTCCACCACCCATTTGGCGATGTCGCCAAAGAACCTGACATAGTCCACTTCCTGGAAGGCCTCGCGCTGCTTGGCGTGGCTGGCGACCTGGCCGATGAACAGGATCACGGGAATCGAATCCTGCATGGCGATGTGGATGCCGGCGGACGCATTGGTGGCGCCGGGGCCGCGGGTGACGAAGCAGATGCCGGGTTTGCCGGTGAGGCGGCCTTGGCAGTCGGCCATCATGGCGGCGCCGCCTTCCTGGCGACAGACGATACTGCGGATCGATGAATCGTGCAGCGCGTCGAGCACCGCGAGATAGGATTCGCCTGGCACGCAGAAGATACGGTCGGTGCCGTTGGCCTCGAGCGCGTCGACGATCAATTGTCCGCCGGTTTTCATTTTGCTCTCTCCAGTTCGGCAAGGATTTCGTCAGTGTGTTCGCCCAGGCGGGGCGAGGGGCGCTCATAGACGAGCGGTGTTTCGGACATGATCATCGGTGCGCGAACCGAGGGCAGAAGATTGCCATGGCCGTCGTCGAGGTCGAGCCGCATGCCGCGCGCGATCGCCTGCGGGTCGGCGAACATCTGTCCGATCGTGTTGATCGGGCTCGCCGGCACGCTAGCCGCTTCGAGCTTGGCCAGCAGAGGGTCGCGATCCCTGGTCTTCAGCGCCTCGACGATCCGCTCGCGCAGCTTCACCCGGTTGGCGACGCGGGCCGGATTGGTGCCGAAATCGGGATTGCCGGGCAATTCGTCCAGCCCGACCACCGCGCAGAACCTGGCGAACTGGCCGTCATTGCCGACCGCCAGGATGATGTGGCCGTCCCGGACCGGCAGCACCTCGTAGGGCGCAATGTTCATATGCGCGTTGCCCATCTGCACCGGCGACTTGCCGGAAACGAGATAGTTGAGGTTCTGGTTGCCGAGCGCCGAGATCTGGGTGTCGAACAATGCCATGTCGATGTGCTGGCCTTCGCCAGTTTTTTCGGCGTGGCGAAGGGCCGCCTGGATGGCGATGACGGAATAGAGGCCGGTGAAGATGTCGGAGATGGCGACGCCGGCCTTTTGCGGCTCGCGTCCGGCCTCGCCGGTGATCGACATCATGCCGGCCATGCCCTGGATGATGAAATCGTAGCCGGCGCGCGGTGCGTAAGGACCGTCCTGGCCGAAGCCGGTGATCGAGCAATAAACGAGGCGCGGATTGATCTTGCGCAGGCTGTCATGGTCGAGCCCGTATTTCTTCAAGCCGCCAAGCTTGAAGTTCTCGATCAGCACGTCAGAAGTTGCCACCAGCCGGCGCACGGTTTCGGCGCCCTCCGGCGTGGAAAAATCGATGGCGATGGAGCGCTTGCCGCGATTGCAGGAATGATAATAGGCGGCCGACAGGTTTTCGCCATCCTTGCCCATGACGAAGGGCGGACCCCATTTGCGGGTGTCGTCGCCGCCATCGGGGCTTTCGACCTTGATGACGTCGGCGCCGAGATCGGCAAGCAACTGCCCGGCCCAGGGCCCGGCAAGGATGCGGGCGAGTTCGACGACGCGGACGCCTTTCAGCGGGGGCTCAGCCATAGATCACCAGAATTGGTCGGAACCGAAGCCTCTATCAACAGAGATTGCCGCTGTCACGGTTCTTGCAATGGGCCAACGTTTCACCGCTTCAGGACCGTCTCTGCCCATGCCGCGAAATCGTCCATGACGATGTCGCGATTCACCTCGTTCAGGCTTTCGTGGCGGGTCTCGCTGTAAACCTTTGAAACGAGATTCGAAAAGCCCATTTTGCGCATGCGTTGGGCAAGATGGGTGATCGCCTTGCCATGGTCCGACGCAGGGTCTTTTTCGCCCCCCACGACGCTGACGGGAAGATCGCGCCGAACGCCGGCAAAAGCTGCGTCCCTGCCGCCACGGAGCGCCATCTGGACGACATCGCGCCACATCGACACCGAGGCGTCCCAGCCGCATAGCGGGTCGGCGATGTATTTCGCCACCTCCGCCTCGTCGCGTGACAGCCAGTCGAACAAGGTCCGGTGGTTGGGCACCGCCTTGCCCCAGGCCTGGAAGGTGAGTTTCGGCAGCAGACGCGATGGGACATCCGAGCCGAGCCGCATCCTTTCCCAGGCAAGGATGCCGAGTGCCACCTGCCCGAGCAGGCCAGCTGAAAAATTGCCGTTCCAGATGGCGGCGGCATGAATGCGGTTCGAATGCGCCTGGAGGAAGTTCAGCGCCACGGAGGCGCCCATCGAATGGCCGAACAGGATGACGGGCAGGCCCGGCTGCTCCCTGGCGATGAGATCATGAATGGCGCCGACATCGGCTATGACCTTGGCGGGGCCGTCCTCATGCGCGAACCTGCCCAGCGGTGCGTCGGGCGCGTTGGTCGCGCCATGGCCGCGATGGTCGTGGACATAGACATGGAAGCCGCGCGCGCCCAGAAAATCGGCAAATCGGCCATAGCGCGCCGCATGTTCCGCCAGCCCGTGATTGATCTGGATGACGGCGCGCGGATGGCCGTCGGCCCGCCGGACCAGAAGATTGAGGTCGGCGCCGGTCGGCGAACGGACCATGCGCTGCTGGCTGAATGACATTCAGTGATTTCCACCCTGGCCCGCCTCGGTGGCGCCAGCCTTGTTTGCGCCGGGGCCGGTTCAGCGTCAATCCGCCATTCGGGATTTCTCGCGATGATGTTTCTTGCGTTTGGCCGGTGGAATATCGCAATTCTGACATGGAGACAGCTTCAGTCTGTCGGCCACCTTTTTCACCCAGGGATTCTCCATGCGCATTGCTGTTGTTTTCGGATTGGCCATTTCGGCGGCATCATTGACGGGCGCGGCCCATGCCGACGTCAGGATGAGCGGCACCTTTGTTGCCGATGCCTCATGTCCGGCAACGCAAGCCATCAAGAACGGCAAGAATCCCGGCAATGTCTCAACCGATGCCGGCCAGAGCTATCAACTTCTGGCGGGCAACAAGGATGCGCCGACGCATTATCTCATCCTGGTACCGGGCGCGGATCCGGATCGGCGCTGGGTGAAGGTCAGTTGCGGACATCTCTCCGGCAGCAGCGCAGCAACGCTGCCGGCGACCCCCGGCGGGCAGGGCAAGCCGGCGGCGTCGGGAAAACCCGAATATGTCTTCGCGCTGAGCTGGCAGCCGGCTTTTTGCGAGACCAAGTCCAGCAAGAGCGAATGCAAGGCGCAAAACCCGAACGAATTCGATGCCAGCAACTTCACCTTGCACGGCCTGTGGCCGCAGCCGAACGGGAATTTCTATTGCCAGGTACCGGCCAGCGACAAGGCCAATGACAATCCTGCGCACTGGAAGGATCTTCCGCCTGTCAATTTGGACGCCGGCACGCGCACGGAACTCGACAAGGTGATGCCGGGCACAGCTTCGCAGTTGGAGCGGCATGAATGGATCAAGCACGGCACCTGCTACGGCAAGAACCAGCAGGAGTACTTTTCCGACGCGCTCAGCCTGATGCGTGAGGTGAACGGCTCGGCTGTGCGCGACCTCTTCGCCAAGAACATCGGCGGCAAGCTGACGGCGGATCAGATCCGCGGCGCCTTCGACCGGGCTTTCGGCGCCGGCGCCGGCGATCGTGTGCGCGTTTCCTGCGTCATCGATCCGTCGAGCGGGCGGCGGCTGATCGGAGAGTTGACGCTCGGCCTCGCCGGTCCGATCGGCCCGAACAGCTCGCTCAAGGACCTGCTGCTGGCCTCGGTGCCGACCAACAAGGCCGGTTGCCCGACCGGAACCGTCGACGCGATCGGGTTCCAGTAGGTCCTGAGCTCATTCCAGCCGGGAGGCAGGCCGGGGCAACGCCAATGCCCGTTGTTAGTGCGGCCTGTGATCGGTTCGATGCGGCGAAAGCGATTGCCGTTCGGCCCCGCATCGCCTACATAGCGGCCAACCTCCATTCAAATCGACGAACAAGTCAGTTTTTCAGGGAAAGCGCGCGTGGCACGCCAGTTCATCTATCACATGTCCGGCCTGTCGAAGGCCTACGGCACCAAGAAGGTGCTCGATAACGTTCATCTGTCCTTCTACCCGGACGCCAAGATCGGCATTCTCGGCCCTAACGGTTCGGGTAAGTCGACCATCCTGCGCATCATGGCCGGGCTCGACAAGGAGTTCCAGGGCGAGGCGTGGCTGGCCGAGGGCGCGACCGTGGGCTACCTGGCGCAGGAGCCGCAGCTCGACAACAGCAAGACCGTGCGTGAAAACGTCATGGACGGCGTCGGCAGGAAGACCGCCATCATCGAGCGCTACAACGAATTGATGATGAACTATTCCGACGAGACGGCGGACGAGTCGGCCAAGCTCCAGGACGAGATGGATCGGCTCAATCTTTGGGACCTTGAGCAGCAGGTCGAGATGGCGATGGACGCGCTGCAGTGCCCGCCGGCCGATTCCGAGGTGACCAATCTGTCGGGCGGCGAGCGCCGCCGCGTGGCGCTGTGCCGGCTGCTCCTGGAACAGCCCGATCTGCTTTTGCTCGACGAGCCGACCAACCATCTCGACGCCGAGACCACGGCGTGGCTGGAAAAGCACCTGCGCGATTATCCGGGCTCGGTGCTGATCATCACCCACGACCGCTACTTCCTCGACAACGTCACGGGATGGATCCTCGAGCTCGATCGCGGCCGTGGCATCCCTTACGAGGGCAACTACACCAAATATCTCGACGCCAAGGCCAAGCGCCTGATCCAGGAAGGCCGTGAGGACGACGCCCGCCAGAAGTCGATCTGGCGCGAGCGTGAGTGGATCCAGTCCTCGCCCAAGGCGCGCCAGACCAAGTCCAAGGCCCGTATCAAGGCCTATGAGGAACTGGTCGAGCAGTCGCAGAACCGCAAGCCCACCGACACGCAGATCGTCATTCCGTCGGGCGAGCGCCTCGGCAATGTTGTGATCGAGGTCGAAGGGCTCACCAAGGGCTTCGGCGACGAGCTTTTGATCGAGGACCTGTCGTTCAGGCTGCCGCCGGGCGGCATTGTCGGCGTCATCGGCCCGAACGGCGCCGGCAAGACGACGCTGTTCAAGACCTTCACCGGCCAGGAGAAGCCGGACGCCGGATCGATCCGCATCGGCGAGACGGTCAAGCTCGGCTATGTCGACCAGAGCCGCGACGCGCTGGATCCGAACAAGACGGTGTGGGAAGAGATCTCCGGCGGCGCCGAAGTGATCAAGCTCGGCAAGCACGAGGTCAACAGCCGCGCCTATTGCTCGTCCTTCAACTTCCGTGGCGGCGATCAGCAGCAGAAGGTTGGCAATCTTTCGGGCGGCCAGCGCAACCGCGTCCATCTGGCCAAGATGCTCAAAGGCGGCGGCAATGTGCTTTTGCTCGACGAACCGACCAACGATCTCGATACCGAGACGCTAAGCGCGCTCGAAGATGCGCTGGAAGCCTATGCGGGCTGCGCGGTCATCATCAGCCACGACCGCATGTTCCTCGACCGGATGGCGACTCATATGCTCGCCTTCGAGGGCGACGCGCATGTCGAATGGTTCGAAGGCAATTTCGAGGAATATGAGAAGGACAAGCTTCGCCGCCTGGGTGCGGAAGCGGCGGCCCCCCACCGCATGACGCATAAGAGGCTGACGCGGTAAGGTTTGAAGGCGGCGGATTTCTCAAGACGATATGAGGAGCTTAGATGGCTGATTGGTCCGCCGCCCAATATCTGAAATTCGAGGACGAGCGCACGCGGCCGGCGCGGGACCTGGTCGCTCAGGTTCCGGTGGATTTTCCGCGCCGTGTCGTCGATATCGGCTGCGGGCCGAGCAATTCGACCGAATTGCTGGTCGAGCGCTGGCCGGATGCCGAGGTCAGCGGCTTCGACACCTCGCCCGATATGATCGAGAAGGCGAGGGCGCGCTTGCCCAATGTCACTTTCGATCTGGCGGACGCGGCCGCATGGCAGCCCGAGAAGCCGGTCGACGTCATCTTCGCCAATGCCGTGTTCCAGTGGCTGCCGGAACATCCTGATGTCTTCCGACGGCTGATGGGGCTTCTGGCGCCTGGCGGCGCGCTCGCCGTCCAGATGCCCGACAATATGGGCGAGGATTCGCACCGCCTGATGCGTGAGACGGCCGCCGAAATGCCGTTCGCAGCCAAGATGAAGGGCGCGGCGCGCGCGCCGCTGCCGCCGGTATCGTTCTACTATGATCTGTTGTCGCCGCTGTCGGACCGGCTCGACATCTGGCACACGGTCTACAATCATCCGCTGGCCGATGCCGAAGCGATCGTGGAATGGGTGAAGTCGACGGGGCTGAAACCTTTTGTCGATCCGCTGGGTGCGGATGAGCGCAAGATGTTCCTCGACAGCTACACGGCCAAGATCGCCAGGGCCTATCCCAGGACGGCCAATGGCAAGGTGCTGTTGCGTTTTCCCCGCATTTTCATCGTCGCCAAGCGGGCTTGAAGATGGCCTGGTACGGTTCGTGCGCGGCCGCGACGACGGCGCATGCTGGAACAGCCCGCAGACGAACACCAAACTGTGCGCATGGTGAGGGGCGCGGGAACCGGTTTAAGCTGGCATAAACCGGCTCAATGCGACAAGGGTTGCGCCGGGCCTCCCTTGCGCCCACATCAAAGCCCCTGAACGCCTGCGGATGGGACGGACTGAACATGCATCGCGTCATCATCAGCGGCATCGGCGTCGAAATCCCCGAACCCGAGATCAGCAATGAGGAACTGGTCGCCAGCTTCAACAGATGGGTCGACACGGAGAACGCGCGCCGGTCGGGGACGGACCAGCCGCTGCTGCAGAAATCGGACAGCGATTTCATCGTCCACGCCTCGGGCGTGCGCAGCCGTCATGTGATCGAGCGCGAAGGCATACTCGACCCGACCCGCATGGCGCCGCGCATTCCCGCACGGCCGGACGATGCGCTGTCGCTGGAGGCCGAGTTCGGCATCGCTTCGGCCCGCAAGGCCCTCGATCATGCCGGGTTGCTGCCCTCCGATATCGACCTGGTGATCTGCTCGGCCTCGCACCACCAGCGGCCCTATCCGGCGATCGCCATCGAGATGCAGCAGGCCCTGGGCACCAAGGGGGCGGGGTTCGACATGGGGCTCGGCTGCTCCTCCGCCGCGGCGGCACTGCACATGGCGGTCAATCTGGTGCGCGCGGGCGCGCATAAGCGCATCCTGGTGACGACGCCGGAGATCATCACCGGCCATCTCAATTTCCGCGACCGGCAGACGCATTTCATCTTCGGCGACGCCTCGGTGTCGATGGTGGTCGAGGGGCTGGCACTCGGCGAGAAACGGCCGGGACGTTTCGAGGTGCTCGACACGCGTATCTGGACGCAGATGTCGAACAACATCCGCACCAATCTCGGCTATCACACCCGCACCGCACAGGACGATCCCTACAGGATCGATCTGGAGGGCAACCTCATCAAGCAGGTCGGCAACAAGGTGTTCAAGGAAGTCACCGTCGCCGGGCACAAATTCATCGTCGAGTTCCTGGCCGAGCACGGCCTGACGCCGCAGGCGGTGCGACGCTTCTGGCTGCACCAGGCCAATGCGCGCATGAACGCCATGATCCTGAAACTATCATTCGGCCACGAGGTCGATCATGACCGCGCGCCCATGGTGCTGGAGCGTCTCGGCAACACGGCCGGCGCCGGCGCCATCGTCGCGTTGTCGGAGAACCATGCCGACATGAAGGCGGGCGATTTCGGGCTGATCTGCGCTTTCGGCGCGGGGTATTCGATCGGCGGCGCGCTGCTGCGAATGCTGTAGGACGGGCGCTTGCCGCTTCAGGCCGGCGGGAAGGGAACCAGCATCGGCACGCGGCGCGCGTAATCGTCATAGGCGGGCAAGCTCGCCGCGCAGGAAACTTTCCTCCAGCCTCGCCTTGATGACGATCCCGGCAAGCAGCAGGGCCGCACCCGCGACGCCCCATACCGTGCCCTTGACGGCCATGGTGGCGAAGATCGAAAGCAGCAGGCCCGTATAGATCGGATGACGGACAAGCGCGTAAGGACCGGTGTCGATGATGCGATGATCGGCCTTGGCGGTTACCGTGCTGGACCATAGCCGGCCGAGATGCAGGCGGGCCCACCAAGCAAAGGCGATGCCGATGGCGATCAGGGCGACGCAAATCCAGGCCTGGGGGAGCGTCGGTGTCCAGAGCCGAAGCCGACCCACATAGCCGTGCGCCGGAACGAACAGCAGGACGGTACCGGCGAGCCAGAGAACCCGATATCGCGCCTCCGCCCTGAAATCCGCCCGCTTGCGCACGGGATCGGCCCATGAAGCGGCAAGGATCCACGATACCAGCCAGAACAACCAGAGCGCAGCAACGGCGTGTCCCACCTGCATGACCCGAACCTCCTCCCGATCTGGCGCCCTCGACTATGCCGGCGGCGCGGCGGCAATGCGGCGCGCTGTGGGCGGCAACTGCGTTTCCGGTAAGAAAGTCGTGATCGGCATCAAACGGCGTGATCGGATCATCAGCGCTTTCGACTGGACCGCATTGCGGAGGGCCTCTAGACCAGACCGATGCAGGAAACCAACCCAAGGCTTTTTCCGGCGGACCTGCCGGTCGACATCGTGCCGGGCCGCAAGCTGGCGGCAAGGGCGGCGGCGCTCTATGCCGCTCCGTTCGACCATTTCGAAACCAAGGCGGTCGAGAAATTGCAGCTGGGCTTCGACGGCATAGCCGGCGATTTTCATGCCGGGATAGCGCGACGCTCCGGCGGGCGCGAACCGTGGTATCCGCGCGGCACCGAGATGCGCAACGAGAGGCAGTTGTCGCTGGTGGCGGCGGACGAACTCGCGCTGGTCGCCGAACGCATGGGCCTAGAGGAGATCAAGCCCGAGTGGATCGGCGCCAATTTGCTGATCGAAGGGGTGCCGCATCTTTCGATGTTGCCATCCGGCTCGCTGCTGTTCTTCCAGGGCGGCGTGACGATCAAGATCGATGCCCAGAACAAGCCATGCCGCGTCGCCGGGCAGTCGATCGCCGAGCATGTCCGGGCGGGGGACCGCGACGCCACCGCGCTGCTCTTTCCGAAAGTGGCCAAGCGGCTGCGGGGCCTTGTAGGCTGGGTCGAGAAGCCCGGCATCGTCAGGTCCGGCGAGGAAATCTCCGTGCGTGTGCCGGAGCAGTGGATTTATCGCGTCTGACGAGGTAGCCACGCCGCTCGAAACGGCGTGGCTGAGCGACCCGCACTAGCCCTTAGGCCTTGCGGTTCTTGTTGGCGCCTTGCGCCATGACCGAAACATGGTCCCACTTTTCCCAGGTGGCGATGCGGTTGGCGTATTCCTGCTTGATCATCGGCAGCCCGCCGTCGCCGAAGAACACTCTGAGAGGCGGCTCGGCCGCGTCGACGATGGCCAGCATCGCCGGTCCGGTGGCCTCGGGATCGCCGGCCACGGCGCGGCTGCGGCGCTCCGCCATGGCAGCGCGGACGGGCGCATAGGCGTCCAGCGCTTTGGAGACCTTGGCCGACGGACCGGCCCAGTCGGTGGAGAAGCCGCCGGGCTCGACCAGCGTGACATGCATGCCGAACTCCGCGACCTCGAGGCTCAACGACTGGCTGAAGGCTTCCAGCGCCCATTTCGAGGCGTGGTAGAGGCCAAGCGAGGCGAAGGCATTGACGCCGCCGATCGACGAGATCTGGATGATGTGGCCGGAGCGCTGCGCCCGCATGATCGGCAAGGCGGCCTGGGTGACCCACAGTGCGCCGAACACATTGGTTTCGATCTGGTCGCGGGCTTCCTGCTCGCTGACTTCCTCGATGGCGCCGAAATGGCCATAGCCGGCATTGTTGACGACGATGTCGAGCCGGCCAAACCGCTTGTGCGCCTCGGCGATTGCGGCACCGACGGCTTTCTTGTCGGTGACATCGAGCTTTATCGCGGCGATGTTGTCGCCATACTTCACGGCGAGATCGGCGAGCGTGCCGGCATCGCGGGCGGTTGCCGCGACGCGGTCGCCGCGGGCGAGCGCGGCCTCGGCCCAGACGCGGCCAAAACCCTTCGACGATCCGGTGATGAACCAAACCTTGTTTGTCATGATGAAGTCCTTGCCCGTATGGGCCGTGATTTTTCAGGGGTAAGCGGAGGCTTCTCCGCTTTTTGCCATATACGGTGCGTCCCGCGACTTTCCAGGGGCGGTGGCGGAATTATTTGGACGGGAGCGGCGACCGGTCAGGGGTAGCGTACAGCGCTCGACCAGGCCGGATCCTCATGCTTGTTCCAATAGAGCGCCATCAGTCGGCGGGTGATCGCGCCTGGCCTCCCGTCCGCGACCAGGCTGCCGTCGATCATCGTGACCGGCATGATGCCGCCGGCGGTCGATGTGATGAAGACCTCGTCGGCCTCGCGCAATGCCGCGACGCTGACATCGGCCGGAGCGGCGTCGAGGTTTTCCTGCGCACAGAGATCGAAGACGGTGCGGCGGGTTATGCCTGGCAGGACGCCGATCGCCGGCGTCGAGAGCTTGCCGTCCTTGACGCAGAAGACGTTGAAGCCCGGGCCTTCGGCGACATTGCCGTTGAAGTCGAGAATGAGCGCTGTCTCGGCGCCGCGGTCATAGGCGTCGTAAAGGCCGCGCACCAGATCGAGCCAGTGGTAGTTCTTGATCGCCGGGTCGATCGAGGCCGGCGGAATGCGCACCTTGTCGCTGATGGCGACCCGCAGTCCGCGCTGCAACTGCTCGGCATTGGCGACCGAGCCGAACGGCACGGCAAATGCCATGAAGCGATTGATCGACTGCCGCGGATCGCGGCTGAAAGTAGGGGAAGCGCCGCGCGTGCACAGCATTTCGACATAGGCGGCGCGGTGTCCCGACAGTGCCACGCAATCGTGCAGGATCCCGGTCACGCCGTCGCGGTCGAACGGGATCGTCATGCGCAATTTCTCCAGTCCTCCGAAGAAGCGGTCGAGATGCAGGTCAAGCCTGAAGAAGCGGCCGTTCCAGACATGCACGGTGTCGTAAGTGGCATCGGAATGCAGGAACCCCCAGTCCAGCACGGAGATCTTAGCCTGCGACATCGGCAGGTACTGGCCGTCGAGGAAGGCGATGCCGTCGGGATAGGCATGAGGATCGACGTGGCGGTCGCTCACCACAGGCAGCGGCCGTGTATCCTGTGCGGTCTGGCTCATCGGCACCTCCTTGTGTCACAGGCTATCGGTGTCAGGCAGCGGGCATAGAGCCAGTCATTCGGCGTCGTTCGTCCTCGAAGTGAAGCTGGCCAGCCCATGCAACCGAGCGCCGTGCCGGACGGCAACCGCTTCAATCATCCTCGTCGTCGGCGTCGAGCAGGCGGGTGGCGCGCCAGCGGGTAAGCACGACATTGGTCTGCTCGATGACGAAGAAGCGCGCCGAGTCGCGGTCATAGCCTTCGGCGAGCAGCTTTTCGTAGTCGGTATGGGCGTGACGGATATGGGCAATCGTCGCCAGCCACACGGCAATGGTCGGCGGCAAGGTCTTCATGTGAACGGAACCGGCATCGGCTCGGATCTTCTCCATGTCGGCATAGGGCGCCAGCGGCAGAAGCGCGGTCAGCGCCTTGGCGAGGGCGCGTCGACGGCCGGTCGGCGCCTTCATCGTTCGTCGCGCCCTTCGATGGTCGCCTCGGCAAAGGCATCGGTCGATGCGAAGTAGGGTTTTATATCGACCACCGGGGTGCCATCGAGCACGTCGATGGCGTCGATCTCGATGCGCCCGGTGGCGATGTCGAGCGCAATCAGTTTCGCCACATGCAGGCCGATCGGGTTTGGCCGGGCAGGGGAGCGCAGGGCGAATACGCCTTTTGCTTCAGCCGCATGGCGCGGTTTCTGAACGATCAGAGTCCGCGGCGCGTGGTGCAGCCACGACAGGATGACGAGGTGGCTGGCGCGCTCCAGCCCTTGCAGGCCGGCCCGGTAGGCCGGGTCGATCGTCAGTGCTGCCGGCTGCCCGGTCTCGCGCGCCGCGCGCATGTTCTTGGGGCAGGTTTCGCGCGTCGTCCATGGCGAGGCGATGCGGCCGATGAAGATGACGCCGCCATCGGCCGGCATCAGCGCCGGATCTATCTCCAGCCTCTGCTCGCCCTCCCGCGCCTCGAACATCTCACGCCGTCCAGTCATTTTATCCATCTTTTCGTTGGCGCATGTCGTTACCCACCGGGAAATCATGCATGCGGCATTTTCTTGTCCGGAAGCGACATAGCGCTTGCAAGGCTTCGAAAATCGACATAAACATATGTTTATATCTTTTTCAAAGAGAATACGCTGATGCATGTCTCGCTCGACACCATGGTGGACACATTGAAGGCGGCGGCCGAATCGAGCCGCCTGCGCATACTGGCGCTGCTGTCGCGCGGCGATCTCACCGTCTCCGATCTTACCGAGATTCTCGGCCAGTCGCAGCCACGCGTGTCGCGGCACCTGAAGCTGCTCCTGGAGGCCGGGCTGATCGGCCGTTACCAGGAGGGATCGTGGGCCTTCTTCCGGCTGTCTGACACGGATTCGGCGCGCGACTTCGTGCTGCGGCTGGTCGCCGGCATTCGCGGCGCCGATCCGCAGGTCGAGCGCGATCTCGAGCGGCTGGCCTCGGTCAAGCGCAAGCGGCAGGACCGCGCGGCGGAGTATTTTTCGCAGAATGCGGCAAGCTGGGACCACATCCGCTCCCTGCACGTGCCGGACCGTGCGGTCGAGGCCGCCCTCATTAAACTCGTCGGCAAGCGGCCATTCCAATCGATGCTCGATCTCGGCACCGGTACGGGGCGCCTCCTGGAAATCTTCTCGCCACTCTACCGGCGCGGCATCGGCATTGACATGTCGCGCGAGATGCTGACCGTCGCGCGCGCCAATCTGGACAAGGCCGGCGTCTCCAATGCTCAGGTGCGGCAGGGCGACATCTTCTCGCCGCCGGTCGAGCGCGACGCCTTCGATCTCGTCACCATCCATCAGGTGCTGCACTATCTCGACGATCCCGCCCGCGCCGTCCATGAGGCGGCGCGGCTGCTGCGCCCTTCCGGACGGCTGGTGATCGTCGATTTCGCGCCGCATGCCCTGGAATTCCTGCGCGACGAGCACGCGCATATGCGCCTCGGCTTTTCCGACCGGCAGATCGGCGAGTGGTTCTCCGAAGCGGGCCTCGATCTCGAAGATGCCCAGGAGTTCGAGCCGAGCGGCGGCACCGAGGCCAAGCTCACGGTCAAGCTCTGGCTTGGCCGCGACCGGCGCCTGCTGATCGCCGATCCTGCCAATGACAGCCAGCAGACCAAAGTGAGTTCGATAGGGGAAATCGCCTGATGAACCAGTTCCGCTTTTCCCGCCGCCCCGACATTGGCGACAAGGTCAGGGTTTCCTTCGAATTCTTCCCGCCAAAGTCGGACGAGATGGAAGCGAGGCTGTGGGACACAGTCACCCGACTGGAACCGCTGAAGCCGAAATTCGTCTCGGTGACCTACGGTGCCGGCGGTTCGACTCGGGAGCGCACGGCACGCACCGTAGGCCGTATCCTGAAGGAGACCAGCCTGACGCCGGCAGCGCACATGACCTGCGTCGACGCTCCACGCCCTGAGGTCGACGCGGTGATCCAGGAATTCGCCGACATGGGCGTGAAGCGGTTCGTCGCCCTGCGCGGCGATCCGGCCGCGGGCGTCGGCACCGCCTACCGTCCGCACCCGGACGGCTATGCCAATGGCGCCGAGCTGGTCGGTGCGCTGAAGAGCGTGGGCGATTTCGACATCTCGGTCTCGGCCTATCCGGAAAAGCATCCGGAAAGCCCCGACTTCGCCACCGACATCGACATGCTGAAGCGCAAGGTCGACAATGGCGCGACGCGGGCGATCACCCAATTCTTCTTCGACAACGATCTCTACGAGCGCTATGTCGAGCGCGCGCGTCGAGCCGGCATCTACATTCCGATCGTGCCGGGCATCCTGCCGGTGCACAATTTCACCCAGGTCGCCAATTTCTCGGCACGTTGCGGCGCGCTGGTGCCGGCATGGCTGGCCGAACGTTTCGACGGCCTGCAGAACGATCCGCAGACGCATGCGTTGGTCGCGTCGGCGGTGGCGGCCGAGCAGGTGCTGGATCTGGTCGAGCGGGGCGTGGGCGATTTCCACTTCTATACGATGAACCGGGCCGACCTCGTCTTTGCCGTCTGCCACATGATCGGCATCCGCTCGCATGAGGCGGAAGTGGCTGGCTCCGCAGCCGCCTGAACCGGGCTTGAGATGCAGAAAGGCCGGGTAAAAACCCGGCCTTTCAAATTGGTTGATTATTGGGTGCTGGTCTTCCCCGTTTTTGGCGGGTTCAGGGAAGAACGCCTATAATGAGGGCGCCGATGAATGCAAACGCAGCACAGATCATCAATGCGTTGATTGGCCTCGTAAGTCCCATGACATAGCCTCCTCTTAAAGAGCTATGGCCGGAGTCTAGGGTCATTTGTGCCACAGGCAAGCGGAAAATGTGCTGCATTGCGACGCGATTGTGGAGTTTGCGACCTCATTTTCGCCGTTAGGCGTTGAAACTTCTAGGCAAAACCAGATACGAACCTGTGAATAAATTATGGCGGCTTCGTGTCGTTGGCATGTCATGGCAGCGCTACCCTGCGGATGAACAGCCGCCCGTCTATGGTAATCAGGCCAAGACCGATCAGCACCATGCCGCCGATTTCGAACAATTCCAGCCGCTCGCCAAGGAACAGGAAACCGAGCAGCATGGCACTCACCGGCACGATCAGCGTCACCAGTGAGGCGTTGGTGGCGCCGGCCGAGGCGACGAGGTTGAAATAGAGGATATAGGCGAAGGCGGTGGACAGCAGCGCCAGCGCCAGCACCGCCGCCCAGACCGGCGCCGAGGCCGAGAGCAGGCCGGCGGGACCATGCGCAAGCAGCACGACCGGGATCATGATGATGGTCGAGGCGGTCAGCTGCCCGGTGGCGATGACCGGCGAGGGCACGCCCTTGAAGGGGCGAGCGACTATCAGTGCGACGCCGTAGGACAACGATGCTCCGATCAGCGCGAATTTGGCCCAGACCGGGCCGCCGAGGCCGGCAACGAGGCCGGGGCCAATCATCACAGCCGTGCCGGCGACGCCAAGCGCAATGCCGGCCAGCTTGTTCCAGGAAAGCTTCTCGTCCGATGTCAGGGCGTTGGCGAGGATCAGCGTCCAGAACGGCGTGGTCGCATTGAGCACCGAGGCGACGCCGGCGCCAAGCTCAGTCTGGCCGGCGAAGATCAGCGAGAAAGGCACGACGTTGTTGGTGAAGGCCAGCAGGAAGAACAGTCCTGCATGAGGAAGGGCAAGGCGGAAGGACGGGCCGCGCAGGAACAGATAGAGCTGCAAAGCGAGTGCCGCGATGGCGACGCGAAACAGCACCAGCACCAGCGGGTGAAGCTCCGCCACGGCAACGCGGGCGAAGAAAAAGGAGCCGCCCCAGATCGCGCCGAGCAGCAGAAGCTGCGACCAGTCCTTGAGCACCATCGGTCCGCGCGGTGCTGATGTCGCCGCTATTGCCATGTGATGCGTTCTCCCGGACGGCCGAATGCAGGCAGCCAGACAGAAGCCATATCGGCTTCGCAGGCAAGAACCACCCGAAACCTGCCGAGGGGCTGTCCCCTGACAAAGCCTAGCGCCCCGCCGTCAGGCGCACGAGACACAGAATTGTTTTCATTGGCCGCTAGCTTGGATTAATTGTGCGCAGGCTAGGTCAAGGATTCGTCCATGCAGCGATTCGAGAATGCCCGCGAGGCGGCACTGGCGCTTCGCCCGGACGATCCGGTCTACTGCTTCCGCCCGCAGGTGCTGAAGGCCGATGCCTTGCAGTTCATGGGCATGTTCCCCGGCAAAACGGCCTATGCGGTCAAGACCAATGGCGAGCAGATCGTGCTGAAGACGCTGGTCGAGGCCGGCGTCTCCGCTTTCGACGTGGCCTCGCCCGGCGAGTTCGCCGCCGTGCGCGCGGTCTCGGCCGATGCCGAGATGCTCTACATGCATCCTGTGAAGGCGCAGTCGGACATCAAGCTGGCGTTGGAGACATACGGCATCCGCGTGATTGCGCTCGACCACGAGGACGAGATCACCAAGCTGACGCGGGTGGTCAGGGCGCTCGACATCGACCCGGGCGCCGTCAGCGTGTTCGTGCGGGTGCAGACCAAAGGCCATGCGGCCTACGAGCTGTCGAAGAAGTTCGGCGCCGGGCCGGCCTACGCGGTCGAGCTCGCCGAGCGGCTGAACCGCACCGGCTACAAGGTCGGGCTATGCTTCCATGTCGGCAGCCAGATCGAGGACCCCGACACCTACGAAAGGGCATTGGCCTCGGCCGACTGGGTGCGCAACCGGCTGACCTTCGACCTGGCCGGCCTCGATGTCGGCGGCGGTTTTCCGGCCGAATACGGGCATGATCCCAATCGCAAGCAGGTCGCGATGCCGTCGCTCGGCCAGATCATGTCGCGGCTTTCTGGAGACCTCAAGGAATACCAGTTCGACCAGATGCCGCTGGTTGCCGAGCCGGGGCGGGTGATCGTGGCGCGCTGCCTGTCGCTGATCGTGCGGGTGCTGTTGCGCAAGGGCAAGCGGCTCTACATCAATGACGGCATCTGGGCGTCGCTGTCGGATTCATGGACCGGCAAGATCACGCTGCCGGCACGCTTCATTCCCGATCCGGCGATCCGCACGCGCAATGGCGATGAGAAGACCATCGTGCCGTTCAAAGTCTGCGGCGCGACCTGCGATTCCGTCGACATATTGTCGCGGCCGTTCTGGCTGCCGGAAACCGTCGACACCGGCGACTGGATCGAGATCGGCCATATCGGCGCCTATTCGCTGTCGCTGAGAACCCGCTTCAACGGCTTCTATCCCGACACTTTCGTCGAGGTGGCGACGCCGTTCGACGAAGGCGACGCGCCGGTGGGGTTTGCGAGTCTGGAGACGATGGCGGATTAAGTAGTGAGTAGTGAGTAGTGAGTAGTGAAATGGGTTCGTCACTGTTCCCTACTCACAGCTTCGTTCCCTTTCACAGCTTCGCTAGAAGCTCCGGCGTCGGCCAGCCGTCCACGGGCAATCCCAGCCGCGTCTGCTCCTTGCGGATCGCTTCGCGGGTGTTGGTGCCCAGGATCCCGTCGACCGTGCCAACGTCGTAGCCCTTGGCTTCCAGCTTGGTCTGCAAAGCCTTCATCTGCTCGTTGTTGAGCCCCGGTTCGGGATCGCGCGGGTCGATCGGTGGCGCACCGGCCAGCCGCGCGGCAAGATTGGCCGCGGTCAGCGCGTAGGTGAAGGACTGGTTCCATTCGAGATAGACGTCGAAATTGTCGTAAGTGAGGAAGGCCGGTCCCTTGCGGCCCATGGGCAACGCCAGCCCGGCCTTCAGGCCCTTGTCGACCAGCGGCGAGCCGTCGGGATTGGTGACACCCCACTGCGCCCACTGCGTCAGCGGCAATTTGTTGGTGCGCCCGGTCTGGTCCCATGGCATCTCGTCGGGCACGCGCACTTCCTGGATCCAGGGCTCGTCGCGCTTCCAGCCGCGCGACAGCACCTTGTTGGCCGTGGTCATGATCACATCCGGCACACTGCCCCGCAGGTCGATCTTGCCGTCGCCGTCGCCGTCGACGCCACGGGCGAGATAGTCGGAAGGCAGGATCTGCGTCTGGCCGATCTCGCCAGCCCAGGCACCGTTAACGTCGGCCGGCAGCACACCATGATCGATCAGTTCCAGTAGCGGCACCAGTTGCTGCCGGAACAACTGCGGGCGACGACAATCATGGGAAAGCGTCACCAGCGCGCTCAGCGTATGAAAATCGCCCTGCACGGCACCGAAATCGGTCTCCAGCGCCCAGAAGGCGGTGATGACCGGCGCCTGGACGCCGAACTGCTGGTCGGCGCGGGCGAAGATATCGGCGTATTTCTTCATGTTCGCCGCGCCCTGCTTCAGCCGGTAGGCCGAGATCATCCGGTTGGAGAACTCGATGAAGGTCTGGGTGAAGACGCCTTGGGCGCGGTCGCGCGCCAGCGCCCTCTCGTCGAAGCTGGCATCCTCGAGCGCCTCGAGACCGACAGCGCCGACACCCGCCGCCCTGGCTTCCGCAGCCACGCCCTGCTTCCAGGTTTCGAAGTCGCCGCCGCATTCCTGCGCAATCGCCGGCAAGGCCGTGGCGCACAGGAACAGCGCCGCGAGGGCTTGGGAACGCAGTCGCATCGACTTCCTTTCGACATTCATGATTCCGAGCGGCCTGGCGTGTCCATCTGGATGCGCGCCGCCCCGGAATACCGGCGGTTGCACTCTTGCCCGCCGGCCGTGTCGAAAGCAGGCGGCAGGCCCGGTGTCAACGGGTGTTCTGCCGCAGCCCTTTTCCCAGGCGGCTTGGCTGCCGTCGACACGGTGTCAACGGGTGTTCTGCCGCAGCCCTTTTCCCAGGCGGCTTGGCTGCCGTTGACACGGTGTCAGCGGGTGTTCTGCCTCAACCATTTGTTCCAGGCGGCCTGGCTGCCGTTGAAGACGTTTATATCGGACTTGCCGGTCATGCCGGGAACGATGCCGGTTCCAGTGTACTGCCAGAAGGTGAAGGGGTGGCTGCCATATTTCTGGCGCGGGTGGCCGGCGACGGAGCGTAGCCAGTAGGGATAGCCGCGGAAGGTCGACAGCTCGTTGTCTTCAAAGAAGTCCACCGACGTATAGATGATCGGCTTCTTGCCGTAGTGCCGCTCGACGATTTCGAGGAAGGTGGTCATCTCCGCGCGCACGGTGGCCGCGTCCGGCCGCAGTCGGCAGGTTGGCGATTTCGGGTTCCACTCCATGTCCAGCACCGGCGGCATGGCCGAACGGTCGACGGGGACATTCCGGATGAACCAGCGCGCCTGTACCGCCGCCGGAGTGCAGAAATAGAAGAAATGATAGGCGGCACGAGGAATGCCGGCGGCTTTGGTGCGCGCCCAATGCTCGTTGAAATAATCATCGAAACGGTCGCCGCCCTCCGTCGCCTTGATGAAAGCGAAGGAAATGCCGCTGGCCTTGGCGGTCGGCCAGTCGACCGAGGTCTGGTATTTCGAGACATCGGTGCCGTGAACGGCGTAATTCCACGGCGCGCCGCTGTCCCATTCGTGCGGCTTGGAATCGGCGAAGCGGGGCGCGCGCGCCGCAACCGTGGGGGCGCTGGATGGCGACAGTGGCGACAGATCCTCCACAGTCGAGCAGGCGCCCAGCAGCGTCAGCATGAAAAGGACCGCGAGACGGCGCATCACAACTCCCGAGCCGGTTTCAGCCGGTCGCTGATGGGTCTGTAACTGATGGCCGGCGCTTGGTCTGGCCCCCGCCGGACGACAGCCCCACTCCATCGCCCGGTATCTTCAAAGCGCGCATTTTTCGGCGCGCTTCAACTATTTGTCTTCGTGCCGTGATCCCAAAACGCGGCGCGCTTTGGGCGACATGCACCTGTGATCGCCGATCATGGTTGATATCTGGTTGACGGCGCTCGACAACAGCCATGATTTTGCGGAAGCAATGGCGGCAAATCGATGACATGGATCGAGCCTTCATTCGGGGGATGGGAAAGATGCGGATCATTGCCAAGATCGTCAAATGGCTGCTCGGCCTGGTGGTGCTGGCGGTCGTGGCGCTGTCTGGGTGGCTCTATTTCGCGCCGCCCGAACTGATCCGGGTCGGCTCGGGCTATTCGGCAAAGATCGTCTGCTCCAACGTTTTCATCGCCGGACGCGACGCCAACGAGGTGCTTGCCGTCGACGTGCAGGCGCCTGGTCATCCCCTGCTCAAGCTGATGCGGGTCTCGGTCGACAAGAACCGGGGCACAGTCTCCGCCGGCCTGCTTGGCTTCCTCGGCAAGAGCATCGCGGTTTCCCGCGACGGGCTGGGCTGCGCCTCGGTTCCCGATGGCGATGTCGGCAAGGCGCGGCGCACGGCGATCCATGTCGAACCCTCGGCGGTAGGACAGGACGCGCCGTGGCCGGAAGGCGAGCGGGTCGAAGCCTCGCAGAACCCGGAGGTGGCGAAGATCGTCGATGATGCCGCCATGACAGGCGCCGGCATGCGCGCCGTGGTGGTGGTCAAGAACGGCCGCGTCGTGGCGGAACGCTATGGCGATGGTTTTTCCGCCCGGACGCCGTTGCTCGGCTGGTCGATGACCAAGACGGTCAATGCCGCCATAGTCGGCACGCTTGTCAAGGACGGCAAGATGGCGATGACCAACCAGGGCCTTTTCGCGCCCTGGAAGGCCGATGGCCGCGCCGCGATCAGCCTTGCCGACATGATGGCGATGTCGAGCGGGCTGGAATTCAACGAGGACTATGGCGACGTCGCCGATGTGACACGCATGCTCTATCTCGAACCCGACATGGCGGGTTTTGCCGAAGCCAAGCCGCTCACCGGCGAAGTGGGCAAGGTGTTCTCCTATTCGAGCGGAACGGCGGTGATGCTGTCGCGGCTCTGGCAGGATGCGATCGGCGACAAGGCCAAGGCATTGACGTGGCCGCGCACCGCGCTGTTCGAGCCGCTGGGCATGCACAGCGCGGTGCTCGAGACCGACGAGCAGGGCACGTTCGTCGGCTCATCCTATCTCTACGCCACCGCCCATGACTGGGCCCGCTTCGGCCAGTTCCTGCTGCAGGGCGGGGTCTGGAACGGCAACCAGATATTGCCGCCCGGTTTCGTCGACTGGATGCGCGAGCCGGCGTCGGCTTCGAAAGTCTACGGCAAAGGGCAGGTGTGGATCGAGGCGCCGGGCGACGAGGAAAACCCCGGTGCCGGCGTGGCGGCCGGCCTGCCCAAGGACACCTACTGGATGGAAGGTCATGACGGGCAGACCGTCGCCATCACTCCTTCCGAGCAACTGGTGGTGGTGCGGCTCGGCCTGACGCCGGCCAAGCTCGGCTATCGCCCGCAGACGATGGTGGGGGCGCTGGTGAAGGCGCTGCGCTAGCCGGTCAGCTGCTCGGCCGGACCACCGCCAGCCAGGCGTAGCCGCGATAAAGTGTGCGGAAACGGAAGGTTGCGCCGGTTTTTCGCGATTCCGATTCCAGTACCTCGCGCAACATTTCACGCGGCGCGACGTGGAATTTTCTGAGCCAGCCGCGAAGCAGGGTCCGGAACCAGTCCGGCAGGCCTTCCTGCTGGCCGAAGTCGACGATGTGCAGGGAACCACCCGGAGCGAGCGTTGTCAGCGCGGCGGAGACCGTCTTTTCCCAGTCGGGGATCATCGACAGTGAATAGGACACGAAGACACGGTCGAAGCTGTCGCGGCCAAACAGTGCCTTTACGTCGAAGTCCGTGGCGTCGCCCCTTGCCAGCATGACGCGATCGGACATGCCTTCGCGGGCAATCGCGGTGCCGGCGGTCTCCAGCATCTCCGCCGAGATGTCGAGGCCGAAGAAGCGCGCGCCGGGATAGCTGCGGGCGGCGAGGATGATGTTGCGCCCGGTGCCGCAGCCGAGTTCCAGCACCGTGCCACCCGGGGGGACGTCCAGCCCTGATATCAGCCGGTCGCGGCCAAGCAGATAGTATTTGCGGGTCAGGTCGTAGATGTGGCGCTGCCAGCGGTAGACGCCGTCCATCAGTTCGGCGTGGCTGGCAGGCAGCTCGGTCGTGCTCATCAGGCGCGCTTCGCGTAGAGATGAAAGCCGCCATAGATTGCCGAGCGGTCGCGGCCCGAGAATTCGCGCGAGGCGTCGCTCTCGTAGCTCCATTGGTCGAGCAGGGAAGCGGAGACACGGCCCGGAAGCAGACTTGGCTCGGCCGCGGTGCGGAAGACGACGCGAGCGCCGGCGGAGGCGGTGCGGGTGATTTCCGACCACAGCGCATTGAGCTGGTCGTTTGTCATCCAGTCCTGCGCGTCGAGCAGGACGAAACGGTCGACCGCTCCGGCGTCCTTGCCTGCCAGAAATTCGATCAGATTGGCATGGTGGATGGCCACGCGATCGACGTTGCCGCGGATGGTCTCGTAGTTCTGCTTTTCAAGATAGGCGGGCAGGGCGGCTTCGCCGGGTCCAGGGTAGCGCCGGGCAAAGGCCTGCCAGGCGAAATAGTTGTTTTTCAATGGAAAATCGCATGCGAGCTTCTCCAGCCGGGCTTTCAGCACGCTGGCCATGGTGCCGTCGCCGGAGGTGATCAGGGAATCGTACTGCGCCGGTGGGATGCCGAGGCCAAACAGCGAGGCTTTGCGCGAGGTCGCCCATTTCAAAAGTTTCTTGTCAAACACCGGCGCCAGCTCCTCTTTGAAGAAGCGGCGCTGCTCGCCGATGTTCCTGGCTTCCATTATGCCGGCAGGGTCGACGCCGAAGAATTTCGCCGTGCGGTGGCCCATGGCGATGAACAGGCCAAGCAGGCCGGTCTGGTAGAAATTGCGGTCGAAGACCGCGATGCGCCTGATGCCGCGCCAGTTGCGGCGCTCCCAGTAGTGGCGGCTGACCGGGTCGAGGTGCGGCGCGATGAAGCGGTCGTAAGCCTGCGAATTGTGGCTGGTGCCGGCGGCGCCGAAGAAGCGGAACAGGTCGCCCTGCGATGGCAGGTGGCGCACGGCCTCCAGCTTCATGCGGTTCAAGGCGATGTGAGCGGCGTTAAGATCGACGGCGTCGATCCTGCCCGGCGATCGGGTGAGATAGGCCAGGATATTGCAACCGCCGGAGGCAATGGTGACGACGCGGTGGCCTTCGCCAAGCTGCATTGCGTCCATGTCGACATCGGGATCTTCCCAGATCTGCGGGTAGACCAGGCCAGAAAACAGGAAGGCGAACAGCCGTTCGGAAATTCCGGCCTTCGACAGGGGACGGTTCTGGTAGACCGCTTTTCCAACTTCCTTGCCGCGGCGAAAGATCAGATCTGCGGAAACGTCCGTCATGGCAAGGTGATTCCCCATTTGCTTTGCCGCAAGCGGGTAACGCCCGGCGATGACAGGTGGATGACAGCGATCCGCACAGGGGAGCGCAAAGCTGTTTCACCCTTGGGCGCCCCAAGGGAGGATGCGAGCGATGTTACATGCGGAAACGCATCGTTACGAAACCCATGGCTGAGTGATGCATTTCCTTCTCGACCGTTCACTGCAACGTGAGCGTGTGTTGAAGGAGAGATATCATGAAAAAACTCATTCTTGCGTCGGTGTCCGCCCTTGCGCTGCTCGGCGTCGCTGCATGCAGCGACAGCGGCACGGGGACGGATAACACCACCACCCAGAGCACCAATCCGCCGGCCGAGCAGCCGATGAAACCCGCGGCGCCAGCGGATAATTCGACCAAGCCTGCCGAGCCGGCTCCGGCAACGCCCGCTCCTGCGCCCGCGCAGTAGTCCATTAGTACCTGTGTTCTGGTGAGGGCCGGCGTCTTGCCGGCCCTTCGCCCAGGCGGGTAGCGGTTCCCGCACGAGATCGATTGTCGTCGAGGTATGATGCCGGCGTTATTGGCTTGATAGCGGGGACCGGTTGGCTCTAAGAAGCGGCCATGTCGATTTGGGACCGCCTCGGCGACTTTATCACGCGGATTTCGTCTTCAGCCTCGTCGGGCGTCGCCGACGTGGTCGAGGCCGTGCGGACGGTTTTTTCCGGCGATGCGGATCTGCGCCGCCGCGTTGCCTTCTCCGTGGCGATGATTGCGCTCTCGGCCAAGATGGCCAAGGCCGACGGGGTCGTCACCCAGGACGAGATACGCGCCTTCCAGGAAATATTCGAGGTGCCGCCAAAGGAGACGCGCAATGTGGCGCGGCTCTACGATATGGCCAAACGTGACGTTGCCGGCTTCGAGACTTATGCCGAGCGCATGGCGCAGCTTTGCGGCTCCGGCCATTCGAACTGCATGATGCTGGAGGATATACTCGACGGCCTGTTCCACATCGCCAAGGCCGACGGGCTGATCCATGAGCGTGAAGGCCAGTTCCTGCATCGCATCGCCGAAATCTTCCGCATAGACGAGGTGCACTACGAGGCGATCCTTGCCAGGCACGTCGATCTTGGCGCCGCCGACCCCTATGTCGTGCTCGGCATCGAGCGCGGCAAGCCGTTCGAGGAGGTCAGGAAACGCTACCGCAAGCTGGTTTCCGACAATCATCCCGACCGGCTGATCGCGCGCGGCCTGCCGCAGGAATTCATCAAGATCGCGACGACGAGGCTCGCGGCGATCAACACCGCCTATGAGATGATCGAGCGGGGCCTGCGGCACGCATGAGCGGCTTCCTGCCCGACGAGCCGAGCGCGGAGGTCAGGGTATCGCCGAATTTCGGGCCACGGCGCGAGACGCTGAAGCCCGACATGATCGTGCTGCACTATACCGGCATGCCGACAGGCGCCGGGGCCGAGGCGTGGCTATGCGATCCCGCCAGCGAGGTCTCCTCGCATTATCTGGTGCATGAGAATGGACATATCGTGCAGATGGTCCGGGAAAGCGACCGAGCCTGGCACGCTGGGAAGAGTTCGTGGTTCGGACGCACCGACATCAACTCCTGTTCCGTCGGCATCGAGATCGTCAACCCGGGGCATTCATTGGGTTATCCCGGTTTTCCCAAGCGACAGATCGATGCGGTGATCGGCTTGTGTGCCGGAATAGCCAGCCGGCATGCGATTGCTCCCCAGCGGGTGCTGGCGCACTCCGATGTGGCGCCGGGGCGCAAGATCGACCCTGGCGAGAAGTTTCCCTGGCGGGCCCTGTTCGAGGCCGGCGTCGGCCACTTCGTGGCGGCAGCACCGATCAGGCGCGGCGCCTTGCTGAAGGCCGGCGACGCCGGCGCCGATGTCGAGGCGCTGCAATCGATGCTGGCGCTTTACGGCTATGGAGTCGAAATATCGGGTGTTTTCGACCAGCAGACGCAGGTCGTGGTCCAGGCTTTCCAGCGTCACTTTCGGCCACGTCGAATCGATGGAGCGGCGGACGGATCGACGATGCGCACGCTTCAACGGCTGCTCGCTTCCCATCCAACTTGACCTTGGGTCAGGATGCCGTCCAAGTAATGCTTTTCCGACATTAAGTTACAATCTGTCACTTAAAGTGACTTGCTTCGCCTTCATTGCGCGCAATTCGGGCCGCAAAGGGCGATCCGTACAGTTTGTCGGATGTCTAACCCCCCGGATGATCCGACATTAATCAAGCAATGCCGCGCGGAGATCTTCGCGCGTTCAGACAGAACAGGATCACATGCAGAAATTGACCGTTGTAACGGCAGCTCTTGCTGCCGGCGTAATGACTTTTGCCTTCGGGGCGGCAAGCGCCGCGCCGCTGAGCCCACGGGCCGACCAGGGGCTCGTCGCAGCGACCGCCAAGGGCAAGGCCATTTCGGCCAAAAGCAGCAAGGATGTGAAGGCGGCGAAGCGGTCTTCCGCGAAAGTGGAGAAGGCGAGCTGGACCAAGGCCAAGAAGCCGAGCACGAGACAGAAGACCAGGCGAGGCCGCAAGACCGTCGATAAAACGACGACGGCATCGATCGGGATCAAGGAAGCAGTGGCCTCGACGGCAGCGGTGGCCAGTGGCGATCAGTATTCGGCCATCGTGGCGCGTTACGCCGCAAGCTATGGCGTGCCGGCGTCCCTCGCTCACGCTGTGATCAAGATCGAGAGCAACTACCGGCCCAACCTCGTCGGCAGCGCCGGCGAAATCGGCTTGATGCAGATCAAGCCGGCGACGGCGCGGATGATGGGTTATAGCGGCTCGGCCAATGGGCTCTTCAATCCGGACACCAACATCAAATACGGCATGAAGTATCTTGCCATGGCGCGGGATCTCGGCGGCGGCACGACCTGCGGCACGATCCTGAAATACAATGCCGGCCACGGCGCCACCCGGATGAACCCGGTCTCAGCCGCCTATTGCAGCAAGGTCAAGGTGCAACTGGCGGCTGTCGGGTCGCCGGCGTGACAAGAACCGGTCGTAACCGGCTTTTTTGGTTGCGTTTTGTGGCGTGAACCCCTTTATACGCCTGGCCAGCTGGCCGGGCGGCCGCACCAGCAAAAGCCGAAAGGCCGCGGGTGAGGAAAGTCCGGGCTCCATGGAGACACGGTGCCGGCTAATGGCCGGCGGGGGCGACCCCAGGGAAAGTGCCACAGAAAGCAAACCGCCACGACTTGGCTTTGCCGGGTCGGGGCAAGGGTGAAAGGGTGGAGTAAGAGCCCACCGCGCGACTGGCAACAGGAGCGGCACGGTAAACCCCACCGGGAGCAAGACCGAATAGGGGCGGTGCGAGGGGAAACCCTCGAGGGCTGTTTCCGGCTCACCGTCCGGGTAGGTTGCGTGAGGCGCATGGCAATATGCGCCCAAGATGAATGGCCGCCACGTTCTCGCGCCGCAAGGGGCGAGGGCCATACAGAACCCGGCTTACAGGCCAGCTGGCAATTTTTCTCCGAAAGAAGCCTTTGCGATCAGCAGGTTGCGTCCTCGGGCGCGCCTGTTGATTCAACGGCTTTTTGTTGCCTGCCAATCCGCATCCACGGTCGCGGGGACTTTCTTGAATTCGGTACGATTAATCGTACCATGCTTCAGCAAGTGGATGAGGAGCTGGTCATGGGACAGGTCGACGAACGCAGCATCACCCTCTCGCCGGAACTTGCAGCGGCGGTCGACGATGTGGTCGCCGCTGGTGAATATGCTTCGGCTAGCGAGGTGATCCGTGATGCGCTCCGGCAATGGAAGGATCGGCGCGATCTGCTCGGCTATACCCTCGAGGAGCTGCGCAGGCTGGTGCAGGAAGGCATTGACAGCGGGCCGGCGTTGGACGGACCGCCAATCGTGGATCGACTGCGGGCCAAATATCTGAAAATGGCTGGTTCCAAAGGCTTTCACGAGTGAAATACCGCCTGCTTCCCAAAGCAGTGGTCGACCTCGAGAATATCGGTGAAGGCGGTGGGATCTGCTGATTTTGCACCCCCTCTCGGGCGCGCCGCGCGACGACATCGCACCCGGTACCCGACATCTGATCGTCGGCAATTATCTCACCTTGTACCGTGTAGAGGACGATGCGATCGAAATCCTTCGCGTGCTGCACGGCCATCGCAACTTCGAAACCGACGACCTAACCGATTTGTCAGTCGCCGATCCTGTCTAGCGACGCCTCGATCGCCGCCCAAAGCTCTTCAACTGGTTCGCAGCCTACCGAAAGGCGTACGAAGCCGGCGGACACCGCGTCGCCTCTCTTCGACCTTCGCTCCGCAGAGGTGTGGACGCCGCCGAAGGACGTCGCGGCCTGCATCAGTTCGCAGTTGTTGATGAATTCCTCGGCCTTCTGTTCCGAAGCGAGTTCGAAGGAAACAAGAAAGCCGAAGCGTTCCATCTGGGCGCGGGCAAGGTTGTGCGAAGGATCGCCTTCCAGGCCGGGATAGCGCAGGCCCGTGATCGCCCGGTGACCTTGCAGGCGCCGCGCGATCACTTCCGCCGAGGAGCACATGCGGTCAAAGCGCACATCGAGCGTTTCGAGGCCGCGATGCACAAGCCACGCTTCGAACGGCCCTGGAATGCCGCCGGACGTTTCGCGCCAATCCGTCACCGCGGCGATGATGTCGGCGTTGCGGCACGCGACATGGCCGAACAGCACGTCGGAGTGGCCGTTGGGCGCCTTGGTGTCGGCGGCGACGACGATATCGGCGCCATGGTCGAGCGGGCGCTGGCCGAAGGGCGTCATGGTGGTGTTATCGACGACAAGCAGTGCGCCCGCTTTGTGCGCGGCCGCGGCCACCGCCGCGATATCGCATATGTCCAGCCCCGGATTAGCGGGCGTCTCTACGAACGCCAGACGATAGCCTTCGAAACCGCCATCGAGGAAGGTCGAGGTTGGCCTCACATCGTAGGCGATGCCGAGTGGTTTCAGGAAGCGTTCGGCCAGTGCCCTTGTCGTGTGATAGCCATCCGAAGGCAGAAGAATGCGGTCGCCGGTCTTGAGGACAGCGAAAAATGCCGCCGAAATCGCCGCCATTCCGGAAGGAAAGGCGACGCAAGGCGCATCTTCCAGATGCGCCAGCATATGCTCTACCGCATCCCAGGTCGGATTGCTGAAACGACCATACTGGTTGAAGCCCGTGGCGTCGCCCGGCGCGTGAAAAATGGCGGCCATGGTGAGTGGCAGCGGGATGGAATCGCCGACGGCAAGTGCGTTGCGACGGAGGTGGGCAAGAGCCGCGGCGCGCGACCGTGCTGTTTCAGACATCGACATTCCAACCCTCTTGGTGACCCTGGACGTGTGGTGAGACGCTATGCCCGGCAACAGCTCGCGACAAGGCGCGTCCGGTTGGGCCAGGCGGCTCTAAACGCTTCGTTAGGCTTAATGATCCATAAAGACGAGACGTGTTTTCAAAGCCGCTTCTATCGGTCGCGACTGCATGTTGTGAAGCCTATTCCCGTTGACGCCCATAGTGCCCCATGATATCCCATACCGATACCAAAGCCTTCGTTCCGTGTCAGGGTGAAGCGTACGCCAACCGGGCAGTCGCGGCGGCTGCGCGTTTGCTGGTTTTCGCCCCTGTCACGGAGGCGGGTTCAGGGCAGGGAACGCGTAGCGGTGGCGCGTGCAACACGACGAAGAGGGGTGCGGCGGCGCAAGCTGCTGTGACGTGGGATGGACCGGTTTCTTTCGAACACGGTGAGCAGGATCGATGCGAAGGGGCGGGTGTCCGTTCCTGCGCATTTTCGCGCCGTCGTTCAGAAACGCGGCTATTCGGATCTCTACGCGCTGCGCTGCCTGGATCTGCCGGCTATGGATGTTGGCGGGCCCGATCTGCTCGACCGCTACGAGCAGCGCATCGCGCTCGAGGATCCGTTCCAGCAGACGGCGGACGACATGTCGTTCTTCTGCCATGGCGACGGAACATTCCTGAAGCTGGACCAGGATGGCCGCATCACGATCAGCGATTTCATCCGCGAGCATGCCGGCCTTTCGGCCGAAGTAGCCTTTGTCGGGCGGGGCAATTTTTTTCAGATCTGGGAGCCGGGACGGCTTGCGGCCTATGGAGCGCAAGCGCGGGCCCGGCTTTTGCAGCTTCGGCAGGGGACGAAGCCTGGGGAGCGACCGGAATGACGGTGGGCCACGGCGATGATATCAACGCCGTTGGCGGACCGGCCCGCCACATTCCGGTCCTCCTTGCCGAAGTGTTGCAGGCGCTCTCGCCGGCGGAAAGGGACGTCATCGTCGACGGCACGTTCGGCGCTGGCGGCTACACCAGGGCCATCCTGGCGGCCGGCGCGTCCGTGGTTGCCATCGACCGCGATCCGGATGCCATAGCGGCCGGTCGCGATCTCGAAGCCCAATCGGGCGGCCGCCTGAGACTGGTGCAGGCGCCGTTCTCGACGCTGGACCAGCAAGTCGAAAGTGCCGACGGCGTCGTGCTCGACATCGGCGTTTCCTCGATGCAGCTCGACCAGGCGGAGCGCGGGTTTTCGTTCCGCACCGATGGGCCTCTCGACATGCGCATGGCGCAGGCGGGCCTCAGCGCCGCAGATGTCGTCAACAACTTCAAGCCGGGCGATCTTGCCCGCATCTTCGGCTTCCTCGGGGAGGAGCGCCACGCCGGGCGCATCGCGCGCATGATCGAAGCGCGTCGCGAAAAGCGTCCATTCGAGCGCACGCTGGAGCTTGCCGACGCCATTGAGACGCATATCGGCCGGGCGCCGAAGGACAAGATCCATCCTGCCACCCGCGTCTTTCAGGCGCTGCGCATCTTCGTCAATGACGAACTCGGCGAGTTGGCCAAGGCGCTGTTCGCCGCCGAGCGGGCGCTGAAGCCGGGCGGACGGCTTGCGGTGGTGACATTCCATTCGCTGGAGGACCGCATCGTCAAGCGCTTCATCGCCGATCGCTCCGACGCCGCGAGCGGCTCGCGCCACATGCCGGAGGCACGGGCACGCAGCGCCACCTTCAGCAAGTCCGGCGGCGGCGTGACACCGGGTGATGCCGAGACTGCGGCCAACCCGCGCGCCCGCTCGGCAAGACTGCGCGCCGCCATCCGCACCGATGCGCCGGTGCGTGCTGGCGATTTTTCGATTTTCGGCCTTCCAAAACTTCCCGGCCCAAAACTTCCTGGCATCGAGCGGCCGGGGGAGAGGTAGCACGTGTTTCGTTCCAGCGACATCGTCCTCATCGCCGTCATGGTCTCGGCGGCGGCCCTGACCTACAAAACCAAGCGCGAGGCCGAGGACCAATTGGCAGCCGTGCAGAAGATTCATGCTGAGATACGCTACGAGGAGGACACGATCGACCTGCTCAAGGCCGACTGGAGCCTGCTCACCCAGCCATCGCGGCTACAGAAGCTCGCCGAACTCTACAAGTCGCAGCTTGAACTGGAGCCGGTCAGCGCGCACCAGATCGTCGGCCTCGGCGACCTGCCGGCCAAAGCCCTCGACATCCAGGACATCCTGAACGGGCGCCAAGGCGGCATGGCAGACAATTCCGGCCACACCCCCTCGGACGGCAAGGATCCCATCGTGACCGGAGGCATCGCCCAATGATCGGCAAACTGCTGAAACGTCGCCCCAGGGCCAGCGAGGACGGTTCGATCGTGGTCGATGGCGCCCGCAAGGCGACCGGAGGCAAGGGCAGGGCGCGCATCGTCATGACGATGGCGGTGTTCTTCGGTATCTTCTCGATCATTTCCGGGCGGCTGGTCTATCTCGGCTTCCAGACCCCCGACATGTCAGGCGGCCCGCAGAGCCGGGTGACGGCCTCGCGGCCCGACATTGTCGACCGCAACGGCGAGGTGCTGGCGACGGACATCAAGACGGCATCGCTGTTTGCAGAGCCGCGCCGCATCGTCGACGCCGACGAGGCGATCGAAAAGCTGTCGACGGTGCTGCCGGAGATCGATTACGAGCAGACCTACCATAAGCTGAAAAGCGGCGCCGGCTTCGTCTGGCTGCAGCGGCAGCTGACGCCCAAGCAGCAGGCCGACATCATGCAGCTCGGCATTCCCGGTTTCGGCTTCCGCACCGAGAAGCGCCGTTTCTATCCGAGCGGGGAAACCTCATCTTACATTGTCGGCCTGACCAATATCGACAATCAAGGCATCTCCGGCATGGAGAAATATATCGATGAGCAGGGCCTGAGCGACCTGCAGGCGTCGGGCCTGGCGGTGGCCAAGGATCTCAAGCCGGTGAAGCTCTCGATTGATCTGCGCGTCCAGCATGTGGTGCGCGACGAGATTGCCGCGGGCCTGGAGCGCTATCGGGCCATGGGCGCGGGCGCCGTCGTGCTCAACGTCAAGACCGGCGAAGTGGTGGCCATGGCCTCGGTGCCGGATTTTGATCCGAACAATCCCTACAATGCACAGGACAAGGACCGGCTGAACCGGATGTCGGCGGGACTCTATGAGATGGGCTCGACCTTCAAGAGCTTCACATCAGCCATGGCGCTCGATTCCGGCAAGGCGACGATGGCGAGCCGCTTCGACGCTTCGCATCCAATCCGGGTCGGCCATCAGGCCATTCACGATTTCCACGGCAAGAACCGTGTGCTGTCGTTGCCGGAGGTGTTCCTCTATTCGTCCAACATCGGGTCGGCCAGGGAGGCCGAACTGGTCGGCATCGAGGCGCACCGCGAATTCCTGCATCGTCTTGGCATCTTGGACAAGATGCAGACGGAGCTGCCGGAAGTCGCCCGTCCGACTGAGCCGAAGGTGTGGAAACAGGTCAACTCGTTCACCATCGCCTTCGGTCATGGCGTGTCGACGACGCCGTTGCAGGCGGCTGTGGGCTGCGCGGCGCTGATCAATGGCGGATATCTGATGGAGCCGACATTCCTGGTCCGCAGCCAGCAGGACGCGATGGCGGCGGCCAAGAAAGTGGTAGCCGACAAAACGGTCGAGGGCATGCGCTATCTCTATATGCTCAACGCCGAGAAGGGCTCGGCCAGAAATGCCAGGGTTCCCGGCTATCGCGTTGGCGGCAAGACCGGAACAGCCGAGAAGGTCATCAATGGCCGCTACTCGAAGGAGTTGAATTTCAATACGTTCGTCGCCGCATTCCCGATGGACGATCCGCAATATCTCGTGTTTACGATTGCCGATGCTCCGCACCCGGAAAAGCCGGGCATGACGGACGTCGCAGCCGCGAATGCCGGGGTCATGGCCGGCAATATCATCAGGCGTTCCGCGGCCATGCTTGGCGTGAAGCCAGATTTCAGCCATGAAAATGGTGCAACGCTGGTTTCCTATCAATGATTCTCAGGGCGCGCCGGCAACTGCGCGCTATTTTGTTGCGGTGAACGGAACTCGATGAAGCTCAAAAATCTAACCGGTATCCTGCCAGTCGAAGGAACAGCTTCCGCCGATCTGGAGGTTACCGGCATCTCGTCGGATTCCCGCCAGGTAAAACCCGGTGTCGTCTTTTTCGCGCTCGCTGGAAGCAAGGCGGATGGCACCGCCTATGCCGCGGATGCCGCCGCACGAGGGGCTGCCGCGATCGTCGCGGGCAAGGACAACGCCCTTGGCGGACTGCCGGTTCCCGTGTTGGCCGTCGATGACCCGCGCCTGGCGCTGGCCCTGAGCGCGGCCCGTTATTTCGGCAAACAGCCGCAGACGATGGTGGCGGTCACCGGCACCAGCGGCAAGACCTCGGTCGCCGCTTTCGTCAGGCAGATCTGGGAGCAGGCCGGCTTTGCGGCGGCCTCGATCGGCACCACCGGCGTGGTGGCGCCGGGCCGCAACGATTATGGCTCGCTGACGACGCCAGATCCGGTCGCCTTGCATCAGCTGTTGCGTGAACTGGCGGACGCCGGCGTCACCCATGCCTCCATGGAGGCCTCCAGCCATGGTCTCGACCAGCGCCGTCTCGACGGTGTCAGGCTGGCCGCCGGCGGCTTCACCAATCTCGGCCGCGACCACATGGACTACCATCCAACGGTCGAGGACTATCACCGAGCCAAGCTGCGTCTGTTCGACGCGCTGCTGCCGAAGGGCGCGCCGGCCGTGATCTTCGCCGACGATCCGTGGTCGGCGCCAACCATCCAGGCGGCGAAGGCCGCAAGGCTCGACGTGCTGACGGTCGGCCGCCATGGCGATTTCCTGACGCTGAAGCGGGTCGAGCATGAGCGCCACCGCCAGCGTGCCGAGGTCGAGGCCGACGGGATGCTCTACGAGATCGACCTGCCGCTGGCCGGCGATTTCCAGATAGCCAACGCGCTGGTTTCGGCCGGTCTTGCCATCTCCACGGGAACGCCAGTCGCCAAGGCCTTGAAGGCATTGGAGAAACTCAAGGGCGCGCCGGGCCGACTCGACCTTGTCGGGACCACTGCAAATGGTGCGCCGGTCTATGTCGATTATGCGCATAAGCCTGACGCGCTGGAAAACGTGCTTGCCTCGGTACGCCCGTTCACCACCGGCCGGATCATCGTCGTGTTCGGCTGCGGCGGCGACCGTGATCGCGGCAAACGGCCGATCATGGGCGAGATCGCGACGCGGCTCGCCGACGTCGTCATCGTCACCGACGACAATCCGCGCTCGGAAGTGCCGGAGACGATCCGGGCCGCGATTCTTGCCGCCGCTCCCGGCGCGATCGAGATCGGTGACCGGCGCGCGGCGATCCACGAGGCCGTCGCCATGTTGCATGCCGGGGACACGCTGATCGTGGCCGGCAAGGGCCATGAGGAAGGCCAGACGATCGGCACCGAGACCCTGCATTTCTCCGACCACGAGGAAGTCCGTGCCGCGCTGCTGGAGCGTGCCGCATGAATTTGCTGTGGACATCCGAGGCGCTGGTCGCCGCGATGGACGGACGACCGATCGGGCCGATGCCGGACGGCATATCGGGCATTTCGATCGACAGCCGCAGCCTTCAGCCGGGCGACGCCTTCTTCGCCATCAAGGGCGAGGCGATGGACGGCCATGATTTCGCGACCGCCGCCATCAAAGCCGGAGCCGGCGTGCTGGTCGTGGCCGAAGGCAAGCTGCCGTCGCTTGGCCGGCTGACGGCACCGATGATCGTCGTCGAGGACGTGCTGGTGGCGCTGGAAAAGCTCGGTGTCGCATCGCGCGACCGTTCCCATGCCAAGACCATCGCGGTGACCGGTTCGGCGGGCAAGACGACCACCAAGGAAGCGCTGCGCCACGTGCTGTCGGCGGTCGGCAAGGTGCATGCCTCGGCGCAGTCGTTCAACAACCATTGGGGCGTGCCGCTCACCTTGGCGCGCATGCCGGCCGATTGCGACTATGCCGTGTTCGAGATCGGCATGAACCATCCCGACGAGATCAGGCCGCTGGTCAAGATGGTAAGGCCGCATGTCGCCATCGTCACCATGATCGCGGCGGCACATCTCGGCTTCTTCCGCAATCTGGACGAGATCGCCAAGGCGAAGGCCGAGATTTTCGAAGGGCTGGAACCCGGCGGCGCGGCGATCCTCAACCGCGACGACGCGCGTTTCAAGCTTCTCGACAAGATGGCGCACGCCGCCGGCGTCGAGCATGTCTATGGGTTCGGCGAGAACGCGCGCTCAACCTTCAGACTGGTCAAATGCGAGATCCATGCCGATCATTCCGACATTGCCGCCAGGATCGGCGGTCACGAGGTGACGGCTCGCATCGGCGCGCCCGGCCGCCACATGGTGCAGAACATTCTGGCGGTCCTCGGCGCGGCCCGTCTGGTCGGCGCCGATCTCGACAAAGTTGCCCTGGCGCTGGCCGATCTCTCGGCCGAGCGCGGCCGCGGCAAACGCCATGTGCTGCGCCATCCCGGTGGCTCGACTTCGAGTCATCCCGGTGGACCGATCACGCTGATCGACGAAAGCTACAACGCCAACCCGGCCTCGATGGCGGCCGCCATGGCGCTGCTCAATGCGACGCCGGTGACGGGCGAAGGTCGCCGCATCGCTGTGCTCGGCGATATGCTGGAGCTCGGCGAGCATTCGGCCAAGCTGCATGCTGCACTTGCCGGTCTCATCGTCGGCACCGGCACGCAGACCGTTTTTCTCGGCGGTCCGGAGATGCGGGCGCTGGCGGAAGCTCTGCCGGGCGAGATCAGGACGGAATACCGCGCCAACGTCGAGGAATTGAAGCCGGTGCTGTTTGCCGCACTGAAGCCAGGCGACGTGGTGATGATCAAATCGTCGAAGGGCATCGGCTTTGCAAAGCTGGTCGATGCGTTGCTGGGCAAGTTCCCGGCTGAAACGACAATCGGCAAACAGACCTAAGGTCAAGTCGGGGACGAAAAGCGCATGTTCACACTGCTCGTCGATTTCGCGGACAAGATCTCGGTCTTCAATGTCTTCCGCTACATCACCTTCCGCACCGGCGGGGCGCTGATCACCTCGGCGCTGATCGTCTTCATCTTCGGGCCGACCATCATCAATTCGCTCAGGCTGCGCCAGGGCAAGGGCCAACCGATCCGCGCCGACGGGCCGCAGACGCATTTCAAGAAGGCCGGCACGCCGACCATGGGCGGACTGATGATCCTGTCCGGCATCATCGGCTCATCGCTTTTGTGGGCCAATCTGTCGAGCATCTATGTCTGGGTGGTGCTGCTGGTGACGCTGGGCTTCGGCTCGATCGGCTTCTACGACGATTATCTGAAGGTGACGAAACAGTCGCATCTCGGCTTTTCCGGCAAGGCGCGGCTGGCACTCGAATTCGTCATCGCCGGCATCGCCGCCTGGGCGATCATGCATAACGGCCAGGCGCCGTTCTCTTCGTCGCTGACATTCCCCTTCGCCAAGGAATTCCTGATCAATCTCGGCTGGTTCTTCGTTCCGTTCTCCTGCTTCGTCATCGTGGGAGCGGGCAATGCGGTGAACCTCACCGACGGCCTGGATGGCCTGGCGATCGTGCCGATCATGATCGCGGCGGCGTCCTTCGGCGTCATTGCCTATCTCTCCGGCAATGCCGTGTTCGCCGAATATCTGCAGATCCATTTCGTGCCCGGTACCGGCGAACTGGCCGTGGTGCTTGGCGCGGTCATCGGCGCCGGCCTCGGCTTTCTCTGGTTCAACGCGCCGCCGGCAGCGATCTTCATGGGCGACACCGGTTCGCTGGCCATGGGCGGGCTGATCGGCACCGTTGCGGTCGCCACCAAGCACGAGATCGTGCTGGTCATCGTCGGCGGGCTGTTCGTGGTCGAGATCCTGTCCGTCATCATCCAGGTCGGCTACTTCAAGATGACCGGCAAGCGTGTGTTCCTGATGGCGCCGATCCACCATCACTTCGAAAAACTCGGCTGGACCGAAAGCCAGGTGGTGATCCGCTTCTGGATCATCGCCGTCATCCTGGCGCTGGTTGGCCTTTCCACCCTCAAGCTCAGATAGGCCTCCCGTGATTCCCGCCGCATCTTTCGCAGGCAAGCGTGTTTCGCTCTTCGGGCTCGGCGGCTCGGGGATCGCGACCGCGCGCGCGCTGATCGAGGGCGGGGCCGAGGTGCTGGCCTGGGACGACAATCCCGACAGTGTCGCCAAGGCGGCGGCCGACGGGATTTCAACCGGCGACCTGCGCGCAGCCGACTGGGCTCGATTTTCCGCTTTCGTGCTGTCGCCCGGCGTGCCCTTGACGCATCCCAAACCGCACTGGACGGTCGAACTGGCGCGCGGTTCGGGTGTCGAGATCATCGGCGACGTCGAGCTTTTCTGCCGCGAGCGAATGCTGGGCGCGCCGACGGCGCCGTTCATCGCCATCACCGGCACCAATGGCAAGTCGACGACGACCGCGCTCACGGCCCATATCCTCAAGGCTTCCGGGCGCGATACGCAGATGGGCGGCAATATCGGCCGCGCCGTGATGACGCTCGATCCGCCGCAACCCGACCGTCACTATGTCGTCGAATGCTCGTCCTACCAGATCGACCTCGCGCCCTCGATCGACCCGACCGCCGGCATCCTGCTCAATTTGACGCCGGACCACCTCGACCGTCACGGCACCATGCAGCATTACGCTTCGATCAAGGAGCGGCTGGTTGCCGGCAGCGAGACCGCGATCATCGGCATCGACGATTCCTGGTGCGCGCAGATCGCCGAACGGCTGGAGCGGGCTGGGCGGCACGTCATCCGCATTTCCAAGCGGCTGCCGCTGACCGACGGCTATTTCGCCGACGGCACCGATCTGATGGAAGCCGTGCATGGCCGCTACAGTCGGGTCGCCTTCCTCGAAGGCATCGGCTCACTGCGTGGGCAGCACAATGCGCAAAACGCGCTTGCCGCGGTCGCCGCCTGCCTCAAGGTCGGGCTCGACCTCGGCGAGATACAGTCCGGGCTGGAAAGCTTTCCGGGACTGGCGCATCGCATGGAGCAGGTCGGCCGCAAGGGTCACGTGCTGTTCGTCAACGATTCCAAGGCGACCAACGCCGATGCGGCGGCCCCCGCGCTGTCGAGCTTCAGCCGCATCTACTGGATCGCCGGCGGCCTGCCCAAGGAAGGCGGCATCGAGCCGCTGCGCGGCTTCTTCCCGCGTATCGCCAAGGCCTATCTGATCGGCGAGGCAGCGCCGGCCTTTTCGGCGACGCTGGGCGAGGCGGTGCCGTATGAGATATCGGGCACGCTTGCCGCGGCGGTCGCGCATGCGGCGCACGATGCGGCCCAGGACGATGGCGGCGAGGCGGTGGTGCTGTTGTCGCCAGCCTGCGCCAGTTTCGACCAGTTCAAGAATTTCGAGGTCCGCGGCGAAGCCTTCAGGCAAGCTGCGAATGCTATCGAGGGCGTCAAACCCATCGGAGGGGCACGATAATGCAGAGCCGTCTCGACAAAAGCCCGGTTGCGACCTGGTGGTGGACCATCGATCGCTGGTTCCTGGCGGCGTTCCTGTCGCTGATGGGGCTGGGCATAGTCTTGTCCTTCGCCGCAAGTCCCGCGGTCGCCGAACGCATCGGCCTCGACAGTTTTCACTTCGCTACCAGGCAGATCATCTTCACCGTACCGGCGCTCGGCGTGATGCTGGCGGTGTCCTTTCTCGATTCCAGAGAGATCCGGCGCATGGCGCTGATCATGCTATGCCTGATGCTGGTGCTGATGGTGGCGGTGCTCTACATCGGCGTCGAGGTGAAAGGCGCGCGGCGCTGGGTGTCGCTTGCCGGCCTGTCGATCCAGCCCTCGGAGTTTTTGAAACCCGCCTTCGTCATCATGTGCGCCTGGCTGTTCGCCGAACACAAGCGCCAGCCCGACATTCCGGGCAATCTCTTTGCCATGCTGCTCTTGGTGCTGGTCGTATCGCTGCTGGTGGCGCAGCCGGACCTCGGCCAGACCATGCTGACGACCGGCACCTGGGGCATCATGTTCTTTATGGCGGGGCTGCCATGGCTATGGATCGTCGTGCTGGGTGCCGCCGGCGTCGGCGGCGTCTTTGCCGCCTATACGGTGTTTCCGCACGTCGCTCTGCGTATCGACAAGTTCCTCACCGGCGAAGGCGACACGTTCCAGGTCGATATGGGTCGCGACGCGTTGATCAATGGCGGCTGGTTCGGCGTCGGGCCGGGCGAGGGCACCGTCAAACGGGTCATCCCCGACAGCCATGCCGATTTCGTCTTTTCGGTCGCGGGCGAGGAATTCGGACTGATCATGTGTTTCTTCATCATGTCCATCTTCGCCTTCATCGTGCTGCGCGGCCTCAACACGGCGCTGAAGGAGCATGACGATTTCACCCGCTATGCGGTCGGCGGCCTCGTCACCGTGTTCGGCCTGCAGGCAGTCATCAACATGTGCGTCAACCTGCAACTCGTGCCGGCCAAGGGCATGACGCTGCCGTTCATCTCCTATGGCGGCTCTTCGCAGATTGCCATCGCCATCTCGATGGGAATGGTGCTGGCGCTGACGCGCAAACGGCCGGAAAAGCGCAAGCAGGTTGGCTTTACCTTGCCGCAGCGCGCCATGCCGGCGGAGTGACATGGCCAGAGGCGTCATCCTTCTCGCGGCGGGCGGAACCGGCGGACATCTGTTTCCGGCGGAAGCGCTGGCGCATGAGTTGAACGCGCGTGGCTGGACGGTGCATCTGGCGACCGACGACCGCGCCGAGCGCTTTGCCGGCCACTTCCCGGCTGCCGCCGTCCATCCGATCCGGTCCGCGACGCTAGGTTCGAAAAATCCTGTCGCCCTGCTTGGCGCCTTCTGGAAAATCTGGCGCGGCGTGCGCCAGGCATCCGCCGTCATCGGCAGGATCAAGCCCGATGCCGTGGTCGGCTTTGGCGGCTACCCGACCTTGCCGCCGCTCTACGCCGCGACGCGGCGCAAGGTGCCGACGCTGATCCACGAGCAGAACGCTGTGATGGGACGCGCCAACCGGGCGCTGGCCAGCCGCGTCGATGCGATTGCCGGCGGCTTCCTGCCGCAGGACGACAGCCCGGTCGGCGCCAAAACGGTGACGACAGGCAATCCGGTTCGCCCACAGGTGCTCGAAGCCGCAAAGACCGCCTACGTTGCCTCGGCCGGGGATGATCCCTTCCGCCTGCTGGTATTCGGCGGCAGCCAAGGCGCGCAGTTCTTCTCCGATGCGGTCCCGGCGGCCGTCGCTTTGCTCCCCGAGGCACTCCGCAAGCGGCTGGTGATCACGCAGCAGGCGCGGGCCGATGATGTCGGGCGGGTGAAGGCGGCCTATGCAGCGCTCGGCGTCGGTGTCGAGGTCTCGCCCTTCTTCAGCGACATGGCGGCGCGCATAGCGGCCGCACAGTTGGTGATGTCGCGCTCCGGTGCCTCGACCGTGTCGGAAATCGCCGTCATCGGCCGACCGGCGCTGCTGGTGCCTTATCCCTATGCGCTAGATCACGACCAGGCCGCGAACGCAGCCGCTCTTGCGGCCGCCGGCGGTGGCGAGGTGGAGCCGCAATCCTCGCTTTCGCCCGAGCGCATCGCGGCGTTGATCGGCGCCCTGATGGACGATCCCGAACGGCTCACGGCAATGGCTGCCGCGGCGAAGTCGGTCGGCAAACCGGACGCCGCGCGGTTGCTCGCCGATCTCACAGAGGCTATTGCGTCCCGCAAAACCGTTTCGGATTTCAGGAAGGGAACGCCCGCATGAAGATGCCGCAGACCATAGGCCTCGTGCATTTCATCGGCATTGGCGGCATCGGCATGAGCGGCATCGCCGAAGTGCTGCACAATCTCGGCTACAAGGTGCAGGGGTCCGATCAGGCCGACAGCGCCAATGTGCAGCGGCTGCGCGACAAGGGGATCGAGTGCTTTGTCGGCCACAAGGAAGAAAACCTCGGCGATGCCGAAGTGGTGGTCGTCTCGACGGCTATCAAGAAATCCAACCCCGAACTGAAGGCGGCGAGGGAGAGATTGCTGCCGATCGTGCGCCGCGCCGAAATGCTGGCCGAACTGATGCGCTTCCGCCAGGCAGTGGCGATCGGCGGCACGCACGGCAAGACGACGACGACCTCGATGGTGGCGACGCTGCTCGAAGCCGGCGGGCTCGATCCGACCGTCATCAATGGCGGCATCATCAACGCCTATGGCACCAATGCGCGCATGGGGGACGGCGAGTGGATGGTGGTCGAAGCCGACGAGAGCGACGGGACCTTCCTCAAGCTGCCGGCCGATATCGCCGTCGTCACCAATATCGATCCCGAACATCTCGATCACTACGGCAGTTTCGACAAGGTGCGCGAAGCCTTCCGCCAGTTCGTCGAGAACGTGCCGTTCTACGGCTTTGGCGTCATGTGCACCGACCACCCGGAGGTGCAGGCGCTGGTCGGCCGCATCGAGGACCGCCGCGTCATCACCTATGGCGAGAACGCGCAGGCCGACGTGCGCTTCGCCAACCACCGCATGGCCGGCGCGACCTCGGAATTCGACGTGGTGATCCGCGACCGCAAGGGGCGCGGCCAGACGACGATATCGGATCTGCGCCTGCCGATGCCCGGCCGCCACAACGTTTCCAACGCGACGGCGGCAATCGCGGTGGCGCATGAGCTCGGCCTGTCGGCCGAGGCGATCAAGAAAGGCCTGTCGTCCTTCGCCGGCGTCAAGCGCCGCTTCACCCACACCGGCTCCTGGAATGGCGTCGAAGTGTTCGACGATTACGGCCACCATCCGGTCGAGATCGCGGCGGTGCTGAAAGCCGCGCGCAGCGCCACCAAGGGCCGCGTCATCGCCATTGCCCAGCCGCACCGCTTTACCCGGCTGCATGATCTGTTCAACGAATTCTCCGCCTGCTTCAACGACGCCGACACGGTGATGGTGGCGCCGGTCTACGCCGCCGGCGAAGAGCCGATCGAGGGCGTGACTTCGGACGCGCTGGTGTCGCGCATCCGCGCCGGCGGCCATCGCGACGCGCGCTACATCGAGGGTCCGGAGGCAATAGCGCCTGTTATCCGTGATCTGGCCAGGCCTGGCGACTTCGTCGTCTTCCTCGGCGCCGGCAACATCACGCAATGGGCCTATGCGCTGCCCAAGGAACTGGCCGTGTCATGATGCAGGGCCAGGCGCTGATCGACAGACTTGGCGGCCGGCTTGCCGGCCTGCGCGGCCGCATCACGCCGAATGCCGAGATGGACAAGATCACCTGGTTCCGCGCCGGAGGACTGGCCGAGGCGCTCTTTCAGCCAGCGGACGAGGCGGATCTCGCTGCTTTCCTGAAAGCGGTTCCCGAAGAGATACCGCTCACCATAGTCGGCGTCGGCTCGAACTTGCTTGTGCGCGATGGCGGTATTCCAGGCTTCGTCATAAGGCTGTCGGCCAAGGGGTTCGGTGAAACCGAAATTGTTTCGCCGACATCGATCAAGGCTGGCGCGGCCACGCCCGACAAGCGCATCGCGGCGGCGGCGCTGGAAGCCGGCATCGGCGGCTTCCATTTCTACCACGGCATACCGGGCGCCATCGGCGGGGCGCTGAGGATGAACGCCGGCGCCAATGGCGTCGAGACGCGCGAGCGCGTCGTCGAGGTGCGTGCGCTCGACCGCAAGGGCAACGTCCAGACGCTGAGCAATGCCGATATGGGCTATGCCTACCGGCATTCGTCGGCACCGTCCGGGCTGATCTTCACCTCGGCGATTTTCGAGGGATTTGCCGAAGACAAGGCCGTGATCAAGGCCGCGATGGACGCGGTGCAGAACCATCGCGAGACGGTGCAGCCGATCCGGGAGAAGACCGGTGGCTCGACATTCAAGAATCCTGAAGGCACCTCAGCCTGGAAAGAGATCGACAAGGCAGGGTGCCGCGGCCTGCTGATCGGCGGCGCGCAGATGTCGCCCATGCACTGCAATTTCATGATCAACACGGGGACGGCGACCGGCTACGAACTCGAATATCTCGGCGAAACGGTGCGCGCCCGGGTGCTCGAACATTCCGGCATCCGACTGCAGTGGGAGATCAAGCGCATCGGGGACTTCCGCCCCGGACACGCCGTGCAGGAGTTTCTTGGACAGCTGCTCTAGCCGCGGTTGAAGTTCATGTGACGCATGAACTTCAACCGGTCCGGAACGACCGCGCGACCGTTGCTCCAAAGACTCAACAGCACGGTTTTCGCATCCATTTTCTCAGAAAGTGAATCTCTCGGAATCATAAGCACTTGCCAGTGAATCAACTCTCTGATTCTCTGCTCCAAAGCGTTTCCTGATTTGAGTCGTTCGACGCGTTTCCCGCGTTTTCCGTCTGGGGGGCAACCTGCCGGGAGACTCGGACTCAATGTTGCGGAAATCTTGGTTTTTGATCCGCCGTGAGAGGGGATGACGGGGAATGAAAAACAAGCATGTGGCCGTCCTGCTGGGTGGTTTCTCGTCCGAGCGGCCCGTGTCCCTGTCTTCGGGAAAGGCCTGCGCCGATGCGCTTGAGACGGAAGGCTATCAAGTCACGCGCGTCGATGTCGGGCGCGACGTCGGCTCCGTGCTTGCCGATCTCAGGCCTGATGTCGCCTTCAATGCGCTGCATGGTCCTTTTGGCGAGGATGGCACCATTCAGGGCATTCTCGAATATCTCGGCATTCCCTACACCCATTCCGGCGTGCTCGCCTCGGCGCTTGCGATGAACAAGGAGCAGTCGAAGAAAGTCGTGAAATTGGCCGGCGTCCCCGTCGCCGAATCGAAGATCGCCAATCGCTTCGCCATTCAGAACAGCCATCCGATGAAGCCGCCTTATGTGGTGAAGCCGGTCAATGAGGGGTCGAGCTTCGGCGTCGTGATCGTGCATGAGGGGCAGTCGCATCCGCCGCAGGTCATCGGCTCGTCCGAGTGGAAATATGGCGATACCGTCATGGTCGAGCGCTACATCCATGGGCGCGAGCTGACCTGTGCCGTCATGGGCGACGTGGCGCTTGGCGTCTGCGAGATTATCCCGACGGGCCATTCGTTCTATGACTACGATTCAAAATATGTCGCGGGGGGATCAAAACACGAATGCCCCGCAAAAGTTTCACCGAATATTTACCAAAAAGTACAGACACTGGCGCTCAAGGCTCACCAAGCTGTCGGCTGTCGGGGCGTTTCCCGGTCGGACTTCCGTTATGACGATCGTCACTCCGAAAATGGCGAGGTTGTATGGCTCGAGGTCAATACCCAGCCGGGCATGACGCCGACGTCTCTGGTGCCTGAAATCGCCGCCCAGGCAGGGCATTCGTTCGGCGATCTGTTGAGTTGGATGGTGGAGGACGCTTCGTGTCTGCGTTGAAGTGGGGGCAGGGCAAGGGGAAGGGCGCGGCCGGGCCGGCGCTGTTCAGCCTGCCATTGTCATCAGGCCATTTCGTGCTGCCGCGCGTGCTTCGCCGCCCGGTGCGCATCCTGGCGCGCCTGGGCGAAGGCGAGTTCCAGGCGCCGCGCTTCTCCGCCGCGCTCATGTCGGCCGTGCTCATTTTTTCGAGCGGCGCCTATGGCGCCTATCTCGGCGGTCACGCCGACGGCATCGTCCAGAGCATCACCGCCCGCACCGGCTTCGCCGTCGACCAGGTCAAGGTTGTCGGCAATCGCCAGACGTCGGAGATCGATATACTCGACAGGCTCGAACTCGATGGCTGGACGTCGCTGATCGGCTTCGATGCCGAGGCGGCGCGGGAACGCATCGCCACTTTGCCCTGGATCGAGGTCGCCGCGGTGCGCAAGGTCTATCCGCACACATTGGAGGTGCGCGTCGAGGAGCGTCAGGCGTTCGCGCTTTGGCAGCAGGGCAGCGCTCTCTCCGTCATCGAAAAAGACGGTGCCGTTATCGCGCCGTTCTCGGGTGGCAAGCAGGTGCTGCTGCCATTGCTGATCGGAGCCGGCGCGCCGGCCAAGGCACCGGAATTCCTGGCGAAGATCGAAAAATACCCGGATCTCGCGACCCGCATCAGGGGCTATGTCCGTGTTGGCGATCGGCGCTGGGACCTGAAGCTGGACAATGGCATCACCGTCAAGCTCCCCGAGGATGGCGAGGATCAGGCACTCGCCGAGCTCGTCGGCATGGATCATGACAAGGGGCTGTTGTCGCGCGACATCGCCGCCGTCGACATGCGGCTGTCCGACCGGCTGGTCGTGCAACTGACGCCGGAGGCGGCGACCCAGCGCGAAGCCGCGCTCAACGAAAAACCAAAGGCGCTGAAGCGCAAGCCGGAGACGAAGATATGAGCTGGCTTGGCGGTTCAGGCGATGCCTCGTCGCGCCGCTCCGGCACCTTGACGGTGCTGGATGTCGGTTCGAACAAGGTCTGTTGCATGGTGGCGAAGCTGAAGCCATGCGATGACGGCAAGCTGCTGCGCGGACGCTCGCACCGCATCCAGGTGATCGGCATCGGACACCAGAAGTCGCAGGGCGTCAAATCGGGCGTCGTCATCGATCTCGATCGTGCCGAACATGCCATTCGCCTCTCCGTCGACGCCGCCGAGCGCATGGCGGGGCTGACGGTCGATTCGCTGATCGTGAACATGACTGCCGGCCGGCTGAAGAGCGAAGCCTTCTCGGCTACCATAAACCTCGGCGGCCATGAGGCCGACGAGGCCGACATCAAGCGGGTGCTCGGTGCCGGCGCCAAGCAGGCGCTGAAGACCGAGCGCGAGGTGGTCCATTCGCTCCCCGTCGGCTTCTCGCTCGACGCTGAGCGCGGCGTGCGCGATCCGCGCGGCATGGTCGGCGACACGCTTGGCGTCGACATGCATGTGCTGACCGGCGACGCCGCTCCGATGCGCAATCTGGAGCTCTCCATCAACCGCTCGCATCTTTCGGTCGAGCGCATGGTGGCGACGCCCTATGCCAGCGGGCTGGCGGCATTGGTCGACGACGAACTGGAACTGGGCGCCGCCTGCATCGATATGGGCGGCGGCACGACGACGATCTCGGTGTTTTCGGAAGGCAAGTTCGTCCATGGCGACGCCATCGCCATCGGCGGCAACCACGTCACGCTGGACATGGCCAAGGGACTGTCGACCTCGCTCGATGCCGCCGAGCGGCTCAAAGTGATGCACGGTTCGGCGTTGCCCGGCAGCGCCGATGACCGCGACCTGGTCTCGATCCAGCCGATCGGCGACGAGGGCGAAGTGCCGCTCCAGATTCCGCGCTCCGTCATGACGCGCATCGTGCGCGCCCGCATCGACGAGACGCTCGAGCTTTTGCGCGACCGGCTGAACAAGTCCGGCTACGGCAATGCGGTGGGCAAGCGTGTGGTGCTGACCGGCGGCGCCAGCCAGCTTGCCGGCCTGCCGGAAGCGGCGCGCCGCATCCTGGGACGCAATGTGCGCATCGGCCGCCCGCTTGGCGTGGCGGGCCTGCCCGAAGCGGCGAAGGGGCCGGCCTTCTCGGCGGCCGTCGGCTTGTTGATCTACCCGCAGATGGCGAGCTTCGAGAGCCATCCGGCGAAAGGAATTTCCGGTCTCAGGATGACCGGAACGGGCGGAAAACTGCATCGCATGAGTCAGTGGTTGAGAGACAGTTTCTAATTGACGGGGACAGCCCCATAAGTGGCCGCGGCGGCGAAGCGGCAGGAAAGGCAAAGGACGGAGACAATGACCATCAATCTGCAAAAGCCGGACATCACCGAGCTTAAGCCACGCATCACCGTGTTCGGCGTCGGCGGCGGCGGCGGCAACGCCGTCAACAACATGATCACCGCCGGTCTGCGCGGCGTCGAGTTCGTTGTCGCCAACACCGACGCGCAGGCGCTGACCATGTCGAAAGCCGACCGGCTGATCCAGCTCGGCGCGCATGTCACCGAGGGGCTCGGCGCCGGATCGCAGCCGGAAGTCGGCCGCGCGGCGGCGGAAGAATGCATCGACGAGATCATCGATCACCTGTCCAACACCCATATGTGCTTCGTCACCGCGGGCATGGGCGGCGGTACGGGCACGGGAGCGGCGCCGGTCGTGGCGCGCGCCGCCCGCGAGAAAGGCATCCTCACTGTCGGCGTCGTCACCAAGCCGTTCCATTTCGAAGGCCAGCGCCGCATGAAAACGGCGGATTTCGGCATCGAGGAGCTGCAGAAATGCGTCGACACGCTGATCGTCATCCCCAACCAGAACCTGTTCCGGCTGGCCAATGACAAGACCACCTTCGCCGACGCGTTCGCCATGGCCGACCAGGTGCTCTATTCGGGTGTAGCCTGCATCACCGACCTGATGGTCAAGGAAGGCCTGATCAATCTCGACTTCGCGGACGTTCGTTCGGTGATGCGCGAGATGGGCAAGGCGATGATGGGCACCGGCGAGGCATCGGGCGAGGGCCGCGCGATGGCGGCCGCGGAAGCCGCGATCGCCAACCCGCTGCTCGACGAGACCTCGATGAAGGGCGCCAAGGGCCTGCTGATCTCGATCACTGGCGGCCGCGACCTGACGCTGTTCGAAGTCGACGAAGCGGCGACCCGCATCCGCGAGGAAGTCGACCAGGACGCCAACATCATCCTGGGCGCCACTTTCGACGAGGAGCTCGAAGGCGTCATCCGCGTCTCGGTTGTCGCCACCGGCATCGACAAGTCGGCGGCCGAAATCGCTGCCGCGCCGATCTCGATCCGCACCGCGCCGCAGAAGCCGGCCGCCCGCCCGGCCGTTGCCGCGGTGGAAAGCCGCCCCGCGCCGGTCCAGCAGGCCGCGTACGAGCCGCGCACCGCCGATCCTGTCGCGGAAGCGATCCAGATGGCCGAAGCAAACGCCGCGGCGATGGCGCAAGCCCGTCCGGCACCGGTTGCCCATGCGGATGATTTCCGTCCGCAGAGCAAGATCTTCCAGGCTCCGCCGGCGCAGCCCCAGCCGATCGTGCAGCCCGTGGTCCAGCAGATGCAGCCGGCGCCCCAGCCGCGCGAGATCCTGCGTGAAGTCCAGCAGCCGGTCGCGATGGCCCCCCAGCGCATGCCGCGCGTCGAGGACTTTCCGCCTGTCGTGAAAGCCGAGGTCGACGCCAAGAGCCGACCCGCCGACCATGAGAACAGCGGACCAATGGGGCTCCTGAAGCGTCTGACCAATGGCCTGACGCGCCGTGAGGAAGAGCCGGCACGCCTGCAACCGGCGCAGCCGCGCGAGCCCAAGCTGCGTCAGGCCGCGCCGGAAGTGCGCCGTCTGGCAAGCCAGGACGCGCAGCTCTACGCGCCGCGTCGCGGCCAGCTCGACGACCAGGGCCGCTTGACGCCGCAGGCCAGGGCGACTCAGGACGACGACCAGCTGGAGATTCCGGCGTTCCTGCGCCGCCAGGCCAACTGAGCGGTTAACGGGCTGTAACAATTGTTAACAGGCAAGCAAGCAATTGCTTGCCTGTTAACGTTTAAAGGAATGCAAATTCAAGCACTTAAGATGTCATCCATACGTCGGTTGCGGTTACAAAGGGTAAGAAACCGTGATTTGGACTATCCCTGTCGGGACATTATCTTCGCTGCCTACCGTCGTCGGTTTGCCGGGATTTCGGGGGAAGTGACCTGGCCTGCCGATTTTTTTACAAGAGAGCCGCGCCCTCGGGCTGGAGAAGCGGACCTAGGCATTTCGGGCTTATGGGGATTGTCTTGCACGACTATCAGACGACAGTGAAGACGCGCGCGTCGCTTACGGGCACCGGCGTTCACAGCGGCAAGGAAGTTTCCATCAGCTTTCTACCAGCGGATGCCGACACCGGCATCGTTTTCCAGCTTTTCAATGAGAACGGGCAAGGCCGCGAGTTCCGCGCCCTGTTTTCCGAGATCGGCGCAACCGACCTGTGCACCATGCTCGGTGATCCCTCTGGCGAGCACATCGCCACGGTCGAGCACATCATGGCGGCGCTGTTCGGGCTCGGCATCGACAACGTCATCATCGAGATCGACGGCCATGAGGTCCCTATCCTCGACGGCAGCGCCATGGCGTTCGTCGAGGCCATAGACCAGGCCGGCATCGAAACGCTGTCGGTCAAGCGGCGCTACATCCGGATCGTCAAGCCGGTCCGCATCGAGAACGGTGCCTCCTGGGCTGAGTTCAGGCCCTATGATGGTACCCGCTTCGAGGTCGAGATCGATTTCGAGAGCCCGGCGATCGGCCGGCAGCTGTTCGCGTCCGACATCAATGCGGACATTTTCCGCCGCGACATCGCGCGCGCCCGCACCTTCGGCTTCATGAAGGACGTCGAGCGGCTGTGGGCGGCGGGCTATGCGCTGGGATCCTCGCTTGAGAATTCGCTGGTGATCGGTGACGACAACCGCGTCATCAACATGGGCGGCTTGCGCTATCCCAACGAATTCGTACGACACAAGACGCTGGATGCCATGGGCGACCTGGCGCTGGCCGGGGCCCGCTTCATCGGCTGCTTCCGCTCCTATCGTGGCGGCCATAGGCTGAATGCGGCCGCCTTGCGGCGCGTGCTGTCGGACCGTACCGCATTCGAGGTCGTCGAAACGACTCGCCGCGAGCGCGGCCGTGCGGCCGAGATGAGCACCGTCAACGCGCCTCTCTATGCGCCCTGGATGATCTGAGTCGCCGCCACTTTCCGGATACCATCGCAGCTCGCTGGTGTTGCATGAATGCATCATTTGCCGGCGAAATCGCAGGGATGCTCCGGGGCGGCCCGGCCGCCACAAAAATGTTCGATTGCCTAGACATAGCGTTGCCGGGCAAGGCGGTTATGGTTTATGGCTGCTGCCGTCGATAGTGCATGTCGCCTGGGAGTGGGGACCAGTTTTGGGGAAACGATATGCAACAGGCACTGAAATAACGCCGAAAGGGCGCAATCCAATCATGTTCTTCAAGCGAGTTGGTCAATTGAAAGCGCCGCAGCGGTCCGTTTTCCTGGCGCTTTCGGTGGTTGTTCCATCGCTCTTCCTGTCTGCTTGCATGTCCTCGGAAAAAGATATCGACCTGTCGACCTATGTCGATCAGACCGAGCCGGCGGACGTTCTTTACAACCAAGGCCTCGCCAATTTGAATGCCGGACGTCTCGACGAGGCGAGCAAGAAGTTCGACGCGGTCGACCGCCAGCATCCTTATTCGGAGTGGGCCCGCAAATCGATGGTGATGGGCGCCTTCGCCGACTATCGCAAGGGCAGCTACGACGAAGCGATCTCGTCAGCCAAGCGTTATCTGACGCTGTATCCGTCAACGGATGACGCGGCTTATGCGCAGTACATTATCGGCCTTAGCTACTACCGCCAGATCAAGGACGTGACGCAGGATCAGAAGGAAGCGCGCCAGACCGTGCAGACGATGCAGGATCTCGTCACGCGCTGGCCTGATTCAGAATATGTCGATGACGCCAAGGAAAAGATCCGCTTCGCCAACGACCAGCTCGCCGGCAAGGAGATGCAGATCGGCCGCTATTATCTCGAACGCCGCGAATACATCGCCGCGGTCAAGCGCTTCCGCAATGTGGTCGAGAACTATTCCAACACCCGCCATGTCGAGGAGGCGCTGGCGCGCCTGACCGAGAGCTATTATGCGATGGGCCTGACTTCGGAGGCGCAGACCGCCGCCGCCGTTCTCGGCACCAATTATCCCGACAGCCCATGGTACAAGGATTCCTACAAGCTCCTGCAGAGCAACGGGCTTGCGCCGCGCGAGAATGCCGGGTCGTGGATATCCAAGGCCGGGAAATTGATCACCGGCGCCTGATGCAGGCGTAACCATGCTTTCCAGGCTATCGATCCGCGATATCGTCCTGATCGAGAAGCTGGATATCGACTTCCAGCCCGGTCTCTCGGTGCTGACGGGCGAGACCGGCGCCGGAAAATCCATCCTGCTCGACGCCCTGTCCTTGGCACTTGGGGCTCGCGGTGACGCTTCCCTGGTGCGCCACGGCGCGGCACAGGGCCAGGTGATTGCCGTGTTCGACGTGCCGCGCAACCATCCGGTGCGCGCGCTGCTTGCCGAGAATGCGATCGAGGACGACGGCGACATCATCCTGCGCCGCTTGCAGACGGCGGACGGCCGCACCCGCGTCTTCGTCAACGACCAGCCGTCCAGCGTGACGCTGATGCGCGACGTCGGCCGCGCGCTGGTCGAGATCCACGGCCAGCATGACGAACGCGCCCTTGTCGATCCCGGCGCCCATCGCGACGTGCTCGACGCTTTCGGCGGCCATCTCGGCGCCGTCCGGTCGACGGGCGAGGCCTGGCGGCATTGGCGCGCCTGCGAGCAGGAGCTCTCGCGCCATCGCGCCAAGGTGGCGGCGGCGGCACGCGAAGCGGACTACCTGCGCGCAGCGGTCACCGAGCTGACCAAGCTCGATCCGCAGCCGGGTGAGGAAACTGAGCTTGCCGACTTGCGCGCCCACATGATGCGGGCCGAGAAGATCGCCTCCGAAATCCACGACGCGCAGGACGTGCTTTCGGGTCCATCCTCGCCCTTGCCGCAACTGGCCAGCCTGCTCAGGCGGTTGCAGCGCAAGGCCGGCGAGGCCCCCGGGCTGCTCGATGAAGTGGTCAAGTCGCTGGACGAGGCGATGCTGTCGCTCGACGCGGCGCAGTCGGGCGTCGAGGCGGCCTTGCGCGCCACGGAATATGATCCGCAGCGGCTGGAAAAGGCGGAAGAGCGGTTGTTTTCGCTGCGCGCGGCATCGCGCAAGCACAGCGTTGCCGTCGATGATTTGGCGCAATTGCGCGACACGATGGTTGCCGATCTTGCCGATCTCGACGCCGGCGAGGAGCGCCTGCACGGGCTGGAAAAGCAGGCGGCCGCCGCGCGCGAGGCCTATGATATCGCCGCCGCGCAGCTGTCCTCGCTTCGCCATGCGGCGGCGGTCGGCCTGACCAAGGCGGTGATGGCCGAACTGCCGGCGCTGAAGCTCGAACGCGCTGCCTTCATCGTCGAGATGAAGAGCGAGGCCGAGAGCCGCATGGAAGAGGGCATCGACCAGATCGAGTTCTGGGTGCGCACCAATCCCGGCACGCGACCCGGGCCGATGATGAAGGTTGCTTCCGGCGGCGAGCTTTCGCGCTTCCTGCTGGCGCTGAAGGTGGCGCTGGCCGACCGGGGCTCGGCGCCGACGCTGGTCTTCGATGAAATCGACACGGGTGTGGGCGGCGCCGTGGCGGATGCCATCGGCCAGCGGCTGGCAAGATTGTCGAAGCGCGTGCAGGTGCTCTCTGTCACGCATGCGCCGCAGGTGGCGGCGCGTGCGGCGACGCATTTCCTGATCTCCAAATCCGGCAGTACCGACAAGGTCGCGACCGGCATCGCCGAAATGGACCGGGCGGCGCGCCAGGAAGAGATCGCTCGCATGCTGGCCGGGGCCACCATCACCGACGAGGCGCGCGCTGCGGCCGAGAGGTTGCTGCGGGAGAACACGGCGGCTGCCTGAAAGCTCGGTTTTCGCGAAGGCGAGTCAGGATATGGCTGCATCCTGCTGTTCAGGAATGATTTTTTCGCAGGCCGGCTCCCTCCTGCCAAATCCTGATTTATAGTGGCGCCCAACCAAAGCGCGCCGCGCCTTGGTTATTGTTTTGCGCATGTCGTTGCCCCAAAATCGCACCATATTTTGGGCGGCGTGCATTGGTCAGGGAAGCCGTGCGATGTCTGAAAGACCCGTCGATTCACTCAGTGAGAGCGAAGCCGAAGCGGAGCTGAAGCGCCTGGCGCAGGAGATCGCGGAGCATGACCGCCGCTACCATACCGAGGACGCGCCTGTTATCACCGACGCGGCCTATGATGCGCTGACCCGGCGCAACCTTGCCATCGAGCAGCGCTTTCCCGCCCTGGTGCGCGAGGATTCGCCATCGCGCAGGGTGGGTGCCGCGCCGGCGGAGGGCTTTGCCAAGGTGCGCCATGCGGTGCCCATGCTCAGCCTCGCCAAGGCTTATACCGACGAGGACGTCGCCGATTTCATCGAACGCGGCCGGCGCTTCTTCGACCGCGACAAGGATCTCGACATCGCCTTCACGGCCGAACCCAAGATCGACGGCCTGTCGGCGTCGCTGCGTTACGAGAACGGCGTGTTCGTGCAGGGCGCAACGCGCGGCGATGGCGCTGTCGGCGAAGACATCACCGCCAATCTCAGGACCATCGCCGATATACCCGGCAGGCTGAAAGGCTCGGGCTGGCCCGAAACCATCGAGATTCGCGGCGAGGTCTATATGACCTATGCCGAATTCGAGGCGCTGAAGGCACGCTCGGCGGCCGCCGGCGGCCAGGACTATGTCAATCCGCGCAACACGGCGGCCGGCTCGCTGCGCCAGAAGGATCCCTCCGTCACCGCCAGCCGCAACCTCAAATTCTTTGCCTATGCCTGGGGCTACACGACAGCCGATCCCGCTCCGACACAATACGATTCGGTGCAGAAATTCGCGGAATGGGGCTTCAAAGTCAGCCCGCTGATGGTGCGGGCAAAGTCGGTCGACGAGCTGATCGCGCATTATCACCGCATCGAGGAGCAGCGCTCCTCGTTGGGTTACGACATCGACGGTGTCGTCTATAAGGTCGACCAGCTGGAGTTGCAGCGCCGGTGGGGCTTCGTAACCGGCGAACCGCGCTGGGCCATCGCGCACAAATTTCCGGCCGAACAGGCGATGACGACCGTGCAGAAGATCGACATCCAGGTCGGGCGCACCGGCACGCTGGCGCCTGTCGCGCGGCTTGCACCGGTGACCGTCGGCGGCGTCGTGGTCGAGAACGTCACGCTGCACAATGAGGACTACATCAAGGGTTTCGACAGCAACGGCCAGCCGATCCGCGACGGCATCGACGTGCGCATCGGCGACACTGTGGTGATCCAACGGGCAGGGGATGTCATTCCGCAGATCGTCAGCGTCGTCGTCGACAAGCGCCCTCCCGATGCCGTGCCTTACGAATTCCCACATACTTGCCCGATCTGCGGCTCGCCGGCGACGCGCGAGATCAACGAGAAGACCGGCAAGGAGGATTCCCGCAGGCGTTGCACGGGCGAACTGATCTGCCCCGCGCAAGCCGTGGAAGGGCTGCGCCACTTCGTGTCGCGCGGGGCCATGGACATAGAGGGCCTGGGCGCGGAAAACATCGACCTGTTCTTCAATGCGGGCCTGGTCAAGACGGCCGCCGACATCTTCACGCTCAGGGACCGGCGTCCTGCGGTCACCAAGGCGCTGGCCGAGCGGCGCGAGGAGCAGGCGAGGCAGCGCGAGGCGGCGTCCGGCAAGACGCGCAAGAATGTGCGCGGCGTCGAGGACCGCAACTATGAAGGGTTGGACAAGCTGTTCGCCGCCATCGATGCGCGCCGCGAACCGGAGCTCGACCGCTTCATCTTTGCGCTTGGGATCCGCCATATCGGCGAAACGACGGCGGCCGTGCTTGCCCGGACGTTTTCGACAATCGAGGAACTGATCCGCGTAGGCAAGGAGACCGCGGCGGCTGACGATCCGCATAGTGTCTTCCCGTCGATCAACGGCATCGGCGATACGGTGATCAACGCGCTTGCCGATTTCTTCGGCAATGAGCGCAATGACGACGTGCTTGACGCGTTGCTCAAGCAGGTCAGGCCGAAGCCGTATGTCGTTACCGTCTCGGCCGACAGCGTGGTCGCGGGCAAGACCGTCGTGTTCACGGGCTCGCTAGAAAAGATGACGCGTTCCGAAGCCAAGGCGATGGCCGAACGGCTGGGCGCCAAGGTGGCGGGCTCGGTTTCGGCCAAGACCGATCTGGTGGTGGCGGGGCCCGGCGCCGGCTCGAAACTCAAGCTTGCCAGTGAACTCGGCATCGAGGTCATAGACGAGGACGCGTGGCTGCAGCGGATCGGCAAGGCGTGATGTCAAGCGAATTCAAGGGGTTCGGCCAGAAGGCTATTCCGTTTCTGAAGGCGCTTGATTTCCACCAGAGCCGCGAGTGGTTCATAGAGAATCGCGACCTATTCGAACAGGAATTGCGCGATCCGCTGGGCGATCTGGTGGAGACGCTCACACGCCGTTTCGGCGAGGCCGGGCTCGGCCTCAAGGGCGACCGCAAGAAATCACTGTTCCGGATCAACCGGGACGTGCGTTTCGCAAAGGACAAGCGGCCTTACAACCGGCATCTGTCGGCGATCCTGTCGCCCGACGGCACCAAGATGGAGCAGGGCGTGTTCTATGTCCATGTCGGGCTGGAACGCTGCTTCGCCGACATTGCCTGGTGGCAGCCCGCCCCGGAACTGTTGCTCGCCATGCGCAAGGCGATCGCAGCAAAGCCGGACAGGTTCCGCGCCCTGGTGGCCGCCTTGAAGAAGAATGGCCTAGAGTTCGAGACGGAAGGCCGCATGAAGCGCACGCCGCGCGGCTTCGAGCATGTCGGCGATTCCGATCTGGCCGAGGCGATCCGCAACCGCCATTTCTATGTGCAGCATGTCATCGATCCGGCGGGGATCCACACCGCGGCGCTGGTCGACGAGCTGGTCGATTTCACCATGCGCGCCAAGCCGCTGCTCGACTGGGGCAGGGCGATAGAGGGCAAGATCGCGCAGGGCTAAGATTGGTCCCGGCGATCATTTCCGCTGATCGTTGGGCTCAACCGAATTCGTGTGACAAGGCGGGCCACGCTACCTAGATCAGGCCATTCTCCTGGGAGTTATCGATGGTGTCGGACGCAATCTCCGAGCACGGCGCAAAGAGCGATTTCTGGCAAGGCGTGCGGCTTTCCATGCCGGTCGTTGTGGCGTCGGCGCCGTTCGCGGTGCTGTTCGGGGCGCTGGCCGTCGACAATGGCTTTTCGGTGTTCGAAGCCTTCCTGATGAGCGCGCTGATATTCGGCGGTGCCAGCCAGATGGTCGGCATCGAGCTGTTCGGCCAGCATGTCGCGCCGTGGCTGATCGTGCTGTCGATCTTCGCCGTCAATTTTCGCCATGTGCTCTATTCCGCCGGTATTGGCCGGCGCATAGCGCACTGGCCCGGGGTCAGCCAAGCGCTCGGCTTCTTCATTCTCACCGATCCGCAATTCGCCGTCGCCGAGGCGAGGGCGCAGTCCGGCGAGACGGTCGGCTTCGCCTGGTATCTCGGGCTCGGCCTGCCGGTCTATGTATTCTGGGTGATCGAAAGCGCGCTCGGCGCGGTGTTCGGCAAGCTTATCCCCGACACGCATGCGCTGGGCATCGATTTCCTGCTGCCGATCTATTTCCTTGGCCTGGTGATGGGCTTCCGCAAGCGGCCGTTGTGGCTGCCGGTGGTCGTCGCCAGCGCTTGCGCCTCCATCATCGCCTACAAGACAATAGGTTCGCCCTGGCACGTCTCGATCGGCGCCATCGCCGGCGTGCTGCTGGCCGTCATCCTGCCGCCGCACCACTCAGGCGTGAAGACACGGCCATGAGCACGACATTCTGGATCATCATCGCCGGCGCGATCGCCACTTATCTCACCCGCGTCGGTGGGCATCTGGTCATCTCGCGCTTCGACAACATCCATCCGCGCGTCGAGGCCGGCCTCAATGCGGTGCCGGCGGCGGTGCTGACGACGCTGGTGGCGCCCGAGCTGTTGAATGCCGGCCCGGCGGAATGGGCGGCATTGGTCGTTACCGCCGCGGTTTCGCTGCGCGGCGGGCTGATGGCGATGTTTTTGGCGGGGGCTGCGATGCTGATCCTGGCGCGGCAGTTCGTGGGGTAGAGTTCGAGGCGCCAACGTTCGAAGTTAGATCAAACCTTCGCGTCGTGCGGCAGCGGCGCGGTTGCCTTCTCCAGCCAGGCCAGCGTCTCGCCGTCGAGCATCGGGCCTATCTCGGCCAGCACGCGGGCGTGGTAGGTGTCGAGCCAATGCAGCTCGTCGCGGGTCAACAGATCCGAGCGCACCAGCCTGACGTCGATCGGCGCCAGGGTCAGCGTCTCGAAACCGTGCATGGCGATGTCGCCGCCGTCGATCTGGGCGGCCGGCGTCACCAGGATGAGGTTCTCGATGCGGATGCCGTAGGAACCTTCCTTGTAGTAGCCCGGCTCGTTGGACAGCATCATGCCTTCGAGCAGCTTTTCAGTGCCGGTGCGGGCGATGCGTTGCGGGCCCTCGTGCACGGCCAGATACGAGCCGACGCCATGGCCGGTGCCGTGCGCGAAGTCGCAGCCATGCTTCCACAGCGCCATGCGGGCGACGGCGTCGATTTCCGAGCCGCGCGTGCCGGCGGGGAAACGCAGCGTGGAAATGCCGATCATGCCTTTCAGCACCAGCGTGAAACGTTCGCGCATTTCCTCGGTCGGCTGGCCGATCGGCACGGTGCGGGTGATGTCGGTGGTGCCGTCCTGATATTGGGCGCCCGAATCGAGCAGGAACAGCTCGCCGGCCTGGAGCTTGCGGCTGGTGGCGCGCGAGACGCGGTAATGCATGATGGCGCCGTTCGGGCCGGCGCCCGAAATGGTGTCGAAGGAGACGTCGCGCAGCGGCATTTGCGTTTCTTCGCCGGTCTGCCGGCGCGTCTCTTCCAGCCGGGTGACGACCGCGATCTCGTCGAGCGAGCCGGGCTTCTGACGATCGAGCCAGCACAGAAGCTTGGCCACGGCCGCGCCGTCGCGGCGATGCGCGGCGCGCGAGCCGTTGATCTCGGCCTGGTTCTTGGTGGCGCGCGGGATGCGAGCCGGGTCGGGGGCGGCAATCACCTCGCCGCCATTGTCCTCGACCAGCATGCGCAGTTTGTCGGCGGCCAGCACAGGATCCAGCGCGATCTTGGCGCCGCTTTTGGCCAGCGCCACGACCGCCGCCTCGAATTCACCGGGCTCATGGGGCTCGGCGAGCTGAGTGAGATACGCCGCAACCTGGCGCGAGAATTTTCGGCTGTCCATGAATAGCTGGTGCGATCCGTCGGCGGCGAGGATGGCGAAGCCGAGCGCCAGCGGCGTGTGCGGCACGTCGCCGCCACGGATGTTGAAGGCCCAGGCGATCGAGGAGGGGTCGGTCAGTACCGCATGGGTGGCGCCCTCCTTGCCGATCGCCGCCGCCAGCCGCGCCAGCTTGTCCTTGGCGAGCTCGCCGGCAAAGCCGATGGGATGGAGTTCGACGGGAGCGACCGGTGCATCCGGCTGATCCTTCCAGATGATGTCGATCGGGTTCGTCGCGAGCGGCACCAGTACGGCGCCGGTCTTGTCGGCCGAGGCCTGCAGCGCCTTGATCTCGCCGATCGTGTGCAGCCAGGGATCGAAGCCGAGCCGCGCGCCCTTGCCAACGTTATCCTTGAGCCAATTTGCAGGCGGATTGTCGACCAGGCTCTCGATTGAGAAGATACCGAGATCAACCTCGCCGCGCACCTGCAGCGTATAGCGTCCGTCGACGAAGATGAAGGCGCGGTCGCGCAGGATGATGGCAACGCCGGCGGAGCCGCTGAAGCCGGTCAGCCATTTCAGCCGCGCCGAACGGTCGGCGACATATTCGCCCTGATGCTCGTCGGCGCGGGGAACGACAAATCCATCCAGGCCGTTTTCCGCCAGCCATTGGCGCAGCAGCGCCACGCGCGGTCTGCCGACGGCCGGATCGCCAGCGGAATCAAAGGTCTGGAACATGGTGGCGTCTCCCTCGGATAGTGCACGACCGTAGCGCATGGAGCTGGAAACCGGAATCGATTTCAGCAGGGCCAGACGGGGCTGCGTCACCGTTTGAGATGGATCGTCACCCAGCCTTCGCGATGCAGCGTTCTGACATGGCGAAAACTCTGGCCGACATAGGCGGAGATCACCGCGTCGCGCTGCCGGGCGAGGATGCCTGACAGTACCAGCGAGCCGCCGAGGCTGATGTGTCGCGCCATTTCCGGCGCAAGCCGCATCAGCGGCCGCGCCAATATGTTGGCGATGATCAGGTCGAAAGGCGCACGCCTGGCAAAGATCGGATGGTGGAATCCGGGCGCGGTCACCGTCTCCACCAGCGCCTTGACGTGGTTGAGCCGCGCATTGGCGGCGGCAACGCTTACTGCTACGGGATCGATGTCGGTCGCCAGCACGGGAATATGGAAGAGCTTGGCCACGGCGATGGCCAGCACCGCGCTGCCGGTGCCGAGGTCGAGCGCGTTGCGCGGCCGCTCGCGCCGCGTCACCTTTTCCAGCATTTCCAGGCATCCGGCGGTGGTGCCGTGGTGGCCGGTGCCGAAGGCCAGCCCCGCTTCGATCTCGATGGCAAGCTCGCCACTATGGCGTTTGCGGCGATCATGCGCGCCATGCACGAAGAAACGGCCGGCACGCACCGGTTTCAGCCCTTCCAGCGAGCGCGCCACCCAGTCGATATCGGGCAAGGTCTCGCGCTCGACCGGCCTGGACAGGGCCAGCCCTGCCAGAATGTCCTTCACCCGCGCCTCGACCGCATCGACATCGCCGTCGGCATAGAGAGAGACTTCATGAATGTCCGCGTCCTCATCGACCTCCAGCACCGCGATCGGCAAGCCTTCGTCCTCGAAGGCGGCATCGAGGGCGGCGAAAATTCTGGTGGATTCAATCTTGCCGGCGGTGAAATGGAGCCGCGTCTGGGTCATGGACTTCGCATCAGCCCTTGGCCGCGAGGCGTTTGAGCTTTTCCACGGCGGTGTCGGCGCTTTCTCCATAGGCGATCGTGCCGGCGAAATCGCCCTTGCCGTTGAGCAGCAGCACCGAGGCGGTATGGTCCATCGTGTAGTCGCCGTCGCCGGTGTCGACCTTCTTCCAATAGATGCCGAAGGACTTCGCCATGGCGTGGACCTTGTCCGGGTCGCCCGATATGCCGGTGATGCGGTCAGAGAAATTGCTGACATAGGCGTTCATGACCGCGGGGGTGTCGCGCTCCGGATCGACCGAGACGAAATAGGCATGCAGGTTCTTGCCGTCGTCGCCGAGTGTCTTAAGCCAACCGGACAGTTCGAATAGCGTGGTCGGGCAGACCTCTGGGCAATGGGTGAAGCCGAAGAAGACGACGCTGGGGTGGCCCCGGAAGGCGGCCTCGGTGATCGGCGCGCCTTTCTGGTCGACCAGCGTAAAGGCGGCACCGAAAGGCTCGCCGCCATAGTGGCCGCGATACCAGTCGAAGGTCAGCCAACCTATGCCGGCCGCCATCAGGACGAGAATGCCGACCAGTATTGAGCGCATCATCAGTAGGATTCCGTCTTGTAATTTCATCGGCATGCCGGCCATGGCCAGGCAGGCCTTGGTCCGGCGAACAGTCTTAGCGGTTCGACCGGGTACACGCAAAGGTGCCGCGTTGACGCAACCGGCTGTGATCTATGACGGCGTTTTGATCGCGGCCGACGGCTTGCAATGCAATGTCCTTCGCCCCACCTGAGACCGGCAAACTCGAACCCCGGAGGCTATCTTGCAACGACTGATTGGGCGAAATCTGATCGGCGGCGCCTTGGCCGCGTGCCTTGTCCTTGGCGCCGGTGCCGCAGTCGCCGATGAAGTCGGCAAGGTCGGCGTCGACTGGCTCGGCAACGACATCATCGTCGAAGCGATCAAGGACCCGAAGGTGGACGGCGTCACCTGCCACGTGTCCTATTTCGACCGCGGCATCATCGACCGTCTGCACAAGGGCAACTGGTTCGAGGATCCTTCCGATTCCTCGATTTCGTGCCGCCAGACCGGTCCGATCACCATCGGCGACATCGACATGAGCGAAGGCGGCGAGGAAGTGTTCAAGCAAGGTATTAGCCTGATCTGGAAGAAGCAGGTGGTGAACCGCATCTACGACAAGGCCAACGAGACTCTGATCTACCTCTCGCATTCGCGCCAGGTGCAGAACGGCTCGGCCAAAATGTCGATCACCACCGTGCCGCTCTACGGCCAGAACGTGGTGTGGACCAAGGGCAAACCGAAATAGATGGATCCGGTTCTTTCGTGCAATTGACCTGACCGACAATTGCTGCCGACTTGCGGGAGTTATTGCCCTGACGTAAAGCCGCCAGTATGGACCCTTCCGAAAATCTCGTGCTGAAAGACCCTGAGCCGCGTATCCATCCGACGGCGGAGCTGAAAGCATGCAAGCTCGGCCGCTACGCCTCGATCGGCGAGCGGGTGGTGCTGCGCGAAGTGAGCGTCGGCGATTTTTCTTATTTCGAGCGGCACGCCGAGGCGATCTACACGAGCATCGGCAAATTCTGCTCGGTCGCCGCCAACAGCCGCATCAATGCGCTGGACCATCCGATCGAGCGGCTGACCCAGCACAAGGTCAGCTACCGGCCCAACGAATATTTCCGCTGGCTGGGCGTCGATGCCGCATTCCGCGAACGGCGCCAGGCGAAGGCCGTGAGTATCGGCCATGACGTGTGGATCGGCCACGGGGCCGTGATCATGCCCGGCCTCACCATCGGCAATGGCGTCGTCATCGGCGCCAACGCCGTCGTCACGCATGACGTGCCGCCCTATACGATCGTCGCCGGAGTGCCGGCCAAGCCGCTTCGGCCGCGCTTCGCAGCCGATATCGCGGCGCGGATCGAGGCTCTCGCCTGGTGGAACTGGCCGGTCGAAAAGCTCGCCAGCGCCGTTCCCGACATGCAGGCCATGACCATCGAGACCTTCCTGGACCGCTGGGAAAATCACGCCGCGTGAGTTCGCGCCGGCGCGGCTGAAGAGCACGCGCATTTGCGCCAAAGGCGCGCTTCAGGGAACCACTGCGCGAGCGCTCCGGACTGAACCCCTTCCGTCATGCGGGGGTGGCGCAACGGAAGGGGCTGGAGGTAAACCGCTGTGAAGCGGAAGGAACAGGCCTGTTTGCCTGCACCGTTACTATGACACCAAACTGATAAAGTGTGTTGTCCTTCCGATTCTCCTCATGCGTGCATTCGATTGCGGCGGTTGTATTTCTTTCCGATGGGAACCCGACATGGCCGCCGGTTGTTCCTTCCGGCGTACCGCACGGCGCGGCGCTGTTTGAGGGATCCCATGATCGAGAAGCTTTTCACCAAAATCGCCAACCGGGTAGCCCACCTTGCGGGGCTGTCGCCGACATTCGCACTCTGCTGCCTGATCGTCATCATCTGGGCAGTAAGCGGCCCACTCTTCGCCTTCTCGGACACTTGGCAACTGGTGATCAACACCGGGACGACGATCATCACCTTCCTGATGGTGTTTCTCATCCAAAACACCCAGAATCGAGACGGCGCGGCAATCCAGGCCAAACTCGACGAGTTGATCCGGGTCAGCGAAGCCAAGAACACCTTCATCGGTATCGAGCATCTGACCGAAGCCGAGGTCCAGGAGATCCGTGCCAAATGCGAGCGGGCAGCGAAGCGGCACGACGAGAAAATCGCGGCCATAGCTGCCAAGAAAGCCGTGGCGTCAAAGCGCAAACCGAAAAAGCAGGTGGCTCGAAGCACCGGCTGAAACCGGTTAACCCCCAAGAGTTCCGTCGTTGCTCGAATGCGACCTGATCCGAACACCGGCTCTCATTTTTTCGGACATGCTCATTGCTTCATGAATGCCGCGAAAGCGTCCTTGTGGTCGGGGTGCCAGCGCGACAGAGCAGGACGGTTTTCGATGATATCGCCGATCGCCCAGGCCATGCGTTTCTCATCCAGCGGGCGCGTCACCTCGTTGTCAGGGCACAGGATATAGAAGTCGCGCTTTGTCAGGGATTCCAGCATGAAATCAATGACCTGTTCGCCGGTCCAGGCGCCGGCCGGCTTCTCGGTCGCGCCCTCGGTCAGGCCGGTATAGGTGAAGCCGGGAATGAGCAGATGCGCCGACAGATGGGCGCTCGGTTCGTTGCGCAGGGCATGCGCCAGTCCCTCGGTGAAGGTCTTTACGCCCGCCTTGGAGACGTTGTAGGCAAGGTTTCCAGGCGGCGTGGTGATGCCTTGCTTGGAGCCGGTGTTGACGATCAGGCCCGGCTGGCGGGCCCCCAGCATGCGGGGCACGAAGGCTTCGACACCATGCACGACGCCCCAGAAATTGATGTCCAGCAGCTGCTTCCAAGCGTCGCGGTTCTCCCACGGCTTGCCCGGGTTGTTGCCGATACCAGCATTGTTCATCAGCAGCGACACATTGCCGAAGGCGCCAAAGGCTCTTTCGGCGAGACGATCCACGTCTTGTGCCTTCGAAACGTCGGCAGCGACGGCCAGCACGGCATCGTCGCCGGCGATGGCGGACACAATACGGGCCGCATCCTCAAGACGCGGGCCGGCGACATCGGCAAGCACGATCTTCATGCCCAGGAGAGCCAGCCGCTTCGCGGCCGCAAGACCAATGCCGCTGGCGGCACCGGTAATGACGGCGGCATTGCCCGAACCAAGCGCGGGCAGGGCGGTCTGGATCTCGATGTCGGTCAGCATGGGCGGCGGATTCCTTCTTGCGACGGCGCCGAACTTAGCGCCGGGGCGGGCTGGCGCAAGCCCCCATCCGACTGCCTGCTTTTTCGACAGGCATTGGGGCCGGGTTGACCGGTCCGGCCGAGACTGCGCATGGTGCCCGCAAAAGGAGATTTCCCGATTGACGGACTGGATCGAAATCCTGAAGCAGCAGACCGCCACCGGCGATCAGATGAGCCGCGAAGTGCCGCAGATGCTGGCTAATCCGGAGATCAGCGAAGCACAGGTGAAGACGCTGTTTTCGGCTTTGGAAAAACAGGCGGATTTCGTCGAGAAGCTGCGCATGGCGCTAGAAAAGTTCGGCCATGATTTTGCGGTCATCAAGGCGGCGGAACGGCTGGAAGAGCGCTACGCCGATCTTGCCGCGTCGGTGGCCGAGAAGCTGAAAGCGATGCGCGAATAGATCCCTATTTTTCGATCACGCGTGCGAAACGCCTGTCCGGCACCAGCCAGACAAGGGCAACCAGCACATAGATCGCAACGCCGATCCACTGGCTGATGAAGGTCAGCGGGATGGCGCAGAGATAGGCGACAAGCGAGATCTTGCCCTTGCGGTCGTTGCCGATCGCCTTGGCAAAGGCCGTATCGTTTCCGTGCAGCCTGTGGAGCGTCACGACGAGAATGGTGAAGGCAATGGCGCACAGCGCGAGATCGGTGCCGTAGACGGCGACCGGTACCGGCGCGAAATGGTTTTCGCCCATGAAGGCGGTCGTCACCGGCATCAGCGACAGCCAGAACAGGAGATTGAGGTTCGCCCACAACACGCGGCCGTCGACCCGCTGCACGGTGTGGAACATATTGTGCAGATTGTTCCAGTAGATGCCGACATTGATGAAAGACAGCACGTAGCTGAAGAAGATCGGCCATAGCGGCAGCAAGGTCGAGAGATCCTCGCCATGCGGCACCTTCAGTTCAAGCACCATGATGGTGATGATGATGGCCACGACACCGTCGGTGAATGCCTCGACCCTGCCTTTGCCCATGAGTTGCGCCTTTTGCCCGGAGCCGATTGTCGAAAGACGGTAAACCGTTAGCTGATGTTGCCGGGCCGATAAACGCCATTCGATAAATTTCTCAACTATCTCGGGGAAACTCCCCTGTCGGGATCGCACAAGGTGTCTCCTGCAAGTCGGGGATTGCACACGACAGGATGTCGTGACGGATCGGAACCATTGGTTCCGATCCGAGCCCGTTCAGCCGGCCGGTTCCGGTCCACGCAACATCCACCATGCTGTCAGGAGCCTGCCGGCCGGCCGGAACGTTGGGGATAAGGGCGCGTTAAGGTCGCGATCCCTGAAACGACGAAGAGGTTTGGCCATGGCCTTTCGTGACTTGGCGCATACGCGCAACGAAGCAGGCGGCGAGGCTCTCGCAATCCCGGTGGTCGCCACAATGATCGCCGTTCTGTTCGCCGGCAGCACCGTGCTGACGCCGCTCTACATTATCTACAAGCAGCAATTCGGCTTTTCACAGATCACGCTGACGCTGGTCTACGCGGTCTATGTCGTCGGCAATCTCGGCGCCCTGCTGATGTTGGGCGGCGCGTCGGATGTCATTGGGCGCCGGCCTGCCGCTCTCGCAGCCATGGCCGTCGCCGTCGCCAGCGCGCTTGTCTTTCTGTTCGCCAACAATGTCGTTTCGCTCGATGTGGCGCGCATTCTGAGCGGGCTTGGCATCGGCGTCGGCGCGGGGACCGGAACGGCATGGATCGCCGAGCTTCTGCCCGACGCGGACAAGGCGCGCGCCAGCGTCATCGCCACCAGCACCAATTTCCTCGGCCTGGGTTTCGGCGCACTCGTCTCGGGACTGTTGGCGCAGTATGAACCGTGGCCCTTGCGCCTGGTCTTCATTGTCTATCTGGCGGTGCTTGTCATCGTCTCCATCCTGGTCTGGCGTACACGCGAAACGGTGGCGGAGCCTGGCGGACTCGGGCAGATTTCCATGCGGCCGCACTTTGCCGTGCCGGATGAAATCCGCGCGCGCTTCGTCGCGCCGGCGGTGACCGGTTTCGGCGCCATGGCGCTTGTCGGCTTCTATGCAGCGGTGGCGCCAAGCATCCTTGCGCAGCAACTGCATGAGACGAACCATGCTGTCGCCGGTGCGCTGTTCTTCGAATTGGCGATCGTCACCGCGCTCAGCATCGTAGCGTTGAAGCAAATGCAGAGCGGCAAGGCCATGCTGGCCGCGCTGGCGTTGATGATTCCCAGCATCCTCATGGTGGTGGCGGCGCAGATGCTGGCGTCGATGGCGCTGATGATTGCAGCCACCGCCTGCTGCGGCCTGACGGCCGCACTCGGCTATCGTGGCAGCCTGCAGGTGGTGAACGAGATCGCACCGGAGGATCGCCGCGCGGAAGTGGTATCCAGCTTCTTCATCTGCTGCTTTATCGGCAATGCCTTGCCCGTCATCGGCATTGGCATCATCTCGACCTATGCCAGCCCCATCGCGGCCAGCCTGGCGTTCGCCGCGATGATCATCGTGTTTGCGCTGGTCGCGCTGGGCTTTGGGTTGAAAAACAGGCCTTGAGAGCGGCCAGCTTCAGCCGTTCGGCGTCTCGGGGGAAAGATGCGCGCGTTGGCGCGGCACGCCGAGCCCGGTGTCGGGCGGCTCGCCGGCGGCCGGCCTGTTCTCCATCATATGCAAGGTGCGCCAGCCGCCGAAGCGGTAATAGCCCGCGGCCAGCAGCAGGGAGGTGATCGAGCCGGCGGGGAAACTCCACCACAGCGCTTCCTCGCCGATCACATCCCGCATGAAATAGGCAAAGCCGGTGCGCACGACCAGTACCGAGATGATCAGGATGACCAGCGGCGGCATCACGGCGCCCGTGGCGCGTACCGTGGCGAACAGCACGATGGTGATGCCGAACAGGATGAATGACCAGGACGCGACGTTGTTGATGTGAGCGGCGATGTCTATCGCCGCGCTGTCGCGGCTCAGGAACAGACTGAGGATCGAGCGGTCGAAGAACCATAGAAGTGCCACGAGAGCGCCGGTCAGCACCAGGTTGAAGCCGACGCCTGACGCTGCGATGCGGCTGATGCGGTCCCAGCGGCCGGCACCGACATTCTGCGCCGCCATCGAGGACACGGCCGCGCCGATGGCAAGCGCGGGCATCTGGATGTAGGTCCATAACTGCGCGGCGATGCCGTAGGCGGCGGCCACCTGCGAGCCGTAGGAGTTGACGATGCCCATCACCGTCAGGGCCGCGGCCGAAATCACGATCATCTGCAAACCCATCGGCACCCCCTTGAAGACGACGACGCGCAGCAAGGCGGGATCCGGCCGCAGCAGCGCCAGATTGGCGCCGGCCAGACGCAACGGGTGCTTGCGGACATAGAGCACGATCAGGATGGCAATGACGCTCACTGTCTGGCCCACAAGCGTCGAGATTGCCGAGCCTGCGATGCCGAACTCGGGGAACGGCCCGATGCCGCGGATGAGCAGTGGGTTCAAGATGATGTCGAGCACGACGGCGAGCGCCATGAAAAAGAACGGCGTGCGCGAATCGCCGGCCCCGCGCAGCACCGTCATGACAAAGGACAGAAGGTTCATCATCGGCACGGCCACGAAGATGATGCGCAAATAGGAGCGCGCCAGCGGCAAGGCGTCGGGCGGTGTGCCGAGCGCGCCCAGAATGGCGTCGACCCAGATCCAGCCGCAGACGGCGAACAGCATCGAGACGAAGAAGAAGAAGGTGGCGCTGGTGCCGACGATGCGGCGCGCCTCGGGCAGGTCGCGGGCGCCGACCGATTGCGCCACCAGTATGGTGGCCGCCATGCCTATGCCGAACACCGTGCCGAGGATGAGGAACAGCACCAGGTTGGCATTGGAGGTGGCGGTGAGCGCGGATTCGCCGAGGAAGCGGCCGACCCAGACGGCGTTGACCGAGCCGTTGAGCGATTGCAGCACATTGGAGCCGAGCACCGGCAGGGCGAACAGCAGGAGCGTGCGCGGAATGGGGCCGCTGGTCAGGTCACCGGTGCGCCGGCGCGCGGGCATCTTTTCATCCATGGCGGGCAATCCGGCAAAGCTGGTTCTTTTGAGTCCGGCACGCAGGATACCGCAGGGCCGACCGGGATGCACTTTTGCGAAAGGAGCGACGGCGGGCAAGGCATGCCGTCGTGCATCCGATCATGCTTGTCGGGCCGGAGGCGCCGCCTGGCGCCTCCGGTAAGATGCTTACTTCCTGGCGAGGTCGGGAAGCGTGACTTGATAGACAAGGAACATGGTGTCGACATCGGCGCCGTCCTCTGCCTTGTAGGGCGCGCCGACCTGGAAGCCGTCCTGTGCAAGGAAGTCGTTGTCGTTGGCGACGAACAGGAAATAGTCGTCGGGCAGCTTCGGATCGAGCACGCTCGCCAGCGACATCGCTTCCCACTTCTCCGAGAGGTTATCCTTGTCGTTGGGCGCGCCATTGTGCAGGCCGAAGCGGGCAAGCTCGGCCTTGTCGTTGATGTCGATGAACGGCGTCAGCCTTGCCGGCGTCACCGACGGATCGAGCACGCCCTTGGGCGCCACCGGCTTGTCGGCGGCATCGAAGGGACCGCCGGCGATGTCGGTCGCGCCGGAAAGGTCGACAATGTCGATCTTGCGATACAGCGACTCCTCGCCCTTCAGGCCCTGGCCGTTGCCGCTGTCGCGCGCCAGCATCAGGAAAGCGGTATCCGACAGCGCCACGATCTCGCTTTGCGCAGCCACCTTGGTCTTGCCCTTGGCGTCCTTGAACACCGGCAGCGGCACGACGTATTCGTGCGCCAGCTTGAGATGGGCAAGATCGGAGGCGTCATAGACCAGCGCCCTGGTGTTCTGGCGTGTCGAGGCCGAATCGCCGCCATCCTGCCGTGTTGCCGACTGCAAAACCGCGATCAGGAACTTGCCGTCTGGCGTCATTGCCATGCCTTCGAGGCCCTGATTGTTCTGGCGGCCGGTCTCGGGATCCTTTGGATCGGGTTCGGCAGCACCTGGGCCCGGATTGTCGGAAACAAAATTGGCCGTGCCGTGGCGCATCGGCACGAGCGCGGCCGGGGGCTGGGTCGCCGACATCAGACGGCCGTCGGCGGAGAAGCGGTAGATGTCGGGACCGTATTCGTCCGAGACAAGCATAGTGCCGTCAGGCAGCCGCACAATCGCCTCGTTGTCGAGCGCGAGCTTGCCGTTGTCGGCCTGCGGCAGGACAGGCATGTCGCCAGCGGCGGGACGCACGCCGTTCAGCGGGTCGAGACCGCTGGCGTCGGCGCCTTTGTCGTCAGTCAGGAGCATGGTGTCGGCGAGCGTCGCCTTGAGACCGGTCTGCTCCTGGCCGGCTGTGGGCGCGGCACCTGGCGCCGTCGGGGCGAATTCGATGTTGATGGTGTTGAGGCGCGGCCGGTAGTCGGTGGTGCCGACGACGTTATAACCGCGGTCGGGCAGCAGCCACAGCGAGCCCTTGTAGGTGCCGGCATCATGTCTCCAGCCCGCGGTGTCGATTGACATGCCGGAACCGGAGCCGAAGGTCTCGCCGAACCTGTCGCGCTGGCCGGCCGGGATGCGGCCAACCCCCACCAGCCCCTTGTTGACGAAACTGGCACCGCCGACGCTGGCCGTGCTGTCGGCGAAGGCAGGCAGCGAAACGGCCGAGGCCGCCAGCGCGGCGGCCAGCAGCCGCAACGAGAATGAGCGTAGATGCGTCATGGATATCCCCTTGATGACGAAGCGCCGGGACGGCGGAATTCTGAGGCTGCCTGGGGGCGGCGAGGCTGCCGCCCTGGAGGGCCGCTTTTGCCCTCGCCAAGCGGTCTAAGGCGCGAACATGATGCTTGCATGACAGTTGGTGACGCATTCGCGTCGGCCCGCCGCGACGCTGCTGGGGAAGTGGGGCCGCGCCGAAAAATCGATCGTTCCGACACAGGTTCGACAGCGTCCAGGAGCTGTTCGCAGTACTAGACACTTATGTACAGTACATATATGGTGCCCGTTTCGGACAGTCCGGGGAGGGAAGCCTTGAGGTCTCATTACCGCGCAGTCGTCATCGGGGGAGGAGTGGTGGGCGCTTCGGTGCTTTATCACCTGGCGCGGTTCGGCTGGTCGGATGTGGCGCTGATCGAGCGCGCCGAATTGACGGCGGGCTCGACCTGGCATGCGGCGGCGGGGTTCCACGCGCTCAACGCCGATCCCAATGTCGCCGCGCTGCAGGATTACACCATCAACCTTTACCGCGAGATCGAGGCTGAATCCGGCCAGGACGTCGGCCTGCACATGACCGGCGGCGTCAACATCGCCAGCGATCCGGCGCGCTGGGAGTGGCTGAAATCGGCCTGGGCGGTATTCCAGTCGGTCGGCATCGAGACCGCCCGGCTGGTGACGCCGGACGAGATCAAGGCCATCTGCCCGATCGTCGATGTCACCGGGGTGCTCGGCGGCCTCTACGATTCCAACGAGGGCCATCTAGACCCCTACGGCACGACGCATGCATATGTCGGTGCGGCCAAGAAGCGCGGCGCCGACGTCATCCTGCGCAACCGCGTGGTCGAGCTGAAGGCGCGGGCCGATGGCCATTGGGGCGTGGTCACCGAGCAAGGCACCGTCACCGCCGAGCATGTCGTGAATGCCGGGGGGCTGTGGGCCAAGCAACTCGGCCGCTTGGCCGGGGTTGAGCTCCCGGTGACGCCGATGGAGCACCATTATTTCGTCACCGAGGACATTCCGGAAGTCGCTGCCCTCGACAAGGAGCTCGGCCTGGCCGTCGATCTCGACGGCTTTTCCTATCTGCGGCAGGAGCGCAAGGGCGTGCTGCTTGGCGTCTACGAGCAGAACCCGAAGCATTGGAACATGGACGGCGCGCCTTGGGACTACGGCATCGAGCTTATCCCCGAAGACATCGACCGCATCAGCCCGGAACTTGCCAAGGCGCATGAGCGCTTCCCTTGCCTGGCGACGGCAGGCATCCGCAAATGGGTCAACGGCGCCTTCACCTTCACCCCGGACGGCAATCCGATCGTCGGGCCGGTGCGCGGCCTGAAGAATTACTGGGTCGCCTGCGGCGTCATGGCCGGCTTCAGCCAGGGCGGTGGCGTCGGCAAATCGCTGGCCGAGTGGATGATTTACGGCGAGCCGCAGGCCGACATCTTCGGCATGGACATCGCCCGCTACGGCGCCTTCGCCGCCAACCGGGAATATCTCAGGCAGACCACGCGCCAGTTCTATTCTCGCCGTTTCGTCATGACCTTTCCCAACGAGCGGCTGCCGGCGGGCCGGCCGCTGAAGCGCCCCGGCGCCTATGACGGCATGAGTGCGGCCGGCTGCGAATGGACGGCCTCCTGGGGGCTGGAAATCCCCGCCTATTTCGCGCCGATGGGATTCCGCGAGGAGACGACGCTCGGGCGCTCCAACGCCTTCGACATCATCGGCGACGAGGCGCTGCAAGTCCGGCGCGCCGCCGGCCTCATCGATATCTCGGCCTATGCGCGCTACGCGATCTCAGGATCGGGCGCGGAGGCCTGGCTCGATAGGCTTCTGGTTTGCAGGCTGCCGAAGGTGGGACAGGCGAGACTGGCGCCGATGCTCGGGCCGGACGGGCGGCTGAAGGGCGATCTTACCGTCTTCAACTGGGGCAATGGCGACTACTGGCTGATGGGCTCCTACTATCTGCGCGAATTCCACATGCGCTGGTTCGAAGCGCATATGGCTGAAGGCGTTTGCGTCACCGATATTTCAGATGCGATGTCCGGCTTCCTGATCACTGGCCCCAATGCCAGAAAGATCGTCGAGCGCACGACGCACCAGGACATCTCCGCCAAAGCCTTGCCATTCATGGCATGCGGCGAATTCGACATCGGCATGGTGGGGGCGCGGGTGGCTCGCCTTTCGATCGCCGGCGAGCTCGGCTTCGAGATCAACTGCCCGGCCACCATGCATGCCACATTGCGCGAAACGCTGCTTGCCGCCGGTGAGGATCTCGGCCTCGCCGAAGTTGGCTATTACGCACTCAACGCGCTTCGGCTGGAAAAGAGCTTCGGCATCTGGTCGCGCGAATTCACGCAAGGCTACACGCCCGGCCAGACAGGGCTCGACCGCTTCATCGCTTTCGACAAGGGCGATTTCGTTGGCCGCGAGGCGGCGCTGAAGGAACGCAAGCCGGATGTTGGACGACGCATCGTGACGCTGGAAGTCGATGCCGTCGACGCGGACGCCAGCGGCTTCGAACCGGTCTGGCACGGCGCTCGGCGCGTTGGCTTCGTCACCTCCGGCGGCTTTGGCTACACGATCGGCAAAAGCGTCGCGCTGGCGTTGGTGGATGACGATTTTGCCGAGGAAGGAACGGCGCTTTGCGTGCACATTGTCGGCATCGAGCGGCCGGCGCGTGTCATTCCGGCTTCGCCTTACGATCCCTTGGGCAAGGCGATGCGGCAATGAGGAGGTTTCCGGATGATCGATGACGCAGCACGCGAAAGCAGGCGCGAGCGCCGACGGGGACGCATCGGCGAGGCCGGCAGCGAGAGCAGCCGCCGGCCCAATTACCGCTTGCTGAAGAACCCGTTCCTGCCGCAGCCGATCTTTTCGGACGACCACGTCGCCTCGATCCACGACACGGCGCTGCGCGTGCTGGAAGAGCTGGGCATCAAGGTTCTGCTGCCGCAGGCGCGCGACCTGCTCGCCCGCGCCGGCGCCCTGGTCGACCCCGATACCGACATGGTGCGGATCGGCCGCGACATGGTGGCGGCCGCGCTGGCCTCGGCGCCGCGATCGATCCACGCCCATGCCGGCGCACGTGCCCGCGACCTGCAGCTCGAACTCGGCTCGATGACCTTCCTGGCGGGCTCCGGCGCGCCGAACGTCACCGATCTCGAGCGCGGCCGGCGGCCCGGAACGCTGGCCGCCTTCGAGGAACTCATCAGGCTGGTGCAGCATTTTGACGTCCTGCATATGCTGGGACCCTGCATCGAGCCGCAGGACATCGACAACCGCTTCCGTCATTACGCCGTCAACCGGGCGCAACTGACCCTTTCGGACAAGTTCCCGTTCGTGTTCGCGCGCGGCACGCCGCAGGTCGACGACAGCTTCGAGATGATCAGGCTGGCCCGCGGGCTGTCCGAAGACGAGTTTCGCTCGGGCGCCCATTGCTACACCGTCATCAACACCAATTCGCCGCGCCAGCTCGACATCCCGATGGCGCAAGGCATCATTGACTTCGCCAGAGCCGGGCAGGTCCTGATCATCACGCCCTTCTGCCTGGCGGGTGCGATGGCGCCGATCACGGTGGCCGGCGCGCTGACTTTGCAGCATGCCGAGGCGCTGGCCGGATTGACGCTGGCGCAGATCGTGCGGCCGGGCGCGCCTGTCGTCTACGGCTCCTTCTCCTCCAATGTCGACATGAAATCAGGCGCGCCGGCCTTCGGCACGCCGGAGCATATCAAGGCGACGCTGGGGGCCGGCCAACTGGCGCGCTTCACCGGCCTGCCGTGGCGTTCGGGCGGCGGCAGCGCGGCCAACATCTCCGATGCGCAGGCGGCGCATGAGACGCAGTTTGCGCTGTGGGGCTCGGTGCTGGCGGGCGCTACCGTGTGCATCCATGCCGCCGGCTGGCTGGAGGGGGGGCTGAGCGTTTCCTTCGAAAAGCTGGTCACCGACATCGAGGCGTTGCAGACGGTGGCTGAACTGTGCGTCGCCACGCCCGGCGACGACGATGCCATCGGCTTCGAGGCGATCGCCGAAGTGCAGCCGGGCGGCCATTTCTTCTCGGCAGGTCACACCATGGCGCGCTACCGCACCGCCTTCTATGAGCCGCTGGTGGCCGACTGGTCGAATTTCGGCAACTGGACGCAGACCGGTTCCAAGACCGCAACCGAACGCGCCACCGGTATCTGGAAGCGCATCCTCGCCGATTTCGAGCCGCCGGCGACGGCCATTGCCACATCAGCTGCGCTCGATGATTTCATCGCGCGCCGCACGGAACAGGGCGGGGCGGCGCCGGTGTCGTGAGATAGCTTGTTCCTCTCATCGTCCTGAATTGTGGGTGCGATCCGGAACCTGCTGCGCCTCTCATGCATTCATGGCACGGCCGGTGCCTGCTCGCATTGTGAGCCATTGAGGGAGGACGACCACATGGGTTTCGACCAGTATCACGAACCGCCCGAAGAATTGTCGCAGGAGGTGCGGACCTTCGCCCGCATGATCACCTCGCTGATCGAGGAAGCGGAAGCGATCAGCTGGTACGAACAGCGCATGTCGGTGGAGAAGGACCCACAGGCCCGCGCCATCATGAAGAACGCGCAAGGCGAGGAGTTCAAGCATTTCGGCATGGACCTCGAATTCCTGCTGCGCCAGAAGACGGACTGGCGCGCGGAACTGAAGGAAATCCTGTTTACGACGGGCGATATCGTCAAGGCTGGCGAGGCCGGCGAGAAGAAGGTGGATTGAGGGCTTCGCCAATTCTACGGAAGAGCAGAAAGGCGTCTCTCACACGGCCGCGACAAACCCGTCCAGCACGCGTTTCTGGCCGGCCTTGTCGAAGTCGATGGTCAGCTTGTTGCCCTCGATGGCCGCGATATTGCCATTGCCGAATTTCTGGTGGAAGACGCGGTCGCCGACGTTGAAGGGGGACGGCGTGTCGGCGACGGATTTCGCGACCAGCTCGCCATCGATGGTGCGGCCCTTGATGCTCGTGCGGCCGGCGCCGTAGCCGCTGTCGGTCTCGCCATAGCCGATACGCTCGACCTGGTGGCCGGAGCGCGAGCCCCAGTTGCGATCGGTCGCTTCGGTGCGGTTCTGCTGCGCCCGCTGCCAGCCCGGCGTGGCGTAGCTGTTGGAGAAGGCGCCGGATTTTTCGGCACCGACATTGTCGAAGCGCGAGGCGCCATAGGGGTTCTGGCGGCCACCTCGGCCGGAAGCGAACGAACCGCCGCCATAGGAATTGCCGTAGCCGCCATAGGAGTTGCCGCTTTCGGCGACTTCGACATGAGTTTCAGGCAGTTCATCGAGGAAGCGGGAAGGAATCGTCGATTGCCACAGGCCGTGGATGCGGCGGTTGGAGACGAACCAGATGTGCAGGTTCTTCTTGGCGCGGGTGACGCCGACATAGGCCAGCCGGCGCTCTTCCTCCAGGCCGGAACGACCTCCTTCGTCCAGCGCGCGCTGGTGCGGGAACAGGCCTTCCTCCCAGCCCGGGAGAAAAACGGTCTCGAATTCGAGGCCTTTGGCCGAATGCAGCGTCATGATGTTGACGGCGTCGAGTTCGGCGTTCTGCTCGGCATCCATGACCAGGGCGACATGTTCGAGAAAGGAGCGCAGCGATTCATACTCCTCCATGGAGCGGATCAGCTCCTTGAGGTTCTCCAGCCGGCCGGGCGCCTCGACCGAACGGTCGTTCTTCCACATGTCGGTGTAGCCGCTCTCTTCCAGGATGGTCTCGGCGAGCTCGGTGTGCGGCGTGGTTTCCAGCGCCTTCTGCCAGCGTTCGAAATTGGCGGCGACCTCGCGCAATGCGGCGCGCGGCTTGGGCTTCAACTCGTCGCTCTCGGCGAGCTTGGCGGCGGCTTCCAACATCGGCACGCGCAGCGCGCGGGCCGTGTCGTGGATCTGACGGATGGTGGTTTCGCCGAGGCCGCGCTTGGGCACATTGACGATGCGCTCGAAGGCGAGATCGTCGGCGCCTTGAGCGACGACGCGGAAGAAGGCAAGCGCGTCGCGGATCTCCATGCGCTCATAGAAGCGCGGGCCGCCGATGACACGGTAATTGAGACCGAGCGTGACGAAACGGTCCTCGAACTCGCGCATCTGGAAGGACGCGCGCACCAGGATCGCCATGTCGTTGAGGTTGTGCTTCTGGCGCTGGTAGGCCTCGATGGTCTCGCCGACCGCGCGCGCTTCCTCCTCGGAATCCCAGGCGGCATGGACGTTGACCTTGCCGTCCTCGGGATCGTTGCGATCGGTGAACAGCGTCTTGCCGAAGCGGCCCTCATTGTGGGCGATGAGGTGCGAAGCGGCGCCGAGGATATGCGCGGTGGAACGATAATTGCGCTCCAGCCGGATGATGGTGGCGCCGGGAAAATCCTTGTCGAAGCGCAGGATGTTGTCGACCTCCGCGCCGCGCCAGCCATAGATCGACTGGTCATCGTCGCCGACGCAGCAGATGTTGACTTTGTTTTCGCTCACGGGCTGTTCCGCGCCTGCCGGCGCGGGCCCTCCGCGCGGGCCTCGCAAAGGCTCGGACGCCCGGTCGGGCTTGCGGCCTTCGGCCGATCGCAGATCGGTCGATGTTAACGTCGACGAACGCCCAGCGTCCGGCCGCTGCGCCAGCAAGCGCAGCCACATGTATTGCGCGGTGTTGGTGTCCTGGTACTCGTCGACGAGGATGTATCTGAACCGCTTGTGATACTCCTTCAGCACGTCCGGATTGGCGCGGAAGATGCGGATCGGATGGCAGAGCAGATCGCCGAAATCGCAGGCGTTCAGCGTCTGCAGGCGCTCCTGATAGGCCCTGTAGAGCTCGCGGCCCTTGCCGTTGGCGAAACTGCGCGCATCGCCTTCGGCGATATCGGCCGGGCCTTGTCCCTTGTTCTTCCAGCCGTCGATCATCTGCGCGAACTGCTTGGCCGGCCAGCGCTTGTCGTCGAGGCCCTCTGCCTGGATCAATTGCTTGATCAGCCGCACGACGTCGTCGGTGTCGAGAATGGTGAAGTCGGATTTCAGCCCGGCAAGCTCGGCGTGCCTGCGCAGGAGCTTGACGCCGATCGAGTGGAAGGTGCCGAGCCAAGGCATGCCCTCGACATTGCCTTCGCCGATCAGGATGCCTATGCGCTGCTTCATCTCGCGCGCGGCCTTGTTGGTGAAGGTCACGGCCAGGATCTGCGAGGGGAAGGCTTTTCCGGTCGCCAGGATGTGGGCGATGCGGGTGGTCAAGACGCGCGTCTTGCCGGTGCCGGCACCGGCCAGCACCAGAACCGGCCCTTCGGTGGTTTCCACCGCCAGCCGCTGCTCGGGGTTCAATCCCTTGAGATAGTCGGGCGCGTTGTTGTGGCCGCTGCGGGCAGCCATGGCGCGCGCGGCGATACCCGACGGGGCGGTAGGCCGCGCATCGGGTTCATCGAAAAAGGGCATGTCTTCGGAAAAGCCGGACATCGCCCCCGAATGTAGTGATTCGGTGGAGAAAGACCAGAACTGTCTACGTTTTGTTCCACCCCTGATTGTTCCCGGCCTGCTTGACAGGCAGGGCGGGTGGGAGAAAGCTGGGCAAAGGGCAGGGAGGGGATCCTGTTGCCCATGGCCGCCTCGAGGCGCGCAACAGTCGAAGGAGTATCATCTTGGCTGTCACCATCACCTCCCTCATTCTCCTCCTCATCGGCCTCGCGCTTGGCGCCGGCGGCATCTGGTTGGCTTCACTGGGAGGTAGCTGGTACTACATCATATCAGGCATCGCCTTCCTCATCGCCGCATGGCTGCTCTACCGGCGCAGATCCACCGCGCTCTGGCTCTACGCCGCGATCGTGCTGGGCACGCTTGCCTGGGCGGTCTGGGAAATCGGCTTCGACTGGTGGGAACTCGGGCCGCGCGGCGGCATCATCGTGCTCGTCGCGTTGTGGCTGCTGACGCCGTGGGCGAGGCGGGGCCTTGTTGGTCCCGATGGCCGCGCGCCGCTCATTCTCGCGGTGTTGGCGTCGCTGGCGGTCGCCGGCTATTCAATGACGACCGATCCCAAGGATATTGCCGGCAATCTCAACACCGACAAGGTGACCCCGGCGGCCGATCTCGGCGGCGACGTACCTGCCGGCGAATGGCACTTCTACGGCCGCACGCCCTATGGCCAGCGCTATTCGCCGCTCGACCAGATCACGCCGGAGAATGTCGCCAACCTGCAGCCGGCCTGGATTTATCGCACCGGCGACGTGAAGGGTCCTGACGATGTCGGCGAGACCACCTATCAGGTGACGCCGCTGAAGATCGCCGATACGCTCTACATCTGCACGCCGCACAATTTCGCCATCGCCATCGACGCCGCCACGGGCAAGGAGAAGTGGCGCTACGATCCCCAGGTCAAGCTCGACAAGGACCGCCAGCACCAGACCTGCCGCGGCGTCTCCTATTACGCCGACGCCAAGATCGCCGCCGGGCAGCCTTGCGCCGCGCGTGTCTACCTGCCGACTTCGGATGCGCGGCTGATCGCGCTCGACGCCGCCAACGGTCAGGTCTGTCCGTCCTTTGCCGAAGGCGGCACGCTGAACCTTTTGACCGGCATGCCTTATCCCAAGTCCGGCTATTACTATTCGACCTCGGCGCCGCTGATATCGGGCGGCAAGATCATCGTCGGAGGCGCGGTCAACGACAATTATTCCACGCAGGAGCCCTCCGGCGTCATCCGCGCCTTCGATGCCTCCACGGGCGCACTGATCTGGAACTGGGATTCCGGCAATCCCGACCAGACCACGCCGCTCGCGGCAGGCCAGACCTACACCGCCAATTCGCCCAACATGTGGTCGACGCCGAGTGCCGACGAAAAGCTCGGCCTGCTCTACATACCGCTCGGCAACCAGACGCCTGACCAGCTCGGCGCCGGCCGCAGCGCCAATGTCGAGAAATTCTCCTCCTCGATCACCGCGCTCGACCTCAATACCGGGCAATTGAAATGGGTGCGCCAGACCGTGCACCATGACCTGTGGGACATGGACGTGCCGGCGCAGCCGAGCCTTGTCGACATCACCAAGGCCGACGGCACGGTCGTGCCGGCGCTGGTGGGGCCGACCAAGCAGGGCGATCTCTATGTGCTCGACCGGCGCACCGGTGAGCCGGTCATCCCGGTCAAGGAAGTGCCGGCGCCCGGCGGCGCCATCGAAGGCGACCACACATCGCCCACGCAGCCGGTGTCGGACCTTTCCTTCAATCCGCCGCCGCTGACCGATGCCGACATGTGGGGCATCACCATGTTCGACCAGCTGGCGTGCCGGATCGCGTTGCACAGGCTGCGCTACGAGGGCCGCTACACGCCGCCGTCGTTGCAGGGCACGCTGGTCTATCCCGGCAATTTCGGCGTCTTCAACTGGGGCGGCGTGGCGGTCGATCCGGTCCGGCAGGTGCTGTTCGGCATGCCGACCTATCTCGCCTTCACCTCCAGGCTTGTGCCCCGTGCGGAGGTGCCGCCGCCAGGCGACGCCAAAGGCAGCGAGCAGGGGCTGAACCGCAATGACGGCGCCCCCTATGCGGTGGTGATGGGACCGTTCCTGTCTCCGCTCGGCATTCCGTGCCAGGCGCCGCCATGGGGCTATGTCGCCGGCGCCGATCTCAGGACCGGCCAGATCGTCTACAAGCACAGGAACGGCACGGTCTACGACATGACGCCGCTGCCTTTGCCGTTCAAGGTCGGCGTGCCCGGCATTGGCGGGCCGATGATCACCGCCGGCGGGGTAGCTTTCCTCGGCGCCGCGGTCGACGACTACCTGCGCGCCTACGATCTGACCTCAGGCAGGCAGCTCTGGCAGGCGCGCCTGCCAGCCGGCGGACAATCTACGCCGATGACCTATACGGTGGCTGACGGGCGCCAGTTCGTGGTCATAGTCGCCGGCGGCCATGGCTCGGTCGGCACCAAGCCGGGCGATTATGTGATGGCGTACGCGCTGCCGAAGTAGGAATGGCGCGCGGTCCCCGCAGGACCGCGGCCTAGCTGATTCCGAGATGGCTCTTCAGGCTGGGCACCGAGCCGAGCACTTCATTGGTGAGGTCAGGGCCGGCGGCGGCTTCGGCCTGCTGGATCAGCGTGGCGCCGGCCTGCCTGATCTGCGCCATGTCGAGGCCGGAGGCCTTGAGCGCGGCGACGCCGTTGATCAGTGCGCCGGCCTTTTCGCCGAGAACACCGCCCAGCGCGCCCTGCAACGAGGACAGCAGGCCGCCACCGCCGGCCGCGCCGGCGGCCATGACGTCGTATTGGCGGGCGAGATCGTCTGCGCCGGGAATCTTGGCGAAGAAACCCGAGACGTTGGTGCCTTCCGCCTCGTGCTCCAGCACCGAGAAGATGGTGCCGACGACTTTCTCTGTCGTTGCGTGGTCGAGGCCCGCCTTTTGCGAGACGGTGTTGACGATATCCTGGACGTTCATGGTCTCACCTCAAATTTGGGATTTCGGGTCCGTGTGGCGATCCTTGCCGATGCGAAGCTCGATCATCGACCGCCTGCCTGCGTCCACAAGCCTGAAGCGTAATGCCTGAGCGGCAGCCAGGGCAAGGACGAACGCGCTGGTGAGGATCGGTATGGTCATCGGCGGCGCTCCTTCTGGTCGGGACGGGATGGCACGGCGCATCGGTAGCACGCAGCTTCCCTTACTATTGTGGCAGTGCCTGCAGGATTTATCGGCGATGACCAAAATGTGATGTGGCGGCGGCATCGCCGGCTTCACCGGCAGCGGGCAATGCCTACCGCTGCGCCCATCCAGGCTGGACCGGGCCAACCGCGCTCCTATGTAGCTCCGGTATTGAAGCTTGAAGCCGAGGAATGCGCCATGACCAAAGCAGCCGCCGCGACACCAGCAAAGCCTGGGATCACCCAGGCGATGATCGACGCCTATGACGAATACACGCATCTGACACTCGATCGCCGCCGCTTCATGGAGCAACTGACCCGGCTTGCGGGGTCAGGGGCGGCGGCCGCGGCGATCGCGCCGATGCTGGCGGCGAATTCCGCCCAGGCGGCCATCGTCGCCGAGAACGATCCCCGCGTGAGAGGCCAGGATATCACCTATCCCGGGGCCGGCGGCGAGATGAAGGGCTATCTGGTCAGGCCGGCGGATCAGGCGGGCAAGCTCGGCGCCGTCGTCGTCATCCACGAGAACAGAGGACTCAACCCGCATATACGCGACATCGCCCGGCGTGTGGCGCTGGAGGGGTTCGTGGCGCTCGCTCCGGATTTCCTGTCGCCGCTCGGCGGCACGCCCGCCGATGAGGACAAGGCGCGCGACATGTTCACCAAGCTGGATCCGGCGCGGACCGTTGCCAATGGCGTCGCGACGGTGGCTTTCCTCAAGGCCGACAAGGACGGCAACGGCAAGGTCGGCGCCGTCGGCTTCTGCTGGGGCGGCGGCACGGCCAACATGCTTGCCGTCAACGCGCCTGATCTGGCGGCAAGCGTCGCCTATTACGGCATGCAGCCGAAGGCCGCGGATGTGTCCAAGATAAAGGCGGCGCTGCTGCTGCACTATGCCGGGTTGGACGAACGCACCAATGCCGGCATCGCCGCCTTCAAGAAGGAACTCGATGCCGCGCATGTCGAATACACGGTCTATGTCTATGAAGGCGCCAATCACGCCTTCAACAACGACACTTCGGCAGCGCGCTATGACAAGAAGGCGGCTGATCTCGCCTGGGGCCGGACCGTCGCCTTCCTGAAGGAGAAACTGGCTTAGCGCAGGATCTACTGCGTGCTCGCCGGCCTGTGCAAGGCGACGCCGGCCACCACCAGCGCAATGCCGATGCAGTCGCTGATGCCGGGGATCTGGCGCAGCACGAGGATGCCGATCAGCGTCGCCGTGACGGGCAGCAGCGACAGCATCAACGCGAAGCTCGACCGCGGCAGCCGCGCCATGGCGAGCTGGTCGCAGATATAGGGGATGACCGAGGAGCAGATGCCGACGCCGATGGCCGCCAGCAGCAGCGGCGCCGAGAAAAAGGCGGGCAACGCGTCGGTGAAGCCGATCGGCAGCACGGCCAGGAAGGCCACGGCCATGGCGGCGCCGAGCCCGGCAATGCCGCCGCCGGCGCCTGAAGCGGCGACGCGGTGGCCAAGCACGATATAGCCCACAAAGAGCGCGCCATTGAGGAAGGCCCAGAACAAACCGATGGGATCGCTGGACCATTTGACGTCGATCAGCAGCAAGGTGCCGGCCACGGCGACAACAAGGGCAGCGAGATTGCGCGCGCTTCGGAGGCCGACCAGCGCGACGCCGATGGTGCCGACGAATTCGATCGCGGCCACCAACGAAATCGGCAGGCGGTCGAGCGCCAGATAAAAGGAGCAGTTCATCACTGCCAGACAGGCGCCGAAGGCGAGCAGCAGCAGCCGTGTCGACCGATCGGCCTGGGCGAAGGTTCGCCACGGACGCGTCAGCGGCGCGAAGATCAACGCGGCGGTGGCGATGCGCAGCCAGGCCATGCCAAGCACGCCGATCTGCGCAAACAAAAGCACGGCGAAGGCAGGGCCGAGATAGTGGAAGACGGCGCTGACGCAGAACCAGACATGCGGCGGCAGCGATGTCGCCAGGCTGGTAAAGGCCGCACCTGCGGTGCGCGTGGTTTGGACTTGCGCCTGATCGTTCATCGGATCAGTATCGCAGGTAATTTTTTCGGTTTATATGACTTGAGACCGTTCAAAAATCTCGTTCACTTTCGATGTGAAAGGATTTTCGATGAAGCGCCTTCGAAGCGAAAATATTGATCTCGATGCGGTCGACCTGAAGATCCTGCGCCTGCTGGAAAAAGATGCACGCGCCAGCACGGCGGAACTGGCGCGCGCCGTCGGGCTGTCGGCGCCGAGCGTAGCCGAGCGCATCAAGCAGCTTCAGGAGAACGGCGTCATCGAAGCCTATTGCGTGCGGATCAATCCGGCGGCGCTTGGCCTGAACCTGTCGGCATGGCTGCGCATCAGGCCGGTGCCGGGGCAGCTCGCCGTCGTGGCCGAGATCATCCGCGACCTGCCCGAGATCGCGCAATGCGACCGGGTAACCGGCGAGGACTGTTTCATCGCGCTGGCGCATGTCGGCTCGGTGGCCGAACTCGAGCGGGTGATCGACCGCATCATTCCCTACGCGATGACCAACACGGCGATCATCCAGTCATCCCCGGTGGCGGCGCGCTCGCCGCTGGCGGGGATCAGGCGGCTGGATGACCGCAATAGATCAATTGCCCGGCAGTGAAGCAGGTGGCCGCTCGACTTGCCGCCGTCAGGCGTGGCCGCGCTTCAGGCGAGCGCGCTTCAAGATGCTGCGCCAGCGGATCATGTCAAAGGGGATCGGCTCGTTGTTGTTGGCGATGTGGAAGATCTCGTTGTCGACGTTCTTCAGCGAACGCCAGAAATCATAGTCCGTTATGCGTGGATCCGCGGCTAGCCTGTCCACCTCGACCTTGATGTCGGTTTTCATGCACTTACCTCGAATCGGCTTCGCCCCGCCGCCCGTAGAACGACCCTGTGCGGACGTTTTCGAACGCTCCGCTGAGTCGTTCAACGGCTCAAATGGCTTGTTCCCGTTAAAACCTCGGTAAGGTTAACGCGGGCAGGAGGCTGCTTCAACCACTGGCGCTCGCCGATTTGAAGGTTCGACGATTTTGGCTTGTCGGTGTGGCTTTGAAGCCCAGGTCCGGTCCGTCCGGGAACGAGGTGGACGTCGATTTCGGCCTATTTGCGCCTGATGCCGATCGAGCGGCCGGCGCGTTCGGGCATCGGCAAGGCTGCGTGAGCGGCGCGCATCGCTTCGATCTTGGCCAGCACGTCGGCGGGGAAGGAGGCTACCTTGGGCCCGGACATGTCGACATGCAGTGCAAGCTGCTCGGACGTGGCGGCGAGCCAGCCGTCGGCATGGCGGATTTCCTGATAAAACCGCAACCGCTTCTCGTCATGGTCGATGAGCTGGAACGAGACTGTGACCTTGTGGTCGAGATGCAGTTCCTGCACGTAGCAGACATGGACTTCGGCGGTGTAGATGGTGAGGCGGCGGTTCTTGACATAGTCCAGCCCCATGCCCATCGCCTCGAAGGCTTCATCCGAACAGCGGTCGAACAGGACGTTGTAGTAGGCCATGTTGAGATGGCCGTTATAGTCGATCCAGTCCTTCTCGATAGCCATTGGCTGAGAAACAAAAGGGGCGGGGATCGGCATGGCAACTTCCTTGTTCTGGTGCTGGATAGAGCGTGGTTGTAAGAGCGGTTCATCGTTTCACGGAAACGCCGGACCGCCTCTTCTTGTCTGACACAATTCCCTAGGGAATGCGCTAGGCGCTTTTCCCGGGAAAACCGCTTCACACTTTTCCTGGAATTGCGTTAGGCATCATCCATAAATGCATGACAAGGATGGACACTGGTCCATTCGCGGAGGAATTCATGGCCCTGAGCGACCTCAATCCGGTCGAGCGCAACGAAGAAGGCATCGCCGCCGTGCTCGGCATCCTCAAGCAGCGATTTGGCGAGCGCTTTCAGACCGGCGAGGCGGTCCGCTCCCAGCATGCGCATACGACCACCTACATCCCGACGCAGGCGCCGGACGGCGTCGTCTTCCCGGAAACGACCGCCGAGGTGCAGGAGATCGTGCGCGCCTGCGCGGCGCACCGCGTGCCGGTGATCGCCTTCGGCGTCGGCTCTTCGCTCGAAGGCCACACCAACGCGCCGGGCGGCGGCATCTCGGTCGACACGTCGCGGATGAACAGGATTCTTTCGGTCAACCCGCAGGATCTCGACTGCACGGTCGAGCCCGGGGTGACGCGCGAGGATCTCAACCGGCATCTGCGCGACACCGGTCTGTTCTTCCCGATCGATCCCGGCGCCAATGCCTCGCTGGGTGGCATGGCGGCGACACGGGCCTCAGGCACCAACGCTGTGCGCTACGGCACGATGCGCGAGAACGTGCTGTCGCTGACGGCCGTCATGGCCGATGGCGAGGCGGTGACCACCGGCAAACGGGCGAAAAAAAGCTCCGCCGGCTACGATCTGACGCGGCTGCTGGTCGGTTCGGAAGGCACGCTCGGCGTCATCACCTCACTGACATTAAGGCTGCAAGGCATTCCGCAGGCGATTTCCGGTGGTGTCTGTCCGTTTCAGAGCGTCGAAGCGGCCTGCAACGCCGTCATAGCGACGATCCAGATGGGAATTCCGGTGGCGCGCATCGAACTGGTCAATGCGCTGCAGATGCGGGCGATGAAGACTTACTCCAAGCTCGATTACCCGGAAAGCCCGTGCCTGTTCGTGGAGTTCCATGGCAGCGATGCAGGCGTTGCCGAACAGGCCGAGACCTTCGGCATGATCGCCGAGGAAAATGGCGGCGGACCCTTCCTGTGGACCAGCGTCGCCGAGGAGCGCACCAAACTTTGGAAGGCCAGGCATGACGCCTATTGGTCGTCGCTGACGCTACGGCCAGGCGCCAAGGGCCTGTCGACCGACGTCTGCGTTCCGATCTCGCGTTTTGCCGAATGCGTCACCGAAACCGAGGCCGACATCGCCGAAATGGGGCTTGTCGCGCCGATCGTCGGCCATGCCGGCGACGGCAATTTCCACGTCCTGGTGCTGATGGACGTGAACGACCCGAAGGAAATCGCGCTGTCGGAAAAGTTCGTGGCGCGGCTCAATATGCGGGCCATCGCCATGGAGGGCACCTGCACCGGCGAGCATGGCATCGGCCAGGGCAAGATCGGCTTCCTGCGCCATGAGCTTGGCCATGGCGTCGACATCATGCGCACGATCAAGCAGGCGCTCGATCCGCTTGATATCATGAACCCGGGTAAGATCCTGCCGGCCGCGGGATAGGGACGAGTTTCGGCAAAAGTGGACCGCAGACATCGGTCGAGTTGCCGACGAATTGCCTAAAGGATCGCAGGCCTGCCGTTTGACGTGCGTGACCAGGTCTCATTTTCCCGCCCTTCCAGCGAATGCGCAAGAATCGGAATGCGCTTGTCGCGGACAAGGTGCAGAACACGATCCTCTCATCGGGGAAAGGGATCACCCATGCTGACGCTTTATGACTATCTGCCTTCGCAGAATGGCTGGAAGGTGCGTGTTCTGCTCGGGCTGCTCAAAATCCCGCATGAGACGCGCATCGTCTCGATTTTCGAGGGCGAGAGCCGCACCGACGCCTTCCTTGATCTCAACCCGGCTGGGGCCGTTCCCGTTCTCCAGCTCGAGGACGGTCGCACCATCGCCGAGTCGAATGCGATCCTCGCCTATCTCGCCGAAGGTACGCGCTTTCTTCCAGCGGACGGGTATGAGCGCGCGAAGGTCATGCAGTGGCTGTTCTTCGAGCAATATCATGTCGAGCCGGTCATCGGCTCTCTGCGCTTCTGGACATTGACCGGGCGGCTCGAACGCAACCAGGGCATGGTCGCGGCAAAACGGGAAGCCGGCACCCGCGCGCTCGCCGCGCTGGACCGCAGCCTCGCCGAGACCGCATTTCTTGTCGGGAAGCAGCTGTCGATCGCCGATATCGCGGTTTATGCGTACGGCCATCGGGCCGAGGATTGCGGTTTTTCGCTCACAGATTACCCGGCATTCGAGGCGTGGCTGGGGCGCGTACGAGCTGCCATCGGTGAGGACTATCCCGTGTATTCCTACAGTGTCGATGCCCATTCCGGTGCCTGAGAGGGAGCCGCCAGCGCAGATCGTCTTGACCGCGCCGGCATTCGGGCCGAGACTCCGTGCGCGGGAGGTCTGAACGAGACGGGCAACCCAAGCGGAGGAGTGGTGTCATGGCGATCTCACGCAAGGAAGAAGCGCGCGCGCTGAGTGCCGACGAACACGAACTGGTGGAGAAATCGCACCATCCGGCGGTCCAGGACCTTTCCGACGCGGATCTGTCCGGCCTCGTCAAACGCCTGCGGGAGCGGCGCGACAAGGCGCAGACCGAGGCGCATCGTCGCCGGCGCGAAATCCGGGGCAAGGGCACACCGAAAGGGGCTGTCGCTTCAAAGGCCGACGGCGGCTCGCAGGTGAAGCTTGCGGTGCTGGCGATGGCCATGCGGCGGCTGAATGGCGAGGCCGAACGGCGCCGCCAGTTGACGGCGCGCATTTCATTGGTCGACAGCGCGCGCAAGGCGCTGGCCCTGAAACAGAAAGCGCCGACGGACGGTCCAGCGTTCAACGCGCGCACCGCGCATAAGGGCATGCGGGCCGTGCCAAACCAGAGGACGCCGAATCTGGTTCGGCCGGCCGAGCTCGGCCGACAACGCAAGGCGGCCAAGGTGGCGCAGGCAAAGCGCGACGCGCGTTGAATTCGCACTGATGACGCCGATGATCGCGTGCTGGTCTCCCCAGCACGCCGAAGCACGGCAGACGCTTCTCGGCCGACACCTGTCGACAGGCTTTGACGCTGCGTGTGCCGTCTACCGACTGGCCAACTTCTCTGGCGCTGCTTCGGCAAGCACCTGCAGCATCGGCCGTGTCGGCGCGAAGAATGTCGTGCCGGTGTGAGGGGTGGAGAAATCAAGCAGCCGGTCGTAGGCGCCGGGCGGGTCGCCGACATACATGCGCTGCAGCATCTTCTCGATCACCCAGAGATACCTCGAATAGCCGATGAAGTAAGTGCCGAATTCCCGTTGCCCCGGCCGGCCGAACGGCATGTTGTCGCGCAATATGTCATGTTCGTTGCCGTCGGCATCCTCGATGGTGGCGAGCGACTTGTGCGATTTGCGCGGCGCTTCGTCATCATCGATTTCGATGTTGTCGATCTTGGTTCGGCCGATGATCGCCTCCTGCACGGGCGTGGGGATTCGCGCCCACGCCTGTAGATCGTGCAGATATTTTTGAACGACGACATAGCTGCCGCCGGTAAAATCAGGATCTTCGTCGCCAACGAGCGCCGAGGCGGGCAGATCGAGGCCGGTTGGGTTGGCTGTGCCGTCGACGAAACCGAGCAGGTCGCGGGCATCGAAATAACGGAAGCCCGAGACTTCGTCGACGACGGTCACGCCGGGACCAAGCCTGTCCAGCAGGATACGCTCGAACTCGAAGCACATGTCGGGCCGCTCGGAGCGGATATGGAAGAGAAGGTCGCCGGGCGTCGTCGGCGCGGCGTGAACCGCTCCCTTGATCGGTGCGAACGGCTTCAACTCCGCCGGCCGCCGGCCGGGGCTGAGCCGATCCCAGAGATCGCGGCCGATCCCGGCAATGCACGACAGGCGGCCGCCGAGGTCGCGGAACCCGACAGTCTTGACTAGGTCATCAAGGTCGCCGAGCACGGAACAAACCCCGGCGAGAACCGGCTGTTCATCGGCTATGGTGACGACAAGGAAAATCGCCGATTGCGAAAGCGGCGCGTCGACGCTCTGCGCATCGATCGGCACACGGTCCCAGTTCTTCCCCGACATCCCCAATTCTCCGCTTTTCCAGGATTCTTTCAGACGACCCCGGATCGGAAAACGCCGCGGCCGGAACAGGACGAGCACGCCCAAAGCAGGGTATCGCGACTACGAGCGACCGCGCAAGATCGAGCGCCGTCCATGGTTGTCGCCGCCGACGATCGAATTGCCTCTTTATCGACACGCGGATGCGGGTAGAGTGCGGCTGATTTCAACCAAACCGTTCGGAGCTGATGCTCGCACGCCTGTTCGTGATCTTCGGTGGCCTGTTCGTGCTGGTGCTGTGCGCGGCGCTGGTGGGGCCGTATTTTGTCGACTGGTCCGGCTATCGGGCGCAGTTCGAGCGCGAAGCGAGCGCCATTCTCGGCCGCAAGGTGACCGTGCAGGGCGCCGCCACGGCGCGCTTGTTGCCGTTTCCATCGGTAACCTTCTCCAATGTCGCCGTTGCCGGCGGCCCCGCCGGCCAGCCGGCGATGACGGTCGAGACGTTTTCGATGGATGCGGAACTGGCGCCGTTCCTGCGTGGCGAGGTGCTGATCTTCGACATGCGGCTGGTGCGGCCGAAAGCGACAATCGACATCGCCGCCAATGGCACTGTCGACTGGGCGATGCGGCCGTCCTCGCCCTTCAACCTCAACCAGATCTCGATCGAGAAGCTCACGGTGACGGAAGGGCAGATCGAGTTGCGTCATGCCGCCGGCGGACGCAGCCACATCATGTCCGAGATCAATTCGACCATCTCGGCCAAATCGCTGGCGGGCCCGTGGCGCATGGATGGCACGCTGAGGTTCGACGGCCTGCGCACGACGGTTGCCGCCACCACCGGCAAGGTCGAAGGCAATGGCCAGATGCGGTTTCGGCTGAAGGCCGATCCCGACGCCTATCCGCTGGTCATCGAAACCGACGGCAATGCCGGCATCGTCAACGGCGCCGCCGTCTACTCCGGACAGTTCAAGATTTCCGGCGCCGACAAGAACTCGGCCCAGTTGCGTGGCACCGATGGCGAGACGGTGAAGGTCGCCACCGGCAAGTCCGATCCCGGCTTTCGGGTCAACGGCAAATTCGCGCTCGATCACCAGAAGCTCGGCATCGATGAATTCCGCTTCGAGACCGGGCCGCTCGACAACCCCTATACCGCCGACGGCAAGGCCTCGGTCGATCTCGGCCAGAAGCCGAGCTTCGCCATCGAGGCCAATGGCGCGCAGGTGCAGTTCGACGAGGCCGTGGGTGCGGCGGCGGGCGCCGGCTTGACACTGGATCAGCGCATTGCCGGACTGGAACAGGCCTTGCTCGACCTGCCCAAGCCGACCATTCCCGGAACGGTCGAGGTCAGGTTGCCGGCCGTGGTGGCCGGCGACACCACGGTTCGCGACGTTCATCTTTCCGCCGAGCCGGTCGATGGCGGCTGGTCGGTGAAATCACTCGCCGCGACACTGCCCGGCCGCGCCACGCTGGAAGCCGACGGCCTGCTCAGCGTCGAGAACCATTTCGGCTTCACCGGTTCGCTGCTGCTGGCCGTGGCGCAGCCTTCCGGCTTCGCCGCCTGGTTGTCGAAGGACGTCGACGAGGCGATCCGGCGCCTGCCCGCCGCCGGCTTCCGGGCCAAGGTCGATCTCTCCGAAAAGCGCCAAGCCTTCAGCGATCTCGAACTGGTCCTGGGCAAGGCGACGTTTTCCGGCCGCATCGACTCCAGCCAACCCGACGACGCCAGGCCCTCGGTGCTGATGCGGCTGGAAGGTGGCGATCTCGATGTCGACGGGCTGGCGGCCTTCGTCTCGATCTTCATCAGCGACAAGGGCGCCAACCGATTTGCCGACCGCGATCTCGATTTCCAGATCAAGGCGGGACCGGTCAGCGCCGGAGGCTTGACCGCCGATACGGTTGACACAGCGCTCAGGCTGCGCGACGGGCTGCTTGAGATCGACCGACTGTCGGTGGGCGGGCTGGCTGGCGCGTCGATCAGCGCCACCGGCCGGATCAAGGATTTTCCGGCGAGTCCGACCGGCAAGCTTGACGCCTCCGTGGTCGCCGTAGACCTGAAGCCACTGATCGACGTGGCGGCGCAGCACTATGCCGACAATGCCGTGCTCAAGGGACTGGCAAGCCGCGCCGCTGCCTATCCCGACCTGTTCCAGGATTCACGCGTCGATCTTGTGGTGAGTGCCGCCGACAATGGCGACGGCACAACGGGGCTTGCGGTGAGCGGGCAAGGCAAGGCCGGCGGATCGTCCTTTTCCGCCTCACTGTCGGGGAAGGGAGCGGTCGACAAGCTTCTTGAAGCGCCTGTGGCGCTGACCTTCAATGCCAGGAACCCCGACGCCACCGCGCTGCTGGCACTTTACGGCTTGCCGGCGCTGCCGCTCGGCATGCTCGGCGAGGCAAGCACCGACATCCAGGCCAAGGGCACGCTGGGCGGCGGCCTGGCGACGAGCTTCAGCCTTGCCGGCAACGACTTTAACGCCGGTTTCGACGGCACCGTAGCCGACACACCGCAAGGTCCGGTCGCAAAGGGCAAGGTCAGCCTCGATGCGGCCGACATCGAGCCCTGGTTGATGACATCAGGCATGGGCCTGCCAGGCATGGGAACAGGCATGTCGACGTCGCTCACCGCGCAGGCCGATTACGGCAACGGCCTACTGGTGCTCTCAGGCCTCAATGCCGCCATCAACGAAGCTGCGGTTTCGGGTGACGTGAATATCGACGTCAAGGAGGGGATCGACGGCAAGGATGGCGTGCCGCATCTGGCCGGCGCGCTGTCGCTCGACGAACTCGATCTCGACCCGATGGCGGTGGCGCTGTTCGGCGATTCCGCGTTCACGGACAAGAGCGGAGACAATAAAGGCGGTGTGTGGCCGACGGCTCCGTTCAGCCAGAAATCCAGCCTTCCGTTCACGGCCGATCTCGACTTGACCACGGCTTCCCTTGCCGCAGGACCATTCGCCACCGCCTATGACGCAGCCTTGTCGCTGAAGCTCGACCAGGAAGGCATCCGCGTGTCCGATCTCAAGGCCAAGTTCCTTGGGGGTGCGCTTACCGGCCTGTTCGAATTGAAGAACAATGACGGCACCGGGCTTTTTACCGGCCAGATGAAGCTCGCGGACGCCGATCTGCCAGCCGTGCTGCCGGATGCCGGCATCGATGGCAAGGGGGATGTCTCGGCGGCGTTTTCGACAAGCGGCAAATCGGTCGACGCGATGATCGCCGCTCTGTCGGGTTCGGGCACGGCGGCGCTGAAGGGCGTCACGGTCGCCGGCGTCAATCCCGATGCGTTCAGCACCTTCCTCGCCAAGGCGGACGCGATCGGGCGCGATATCGATGCAGCCAAGGTAGCCGGCTTCGCCCCTGCTATCGCGGCAGATGGCAGTTTCGCGGCAAAGGATGCCGACATCGCCTTCACCATTGCGGGGGGCACGCTGCGGGCGCCGCCGATCAGCCTCGAAAATCCTTCGGCGACCTTGTCCGCCGACATCACGGCGGATCTCAACGCCGACGCGGTCTCCGCCAAGGGTGCGGTCACCTACCGGCCCGGCGACGAAGCGCTCGTCGGTTCCGAACCGGCGATGAATTTCAGCGCCCAGGGGCCGTTCGGCGCCGTCAAACGGCAGTTCGACAGCGAACCGCTGGCGCAGTTCCTGACACAGCGCGCGCTGGAGAAGGAGCAGCAGCGGGTCGAGGCGATGCAGGCCGCGTTGCTGGAGAAGCAGCGGCTGCGGCGCGAGGTGCGCTACTACGCTGCGTTGCAGGACCAGCGCGACAAGGCGGCCGAGGAGCTGCGACGGCAGCAGGAGGCGGCGCGCCTGAAGGCCGAGGCCGACGCAAAGGCGAAAGCCGAGGCGGAAGCTCAGGCGCAGGCCGAAGCAGAGGCCAAGGCCAAGGCGGATGCCGAGGCAAAAGCCAAAGCCGAGGCGGATGCCAAGGCAAAGGCCGAAGAGGCGATGCGGACCGCCTCGCAGGAGAAGGCAAGGATGGAAGCGGAGCGCAAGGGCACCGAGCAGGCGCCGACGCCGGAACCGGCGGCACCGCCGGTGGCCAATGACAATCCGTCTCCGGCCAAACCGCAGTTCAATCCGTCTACGATCGACAATTTGCTGAAGTCTTTGCAGTAGGGCAGTAGGGCAGTAGGGAGGGGATTTCCCTCAATTGCTCAAAGAACGAGCAGCTCGGCGCTTTCGGCGACGTAGCGGGCGTGACGAAAATCGCGGATGGCGGCAAGCTTGCCCTCCTGCCAGACGAGCAGGATGAAATAGGCTGGTCGCGCAGCCGGATCGTTGCCGTCGTGAACGAGGACCACCGGCCTGTCCTCGACGAATCCCGGCACGAAACGCCAATCGTGGACGCGGGAATAGTTGTGGAAATAGGTGGCCACTTCCTTGGGTCCGGTAAACCGCGTCCTGGCCACCAGCTCGAGGCGAACTTCATCGGCGAGCATGTCGCGCACGGCGTCGAAATCGCGGGCGTTGAAGCGATCGATATAGGCTTCGAGCAACAGGCGTTCGGAGACGCTAAGCCTGGGAACCGGCCGATCCTCGGGCTCGTCGGCGAGCTGGCGCAAACGGCCCCGGCCACGATGCAGCGCCGCCTTGACGGCGGGGATGCTGGTGTCCAGCGCGGTGCTGATCTCTTGCAGGGAATAACCCAGAACGTCCATCATGATGACGCTGCTGCGCTGCGCGACGGGCAGGCGCATGAAGGTGTGCAGGCCGGCGGCAGCGGCCTGACGGTCGAAGGTGGCGTTGGCCGGGTCGACGATCATGTCCGGATCCTCATCGGAAAAGGCCTTTTCGCGGGCTCGCCGGCGCAGGAAATCGAGTGCCGTGTTGTGCGCGATGCGAAACAGCCAGCCCTCCGGATTTGCGATCTGGCCGGCGTTCGGCAAAGCCTCGAACGCCTTGGCCAGCGCTTCCTGCAACACGTCCTCGCCGTCGAAGACGGAACCTGTCATGCGCGCACAATAGCGGTGCAGCTTTGGGCGCAATTCCCCAAACAGGCGTTCGATGAGCGCGCGGTGCTCGCCAGGAATGAGGATGTTCATACGCCCGCCGTTCTCTACATCGCTTGACCGCCTACTGGTCCAGCATCCGGTAACTGCCCACCACCGTCATCGCCTCGCGATGCGGAGGGTCGATGCAGCGATCCCTGATGCCGTTCTGAAAAGTCTCGAACGCCGCCAGCCCGGGAAGGGTGCCGGCCTGCTCCTCGGTTGCCGCTTCGACCAGATGGAAGAAGGTACCGTCGCTGGACCGCCATGTCATGTAGCGGAACCCTTCGGGCGATTTATCCCGCAATTCCTGGAACACGGCCTTGACCAGCCTCTCGTTCTCGTCGGCCAACTCGGGTTTCGTCCTGTAACGTATCAAATGGTGTTTCATCTTGTCCGGTCCTCTGGCGGCGCTGCACCTTGCAGGTCGCTCATGTCCAAGACGAAGCGGCGGAGCCAAAGGATTCGGGGGTTCCGGAATTTCTTATGCGCCCGTCATGCCCTTTCTTCCCGGTGGTAGTCGGGCTTCGCAAGTTAAATGGACGACGGCGCGTTGCTGACGGCTGTCGCGATCTATCGTGCGCTCTCCGTCGATTGACGACGGTATGTCATGCGTCCGGTTGCGCCGAGAAGGCCACAGGCCATGCGCGGCAGTTATTCGACCAGAATGCGCGCTTCCCTCGCGGCTTCGACAAAAGCATCCCTGGCGATGTCGGCCGATACGCCGCCGTTCATTGCCTGCCGGCACGCCCGCAGCGCAGCCTTGTGCTTGATGCTTCCCGCATCGCGCCAGTGATTGGCAAGAAGGTCGAGAGCTTGTTCGGCATTGGACAGATTGCGAACGTCGCCAGTAACGCCTGTGGAAACCGGGACTGCCTTGGAAAACCAGATGTTGTACATGGCATAGCCTCCATTCAGCTAGGTTACGAAAACTTATTTCTGGAGCGTATCTCGATCCTTTCGGGCGAGCACGCTCCTCAGCATGGGTTCGATGCGCGAAAGCTCGTCGAGATGCGCGGCCGACAAGTCGGCGAGGCAGGCGTCGGCCCGCTCGGTCAGTTGCAGCAGCACCTTACGCTGGTCGTCCTTGTCCTGATCCCTGACGACCAGACCGGCCTCGCACAGGCGGTTGACGAGTTCGACGGCGCTATGGTGGCGGATTCGCAAGCGTTCGGCGAGGTCGCCTATGGCTACCGGGCCTCCGCCCGGAAAACCCTTGATGGCGAGCAGCGCCTGATGTTGGCGCGGCGTCAAACCGGCGTCTTCGGCCTGTAGCTGGCTGAATTCCAGGAAGCGGCGGATCAGATAGCGGAACTCCGACAGCCGCTGGTAGTCGGCCTGGCTGATGGCGGGGCGGGGTTTTTGCGGATGCGACATATCAGACATGTGTTGCCGTTTCGGCCAAAGCTCAAACGATTTCGAGCCAGGTCCGCTTGAATATTTATATCGTATTACGATACATAGCCGCCGGCAAAGCCGTTTTGAAGGTTTGCCGATCCTCCAACAGCGACACGCCACGGAAAGCAGGCAGGCAATGAAGACCGAACAGGGCAGTCCCGGACATCTGCGCGATTTCACCACCGACGCCAGGGTGTTGCTGATCGCGGGCATCGCGGTGGTGGTGGCGACGGCCGGGCTGTTTGCCGGCATCATTCTGCTGAAATTGATCCGGCTCGCCACCAACGTCGCCTATTTCGGTCAGTTCACGCTCGCCGATCTGAAGCTGGAGGACACGCCGCTCGGTTATGCCGCCGTCGCAGTGCCGGTGATCGGCGCACTCATCATCGGCCTGATGGCGCGCTACGGCAGCGAGAAGATCCGTGGCCACGGCATTCCCGAAGCGATCGAAGCGATCCTGCTCGGGCGCTCGCGCCTGGACGCCAAGGTCGCAGTGCTGAAGCCGCTGTCGTCGGCGATCTCGATCGGCTCCGGCGGACCATTCGGCGCCGAGGGCCCGATCATTATGACCGGCGGCGCCATCGGCTCGCTGATCGCGCAGATGCTGCCGGTCAGCGACAATGAGCGCAAGACGCTGCTGGTGGCGGGCGCCGCTGCGGGCATGACCACCGTGTTCGGAACGCCGATCGCCGCCATTATGCTGGCAGTGGAGCTGCTTCTGTTCGAATGGACGCCGCGCAGCTTCATTCCGGTGGCGGTCGCTGCCATCGTGGCGGAGGTCGAGCGCACCATGCTGCACATGCCGGGACCGATCTTTCCGTTTCAGGGCGGCATGGCGATTTCCTTTGCCGGTCTTGGCGGCTGGGTTCTGATCGGCGTTGCCGCCGGCCTCCTGTCTGCCTTGCTGACGCAGATGGTCTATGCCTGCGAGGACGGTTTCCAGAAGCTGCCGATCCACTGGATGTGGTGGCCGATGCTCGGCGGCCTCGTCGTCGGCATTGGCGGCCTGATCGAGCCGCAGGCGCTCGGCGTCGGCTACGATAACATATCCAACATGCTGGACGGCCGTACGATCGCGACGGCGGCACTCCTCCTGTTGGTCGTTAAGGCCGTCATCTGGTCGGTGGCGCTGGGCTCGGGAACCTCGGGCGGCGTGCTGGCGCCACTGCTGATCATGGGCGGCGCGATGGGCGCGGTGCTGGCCGGCTTCCTGCCGGCGGCCGATCCCGGCTTCTGGGCGCTGCTGGCGATGGCGGCGACCATGGGCGGCACGATGCGCGCGCCGCTGACGGCGACCTTCTTCGCGGTCGAATTGACCGGCAACACGCATGTGCTGGTACCGCTGATCGCGGCCTGCGCCGCCGCCCATGCGGTGACGGTGTTGTTGATGAAACGTTCCATCCTGACCGAGAAGATCGCCAGGCGAGGGCATCATCTGGTGCGCGAATACCGGGTCGATCCGTTCGCGCTGACCAGGGTGAACGAAGTGATGACCACGCAAGTCCAGAGCGTGCCGGCGACGATGACGCTGCATGGCGCAGCGGCGTTCCTGACCGCGCCGGAGACGCGTCATCCGAGCTTCCCGGTCATTGACGGCAACAGGCAGGTGCTCGGCCTCATCGATCCGCCGGCGATCCTGCGCTGGCGGCGCGCCGGCAAGCACCGCACGACGACGCTTGGCGACTTGCTGGCCGGTAGCAAGGTGACGCTTGCCTATCCCGATGAATATCTGGAAGGCTTGTCGGACAAGCTCTTGATGGCCAACGTGTCGCATCTGCCGGTCGTGGCGCGCGACGACGGAACGCTGGTCGGTTACGTCGGCTGGAAGGACCTGATGCGCGTCAGGTCCAGAAAGCAGGCGGAAGAGCGCGATCGCACGGCCCTGCTGGGGTTCGGCACCCGCCGCGGGAAACAGGAAAGCGCTGTCTGACGGAGCCTGGCATCAGGCGCGGCCGCGCTTCGCCCAGGCCAGTACATGGATCCGGAGCGCCGAGGACAGATTGGTGTCGCGCGGCCGGTTTTCGTCGACTTCCGCGACCAGCGCGGCAAGGGTCAGATTGCGCGCGACGGCGATGGCGACAAGGTCGTCAAAAAAAGGCTTTTCGAGCGAATAGCTGGTGCGGTGGCCCCGGATCGTCACCGAGCGTTTTTCGACCGGGCTCACCTGAAGCTCATTTGGGGTCCGGATCGGGCGACGGTTGACGCCGATGGCCCGCGACGAAAGACTCGGCCTTCTCGGCAACCAGGCGGTCGCGTTCCTTCTCTGCCCCGGAGCGGCCGTACAGGGCGCGGTTCTGGCTGGCAGTGCGCTCCTTCTCCAGCCTTGCCTTCTGCTTGCGGGCCTGGCGCAGATTGACGATGTCGGCCATGACGTGCGACCCGAAGGCTTATTTCTTGCGGAAGGCGTCGAGCGAGACGACTTCGGCGCCCTTGGCGGCATCGGCATCGGCCGCCTTCTTCTCGGGTTCGGCGGTCTTCTTCTCCGCCTTCGGCTTCTTCTCGGTGACGATGGCGAGCGGTTCGGGTGCCGGTTGGGAAGCCAGCTCGTCATCTGACTGGCCTTCGGTCTTGACGTCGAATTCGAGTTCGAAGTTGACCGACGGATCGTAGAAGCCGCGCACGGCCGAGAACGGGATTTCGAGTTTTTCCGGCACGTCCGAGAAGGAGAGCCCGACCTCGAAACCGGTCTCGGTGACCTTCAGGTCCCAATACTGGAACTGGATGACGATGGTCATCTGCTCCGGATAGCGCTCGCGCAGCCGCGACGACACGCGCACGCCCGGCGCGCCGGTCAGGAAAGTGATGAAGAAATGATGGTTGCCGGGGAGGCCGGTGCGCGCGACCTCGGCCAGGACCTTGCGCATGACGCCGCGCAACGCCTCCTGGGCCAGAATGTCGTAGCGGATGTGGTCGTCGGCCATGTGGCGGTCGGGTTCCGTTGAATCGTCCGCATAGCTGTAATCAAGCTTGAGCGCGGCGTAAACCGCATATAGACCGCCGCCGCGAGGAAGCGAGGACGATTGCCGAGATTTGATCGCGCGTCACCCGCAAATGTCACGCGTTCGCAAGCGCGGCGTGTTTCTTGACGCTGGCCGCGGAGGGGCGCTTGCCGAAAGCGCGCAGGAAGGTGCGCACGCCATTTGTCGCCGATTGCACAACCTCGTCCTCGGCCGGAGTGCCGCCGAGCATGAAGGTTGTCTGCAATTCAGCATTGACGAGGCCGAGGAACTGCCGCGCCGCGACGTCGGGATCGTCGATCGCGAGGTAACCGCCATAGGCAAGGCGGGCGAAGCGGGCGGCGATTGCCGGCCAGGTCCGCCCCGGGCCCTGTTCGCGCCATTCGGCGAACAGTTCGGGATAGCGTTCGCCTTCGGTCTGGATCAGTTTGCGCAGGAATTTTCCGTCGCGATTGCAGATGCAGTTCTGGTTCAGTCGCACGGCAAAACCGATGAGATCCGCTTCCAGATCGCTGGGCTGATCCGGGAACGTGGCGATGGTGGCGAAGATGCCGGCATTGCAGCGCTCGGTGAGATCGCGGACCACGGCGATGAAGAGCTTCTCCTTGTCGCCATGGTGGTTATAGACGGTCTGGCGCGAGACACCCGCCTCGGCAGCAATCAGGTCGATGTTGGCGCCGGCAAAGCCCTCGCGGCAGAACACGGAAGCGGCGGCGTCGACCACCGAGATGCGCTTGGCCTCGTGGCTGCGTGGCGGGAAACTGTCAGGAGAAACGCCCGGTCTCATGAAAATCTATATAGAGGCGATTGACGATTTAGACAAGACTGTCTAAATTTGTGGACACAGTATAAGGGGTTCACCTCTGGACAGGCGAACAATTCGCTCTCGGAGAGTCGGAATCCCACGGGATGGAACGTCCTGGGGTCAGACGTCGCCGTTGCGGCGGCAACCAGATTCGAAAGAAGCCTTTATCATGAGTCCCAAATTCCTCCGCATCGCGGTCGTGCTCGGCCTGTTGTCCGCCATCGGCCCTTTCGCCATCGATATGTATCTGCCCGCATTGCCCTCGATCGGCGCGGATCTCAACGCCGGCACCGCCGCGGTGCAGATGAGCCTGTTGATCTTCTTCCTGTCGATGGGCTTCGGCCAGATCGTCGTCGGGCCGATCTCCGATATGGTCGGACGCAAGCTGCCGCTCTACGGCGGTCTTGCGCTGTTCATGGTCGGCGGCATCGGTTCGGCATTGGCGCCGACCATCGAATGGCTGATCGCCTTCCGTTTCCTGCAGGGCCTTGGCGCCAGCGCCGGCATGGCCATTCCGCGCGCGATCGTGCGCGACCTGCACACCGGCAATGAAGCAGCCAAGCTGATGTCGTTGCTGATGCTGGTGTTCTCGGTGTCGCCGATCCTGGCGCCGCTGACCGGCAGCCAGATCATCGAGAGTTTCGGCTGGCGCGCCGTGTTCTGGACCGTGACGGCCGCGGCGGTGCTCGCAACCATCCTGCTCGCGACCTCGCTCAAAGAGACGCGGCCGGTTGAGGAACGCGCCGGCTCTTCCTTCGGCACCGCCCTTGCAGGCTACCGTTTCCTGATGGGCGACCGCAATTTCCTCGGCCTGGTGGCGATCGCGGGCTTCGGCATTGCGAGCTTCTTCGTCTATCTGTCGAGCTCGTCCTTCATCCTGATCGACCATTACGGCCTGTCGCCTTCGGTCTATAGCGTGTTCTTCTCGATCAATGCCGTCGCCTTCATCGGCATGTCGCAGCTCACAGGCGTGCTTTCGGAGCGTTTCGGGCTCAAGCGCGTGGTGTGGGTGGCGGTGACCGGCTACGCCACGACGATGGTGGCACTGTTCGCGATCATGGCTTCCGGCGTGGACCGGCTGGATGTGATGGCGGCGCTGCTGTTCGTCGGCTACGGCTTCCTCGGCCTGGTCATTCCGACCACCTCGGTGCTGGCCATGGAAGAGCATGGCGAGATCGCCGGCACGGCTTCGGCGCTGATGGGCACGCTGCACTTCGCCATCGGTGCGCTCGCCATGGGTGTCGCGGGCATCTTCTTCGACGGCACGCCGCTGCCGATGGTCGCCGGCATCACGCTCTGCGCGGTGATTTCGTTCACGCTGGCCAAGGTCACGCTCGGCCGCTCGCGCGGGGCAGTCGAGGCGCCGGCGGAGTAATCGATCGTCAACAGAATGAAAAAAGGCCGGGTCGATCCCGGCCTTTTTCACGCCAATCGCGTTTCGGCCAGCACGAATTTCAGCCTGGCGTCGACCGGTGCCAGAGGCAGCGGTACCAGTTCATAGCCGAGTTCGGTGTAGACGCCGACCAGTGCCCGATAGGTGCGCTCGGCTTCGTCCAGGGTTTGCTTGCGCTCTTCATCCTGAGCGAAGATTTCGGGCCAGGGCGGGGCAACGAAGACACGGGGGTTGTAGCGGAAGCGCTTCGCTGCAAGGCCGACGTGCCCGGGCACGGGCAGGCCGCTGAGGCGGAGATAGCCCAGCGTGTCGGGCACGCCACGATCGAAGAAGACCGGTCCTTCCTGTTCGATCGCGGCTTGGTACGAGCGCATCTCCCAGGACAGCATCAATTCGGCAAACAATGTGCGATCGTTCCAGGGCAAGGCGGGGCCGCCAATGGCGGACTGGTCGCGGATGATGCCGCGTCCGGCCTCGATCGAGGTGGCGAAGCCTTTTTGCCGCAAGGCTTCGATCAAGGTGGTCTTGCCGGAGCCCGGACCGCCGGTCAGCACGAAGAATCGGTCGGAATTGTTTTGCATTTTTTACCCGTGTCGAAGGAGGCACGCGGCTCCGCTGCGTCGCCTCCCACGGGCCGAACGAAGTCCGGCCGGCGCGACGGTGCCGTTGCGCGTGATGCAGATGAAACAGGGGAGAAGTGGAGGTTTCTGTTGCCAGGTACCTCCGAACCCCGCCTAGAAGTGCGAACCCCTAGGGCTTGATTTGAAGCTATCGCACTGCATTAAGCAGCGAGACGTGCTTCCGCATAGTTGTCGTTGGCAACTATAAGTTTAGCCCGATGACGGTGGTACAATGCCGGGCAAAAGTACGATCTTTACACCTTCGTCGATCCTATTTCGCCCCCAGCAAAAGCCGCTCCGTCTTTCAGAGCGGTTTTTGGTGGAGGCGCCGGGTACCGCCCCCGGGTCCGAACGGCTTATTTCATCGCCAGTTTATCGCCATAGTCGGTCAAGCCGACCAAGCGAATATAGGGGGCCATCGCCAGAAATGAAAGACCGCAATCGTGCTTTGTCCCTGTGTCAAAATGCGACGCGGCAGGGTTGACTTGGGAACGGTCTCAACCGAAGCTTTGCCGCGGTGAGGAGTTACCGACCGAGCGCACGAGTTGCGGAGCGCGCCACAGCCCTCATCGACCGGATCCGTGGCGCCGACGAGGGGAATTTTGATGGCCGACTATCTTGCAGACGTGAAGAAATACGACGCCGCGGCGAGTGCCGAAACTGTCGAGAAGATCGTCAAGCATCTGGGCATCGCGCTCAGGAACCGCGATTCCTCGCTGGTGTCCTGCACCGATCCCAAGGAGCTCGAGCGCGTCCGGGAAAACTGGGTCGGCAAGAAGCTCGGCGTCGCCGATGCGGCGAAGGCAGATGCCGCGATCGAGAAGACCTGCAAGGCGATGGCCGCAGACAACACCAAGAATCGGGTGACTTTTTACTACCTCGTTGCCAAGGACCTGGGAAAGCTCGGTTCGCTCTGACGGGTCGCTGCGATTTGCAAGGCTGGCAGCAGGCGGTCTGATTTTTAACTTGCCGGCGTCGGCGCCGCCCGTCATTGCCCTGCATGGCATTTCTCCCCGTATCGGGAGAAAGGGGCAGCCACAGCACTGGCGCTAATCTCGCAACGCTGGCGATTGGCGAATCGTCCACGACGGCACTCCTCTCCCCGGCATGCGGGGAGAGGACGCCGGCACGCAGGTGACGGGCAGCGCCAACGGCCGGAAGGGTGGTAGGGCAAGCAACGTTCGCGCCGCTTTGTGGTATTCGGTCACCTGTGTATCGGTTATGATGACGAAATAACCGAATCGAGCCGAACCGATGCGCCAGTATCTCGACCTTTTGCAGCACGTGCTGGACCACGGCGCCGACCGCGGCGACCGCACCGGCACGGGAACGCGCTCCGTCTTCGGCTACCAGATGCGCTTCGACCTGGCGCGCGGCTTTCCCGTCACCACCACAAAGAAGCTGCACCTAAAGTCGATCATTCATGAGCTGCTGTGGTTCCTGGCCGGCGAAACCAATATCAAATATCTTACCGACCATGGCGTTTCCATCTGGGACGAGTGGGCTGACGAGAATGGCGATCTTGGCCCCGTCTACGGCAAGCAGTGGCGTTCCTGGCCGGACGGCCATGGCGGGTCGATCGACCAGATAACCAATCTTCTGAAGGAGATACGCCGCAATCCTCAATCGCGGCGGCTAATCGTTTCGGCCTGGAATCCGGCCGAGGTGGAGGCGATGGCGCTGCCGCCATGCCATTGCCTGTTCCAGTTCTACGTCTCGGAAGGCCGGCTTTCCTGCCAGCTTTACCAGCGTTCGGGCGACATCTTCCTCGGCGTGCCGTTCAACATCGCCTCCTACGCCCTGCTGACGCTGATGGTGGCGCAGGTGACTGGCCTGAAGCCCGGCGACTTCGTCCATACGCTCGGCGACGCGCATCTTTATTCGAATCATTTCGAGCAGGCACGCGAGCAGTTGCGGCGCACGCCGAGAGCGCTGCCGACCATGTGGATCAACCCTGAAGTGAAGGATCTCTTCGCCTTCCGCTTCGAGGATTTCCGGCTGGAAAACTATGTCGCCGACGCGACGATCAAGGCGCCGATCGCGGTCTGAACCGCCGGCGCAGTGGTTGCCGGCCTGATCTCTCGCGGCCGTGGCGATGGCCTCGCCGATACGTCGTTTTGATATCTTTTCGACGAGATCGGTCGACCTTACCCTCACGGCAGGAGATTTCCGGGGGAGGCGTCCATGCGATTGCCAGCAGCGGTATTTGCGCTCGTCTTTGTCTTCGCTTTCAATGCCCACGCATTTGCCGAGTGCGGGTGTGAATGCATCAACAACAGCATGAAGCCGTTCTGCGATGATCCAGCTGCTAAGCTACCACACTGTCCGCGCGCGACTTGCAAGCCCGCTGACGCAGAGGGGAATGACCTTCCCGCAAGCGCCATATCAAGCGAGACGCGGTATGTCTGCAAAGTGCGGATGGTGAAGACGCCGGAAGGCTTGTTTCGACACACACTTATCTGCATTTAGACATTGCCTCGCCTCTCCCAATAGATCGCGGCGGCGACAGCTTTGAAGGCACAGTCTACACGCCGATCAATCGTACCAATGCATGTCGCCCAAAGGTCTTCTTCTGCCTTCGCTGTATCCGTGCTGGTCTATCGCAGGTCGCGATGACGCCGCGCATTCAATGGCGACGCTGAGCGAAAAACCTTTCCTTGTTATATTCATATGGATATATCGGATGGCAGACTTCGAGCCGGGCCGAATGTCAACTCAGGGAGAGTTTCATGACGCGCAACGGTTTTGCAGTGACGGCGGTCGCCATTGGCGGCTTCGCGGCGGCGTGGACGGCGGCAGTGTCGGCGGCTCGCGCGCAAGGCCAGGTGGTGGTGTTTGCGGCCGCCAGCCTCAAGGACGCGCTCGACGCGGTCAACAAAGCCTGCGCGGCTGATGTCGGCGAAGCGGCGACCATCTCCTACGCGGCGAGTTCGGCGCTCGCCAAACAGATCGAAAGCGGCGCGCCGGCGGACGTCTTCATCTCGGCCGATCTCGACTGGATGAAGTATCTTTCCGACAGGAAGCTGACCAAGCCCGATACCGAAGTGAAGCTGCTCGGCAACCAGATCGTGCTGGTGGCGCCGAAGGATTCGGCCGTTGAAGCCAAGATCGAAAAGGGTTTTGATCTGGCCAGGCTGGTCGGCGACGGCAAGCTCGCCATGGGCGACTTCAAGGCTGTGCCGGCCGGCAAATACGGCAAGGCCGCCCTTGAATCGCTCGGCGTCTGGTCCTCGGTCGAGGGCAAGGTGGCGCAGGCCGAGAATGTGCGTGCGGCACTCAAGCTGGTCTCGACGGGCGAAGCGGCTCTCGGCATCGTCTACGCCACGGACGCGCATGCCGAAAAGGGCGTCAAGGTCGTTGGTGTTTTCCCCGAGGATTCGCATCCGCCGATCATCTATCCGGTTGCCCAGACCGCGGATTCGAAGGACAAGGACACGCCTGCCTTCCTGAAGTGCCTGCGGACGGCAAAGGCATCGGATCTATTCAAGGAGCAGGGTTTCACGGTCCTTGCGCCCGTCAACTAGGATAGCCACCTGCGCATGAACTGGCTGCTGGACCTCACTCCCGACGAATGGAATGCGGTCCGGCTGTCCATCAAGGTGGCGACAGTGGCGATGATCGCTAGCCTGCCGCCGGGCATAGCGATAGCGCTGCTCCTGGCGCGGGGCCGTTTCTGGGGCAAGACGCTGCTCAACGGGCTGGTGCATTTGCCGCTGATCCTGCCGCCCGTGGTGACCGGCTATCTCCTGCTTCTGACCTTCGGCAAGCGCGGGCCGGCCGGCGCATTCCTGGCCGAGCATTTCGGCATCGTCTTTTCCTTTCGCTGGACGGGTGCGGCTCTTGCCTGCGGCGTCATGGGTTTTCCGCTGATGGTGCGGGCGATCCGATTGTCGATCGAGGCCGTCGACCGCAAGATGGAGGCGGCGGCCGGAACGCTCGGCGCCAGCCCGCCATGGGTGTTCGGCACCATCACCTTGCCGCTGATCCTGCCCGGGCTGATTGCCGGCGCCATCCTCTCCTTCGCCAAGGCGATGGGCGAGTTCGGAGCGACGATCACCTTCGTCTCCAACATCCCGAACGAGACGCAGACGCTGCCGTCGGCAATCTACACGTTCACCCAGGTGCCGGGCGGCGATGCCGGCGCGCTTCGGCTGACGCTGATCTCGATCGTCATCTCGATGACCGCCCTGGTGGCCTCGGAAGTGTTGGCGCGGCGCGTCGGCCGGCGGATGGACATCGAATGACGGTCCTTGTCGACACCCGCCATCGGCTCGGCGATTTCCATCTCGACATTCGCTTCGAGAGCGCCGGGCGGCTGACGGCGCTGTTCGGGCCCTCCGGTTCGGGCAAGACCACGCTGATCAATATGATTGCCGGGCTGATCCGGCCCGACCAGGGACGCATAGAAGTCGATGGCCGTGTGCTGGTCGACACGGCCAAGGGTGTTTTCGTGCCGAAGCACAGGCGCCGGATCGGCATGGTGTTCCAGGACGCGCGCCTGTTTCCGCATATGAGCGTGGCGAGCAATTTGCGTTATGGCCGCTGGTTCACGCCGGCGGCGGAGCGTTATGTTGAGATCGACGCCGTCGTCGAATTGCTTGGCATCGAGCCGCTGCTGCCGCGGCGGCCGGCAAAGCTCTCGGGCGGCGAGAGACAGCGCGTCGCGATCGGCCGGGCGCTGCTCGCCAGCCCCCGGCTGTTGCTGATGGACGAGCCGCTGGCCTCGCTCGACGAGGCGCGCAAGGCCGAAATCCTGCCCTATGTCGAGCGGCTGCGCGACGAGACGAAGATCCCGATCGTCTATGTCAGCCATTCGATCGCCGAGGTGGCGCGGTTGGCGAGCGACGTGGTGATGCTGGCGCAAGGCAAGCTTGCCGCCAGTGGCCCGACCACGACTGTCATGCAAAGGCCGGACCTTCTGCCGGCGGAGGAGCGCGGCGAGGGCGGCGCGGTGCTGGACACCAGCGTACTTCATCATGACGAGGTTTTCGGCATGACGGTGCTTGGCTCGAATGCCGGCGAGATACGCGTGCCCAAGCTGGCGGCGATGGTGGGCGCGCCGGTGCGTATCCGCGTCCGCGCCCGCGACGTTATGATCGCCACCGAACGGCCGTCAGGTCTCAGCGCGCTCAACATCCTGGCCGGCACGATCGTCGCGATCAGGCCGGGCGAGGGGCCGACGGTCGAGATCGGCATCGACTGCAACGGCGCGACCGTGCTGGCACGGGTCACCGAACAGTCGCGGCAGGTTCTGAAGCTGCGGCTCGGCGGACAGGTCTTCGCCGTGATCAAGACGGTGAGTTTCGACCAGGCAAACACCGGGGGCGGGCTCCCCGCGCAGGCGGACGGCTGAAACGACGAGCGGGTCTCTGCGCTATATCGATTTGGAATAGCGAGGCCGCCAGGGACGCTCTAACATGGCGGGCGTGATCGCGGAGGAAGAAAATGCCGTCGCTAAGCTTGCGGATAAACCTCGACCCCGACGGGCGCATCGGGCCAGGCAAGATCGAATTACTAGAGCAAATCGCCGCCTTCGGTTCGATCTCGGCCGCCGCGCGCGGCATGGAGATGTCCTACAAGCATGCCTGGGACCTGGTCGAGGACATGAACCGGGTGTTCGGCAAGCCGCTGGTGGCCGCGCAGACCGGCGGCCGCAAGGGCGGCGGCGCGCAACTGACGGCGGTGGGCCTGGCCGTGGTCAGCCGTTTCCGCGCCATCGAACGCGCGGCGGCTTCGGCTGCCGCCACACATATGGAGGCGTTGCAGGCGGAGATTGAGGCGGGGTAGAGAGTAAGGCAGTAGGGCAGTAGGGCAGTAGGGCAGTAGGGCAGACCAACTCGGCGCGTTGGAATTTTACTCCCCTCCCTTCCGCAGCAAATAGGTGTCCATGATCCAGCCCTTCTTCCGGCGGGCTTCCTCGCGGATTCTTTCGATTTCGGCGCCGACATCGCCGAGGCGGCCGGAGACGATGATTTCGTCCGGCGTGCCGAGATAGGCGCCCCATTGGATGAAAAGGTCCCGGTCGGCGAGCGTGTTGAAGGCGCATTTGCCGTCGAGCAGGACGACAGCGCTGCCGGCATTCTGCGGCATGCCTTCATCCGTCAGCCGGCGGCCGGTGGTGATGAGGATCGAATCGCCAATACGGTTCAACGCCGTCGCGTGGCTGGCGGCGAGCGCTTGGATGGCCGTGATGCCGGGAATAACTTCCAGTTCAAAGGCGACGTTGCCCCTGAGGCGCACGCGCTCCAGGATGCGCAGCGCGCTGTCGTAGAGCGAGGGGTCGCCCCAGATCAGGAAGGCGCCGCAGCCGTCCTCGGCGATCTCGTCGCGGATCAGGTCTTCATAGATGGCCGCGATCGCCTCGTGCCAGTCATCGACAGTCGAGCGATAGGAAGGCGCTGGTTCGGCCCGCACGGGCACGTCGAATTCCACGCGGCGGGAATTCGGGTTGGTGACGAAACGGTCGCAGATGTGACGGCGCAGTTCGGCAAGATCGTTCTTCTTCGCACCCTTGTCGGGGATGAACAGCACGTCGGCCCGATTGAGGCCTGATATGGCCTGCACGGTCATATGGTCGGGATTGCCGGCGCCGATGCCGATGACGAGAAGCTTGCGCATGACGCGAACTCCTGCCCGATCGCAACCCTTTAGTCCAGACTGGCGTGGCGCGGATGCGGAAGGGCTTTGAAACGCCACGTTGAAACCGCTAGGGTCATCGCGACATTCTCGCCGAGGGGCTTTCATGTTGCGATATGTTCTGACCACGGTGCTGGCCTTGTCGGCCGCACCCGCGTTCGCCAATGATTCTGTTGCCGAGCTCGGCACCGGCGGCTTGGTCCTGTCGCGCAGCGATGCCGTGGCGATGCAGAGCGAGGAGCTCTTCATCTCGCCGGAAAAGGTGACCGTGGACTACGTCTTCCACAACAACACCGACAAGGACGTCGACGCGATCGTCGCCTTCCCAATGCCCGACATCTCCGGCGATCCCGAGGAGATGCCGGCGATCCCCGAAAACCAGAGCGACAATTTCCTCGGCTTCGAGGTGACGATCGATGGCGTGGCAGCAAAGCCTGAGCTCGAGCAGAAGGCGTTCGCGCTCGGCATCGACATCGGTGCCGACCTGAAGGCGCAGAACGTGCCTTTCAACCCATTTGGTGAAGCGGCAAAGGCGGCGCTCGCGAAACTGCCGCAAACGGTGGCCGACGATTGGGTCACCCGCGGCATCATCATCGAGGACACTGTCGATGACAGCGCTGGCGCGAAACCCAATTATGCACCGTTCTGGCAATTGCGCCCGACCTATTGGTGGCGCTCGACCTTTCCGGCCAACAAGGACGTCCATGTCTCGCACCGCTACAAACCGAGCGTCGGCGGCACCTCGTCGGTCAGCTTCTTCTACGACGGCAAGTTCCAGGGGCAGTACGCTACCTACAAGACCCGCTACTGCATGGATGACACGTTCGAGAGCGCGGTGCGCAAGGCTGCCAAGAACGATCCCGACGGCTACCCCAAATATTACGAAAGCCGCATCGCCTATATCCTGACCACCGGCGGCAACTGGGCGGCGGGCAGCATCGGCAAGTTCAAGCTGACCGTCGACAAGGGCAACCCCAAAGCGCTGGTCTCGTTCTGCGGCGACAATGTCAGGAAGGTCGGGCCGACGAGCTTCGAGATGACGGCTGAGGATTTCTATCCCGAGCGCGACATCGACATCCTCATCCTCGATCCAACGGACAACGGGAACGGCAACTGATGCACGTGGCAATCTATGTCGCCATCGCCGAGAACGGCGTCATCGGGCGGGACGGAGGGCTGCCCTGGCGGCTTTCCACCGATCTCAAGCGCTTCAAGGCAGACACGATGGGCAAGCCCATCATCATGGGCCGCAAGACCTATGAAGGCATCGGCCGGCCGCTGCCGGGCAGGCTCAACATCGTCGTAACCCGCGACCAGGCCTGGCGCGCTGACGGCGTGGAAGTGGCGCATACGCTTGAGAACGCGATCCAACTGGCCGATGTGCGTGGGCGTTGCATGAGCGGGGTGGATGAGGTCTGCGTCATCGGCGGCGGCGAGATTTATGCGCAAGCGCTGCCGCTGGCCGACCGGCTGCACGTCACCCATGTGCTGGCCGCTGTCGACGGCGATGCGCATTTCCCGCCGATCGATCCGAAACGCTGGCGCGAAGTCAGTTCGCAGGAGATCCCGGCCGGCGAAAAGGACAGCCACGCGACGCGCTATACGGTTTACGAGCGACGCCGCGAGAGCCATTGAAAGAAAAAACGCGTTTTAAGACGACAAAGGGTCGCGACGGGTCCAAAACCGATGATGCCGGCAGAGCATCGCGTTGAAAGCGCACGGTGGCGTCCCTATAGAAGAACAAGACTGGATTTGCGCCACAGCACCGGCGCTTGAGGGAATTCCAAGCGAAAGGACATTCATGCCCTGGAACGACAAAGGTGGCGGTGGCGGCGGCCCATGGGGCGGCGGCGGCAACAATCAGGGGCCCTGGGGGCAGGGACCGAAGGGGCCAAGCGGCCCGCAAGGCTCGCCTCCCGACCTCGAGGACATCATCCGCCGTGGCCAGGACAGGCTGCGGCGCGCGCTGCCCGGCGGTGGCGGCGCCAGTCCGGCCATATTCGGGCTGATCGGCGCGGCGCTGGTCGTGCTGTGGGCGTTCCAGGCAGTCTATACCGTGCAGCCCGACGAGGTCGCGGTCGAGCTGCGCTTCGGCAAGCCGAAGGCCGAACTGTCGCAGCCCGGCCTGCATTTCCACTGGTGGCCGCTCGAAACCGTAGAAACGGCCAAGATTTCCGAGCAGCTCGTCGACATTGGCGGTGGCGCGTCCAGCGGCAACACGTCAGGGCTGATGCTTTCGGGCGACCAGAACATCGTCAACGTGCAGTTCTCGGTCGCCTATCAGGTCTCCGATCCCCGCGCCTATCTGTTCGACGTCTCCGACCCGGACGGCATGCTGCGGCAGGTCGCCGAAAGCGCGATGCGCGAGGCCGTCGGCCGCAGGCCGGCGCAGGACATCTTCCGTGACGACCGCCAGGGCATAGCGGCTTCGGTGCGCGAGATCATCCAGACCACGCTCGACGGCTACAAGGCCGGGCTCCAGGTCAACGCCATCTCGATCGAGGACGCGGCGCCGCCGCGTGAGGTCGCCGACGCCTTCGACGAGGTGCAGCGCGCCGAGCAAGACGAGGATAAGTTTGTCGAGCAGGCCAACCAGTACTCCAACCAGAAGCTCGGCCAGGCTCGCGGCGAGGCCGCACAGGTCCGCGAAGACGCGGCCGCCTACAAGAACCGGGTGGTGCAGGAGGCCGAAGGTGAGGCCCAGCGCTTCATCTCCGTCTATGACGAATATGCCAAGGCGCCCGATGTGACGCGCAAGCGGCTTTACCTGGAAACGATGGAGAAGGTGCTGAAGGACTCCGGTAAGGTGATCGTCGAGCAAGGCAACGGGCAGGGGGTTGTCCCCTATCTGCCGCTGCCGGCATTGCAGCAGAAAGCGCCGGCTCCGGCCCCCCTTGGCGCGACGACGGGAGGTAACCAGTGATGGCCAACCGTCTCCCTGTCATCGTCGTCATCGCGGCGGTCATCCTGTTCCTCATCTATTCGTCGGTCTTCGTGGTCAATGCGCGCCAGCAGGCGCTGGTGCTGAGGTTCGGCGAGATTGTCGACGTCAAGACCGAACCCGGCATCTACTTCAAGGCGCCGTTCTCGTTCTTCGACGCCGACACGGTGCAGCTGATCGAGAACCGGGTGCTGCGCTTCGACCTCGACAACATCCGCGTCCAGGTCTCGGGCGGCAAGTTCTATGAGGTCGATGCCTTCATCGCATACCGAATCTCGGATCCGCGTGTCTTCCGTGCCGCCGTTTCCGGCCAGATCGAGCTCGCCGAAGCGCGGCTGAGGACGCGTCTCGACGCTGCCTTGCGCCGGGTCTACGGTCTGCGCGACTTCGAGGCCGCCCTTTCGGAGGAGCGCGCGGTAATGATGCGCGAAGTGCGCGATCAGCTACGGCCCGACGCCACCTCGCTCGGCCTGCAGATCGAGGATGTCCGCATCCGCCGCACCGACCTCACCGCCGAAGTCTCGCAGCAGACCTTCGATCGCATGAAGGCCGAACGTCTGGCCGAGGCCGAAAGGCTGAGGGCGCGCGGCAACGAGGCGGCGCAGCGCATCAAGGCCCGCGCCGACCGTGAGGTGGTCGAGATCATCGCGGAAGCGCAGAAGGAGTCCGAAATCCTGCGCGGCGAGGGCGAGGCGCAGCGCAGCGCCACCTTCGCCGAGGCCTATCAGCGCGATCCGGCGTTCTTCGACTTCTACCGGTCGATGAACGCCTATGGCACGGCGCTGGACAACACCGGCACGACAATGGTGCTGTCGCCGAATTGGGAGTTCTTCCGTTTCTTCCGCGACCCTGACGGCAAGGAGGCGCCGGCAAAGCCGGCGGCTCCGCAGCCGGCACCTGCCGCGCCGGCGACGGCGCCCGCGGTATCGCCCAGCACCGGCCAGTAGCGGCCGGTGCAGGATTTCTTCGCGGCAATAGGCCTGGTCCTCGTCATCGAGGGCCTGGTCTATGGCGGCTTTCCCGGCTTCGCCAGGAAGCTGGCGGGCGAGGTGCTGTCATTGCCGGAGAATGCATTGCGGATTGCCGGGCTGGTGGCGATCGGAGCCGGCGTCGGCGTCGTCTGGCTGGTTCGCGGCGGATAGGAGCGGCGGTTTGCGCAATAACGCGGGATTTACACTCTGCCGATAGCCACAGCCGCAAACGTGCCTTATTTCTTGCCATCATGGCGCGACACGGCGTTTTCGTCGAAGCGCTTTTCTCTTTCAGAAATGCCGGGAGGCTTCTCGATGACATCCAACACCCTTTTGCGCGCGGCTCGACGCACTTTCGTCGCCGGCGCGGCAGCGCTTCTTCTGGGCACCGTGGCCGTTCCAGCCTTCGTGACGCCGACAATGGCCGCCGATGGGCCTGCTTCGGTGGCCGACCTGGCGCAAGGCCTGCTCGGCGCGGTGGTCAACATCTCGACCTCGCAGACGGTGAAGGGCACGGAAGGTCCGGGCGCGGTGCCGATGCCGCAGCTCCCCGAAGGCTCGCCATTCCAGGATTTCTTCGACGATTTCTTCAAGAACCGCGGCGGCGACAAGGACAATGGCTCGCAGAAAGTGCAGTCGCTCGGCTCCGGTTTCGTCATCGACGCCGAGCAGGGCATCGTCGTCACCAACAACCATGTCATCGCCGATGCCGACGATATCGAGGTCAATTTCTCCGATGGAGTCACGCTGAAGGCGACGTTGGTCGGCACCGACACCAAGACCGATGTCGCGGTGCTCAAGGTTGATCCGAAGGGCCACAAGCTGACGGCGGTGAAGTTCGGCGATTCCACCAAGATGCGCGTCGGCGACTGGGTGATGGCGATCGGCAATCCGTTCGGCCTCGGCGGCACGGTCACGGTCGGCATCGTCTCGGCGCGTAACCGCGACATCAATTCAGGCCCCTATGACGACTTCATCCAGACCGATGCTGCGATCAACCGCGGCAATTCGGGCGGGCCGCTGTTCAACAGCGCCGGCGAGGTCATCGGCATCAACACGGCGATCATTTCGCCGTCCGGCGGCTCGATCGGCATCGGCTTCTCCATCCCCTCGCAGCTCGCATCGGGCGTTGTCGAGCAACTGCGCCAATATGGCGAAACGCGGCGCGGCTGGCTTGGCGTGCGCATCCAGCCGGTGACCGACGATATTGCCGAGAGCCTCGGCATGGCGACCGCCAAGGGCGCGCTGGTCGCCGGCGTCATCAAGGGTGGACCGGTCGACAACGGCACCATCCAGGCCGGCGACGTCATCATCAAGTTCGACGGCAAGGACATCCACGAAATGCGCGACCTGCCGCGTGTGGTCGCGGAGAGCCCGGTCGGCAAGGCGGTCGACGTGCTGATCGTGCGCAAGGGTGTCGAGCAGACGGTGAAGGTGACACTCGGCCGGCTCGAGGACAGCGAGAAGCTCGCCAGCGGCGAAAACGGCAACACCGACCAGGACAAGGGCGACAAGGCGCCGGCGGTTTCGACGGCCTCGGTGCTCGGCATGACCGTCGGCGAACTGAACGACGATACGCGCAAGAAGTTCAGCATCGCCGCCGATGTTTCGGGCGTCGTCATCACCGATGTTGCCAAGGACTCGGCCGCGGCTGAACGCGGCATCCAGCCGGGCGAGGTGATCACCGAAATCGCGCAGGAATCGGTCGCCACGCCCAAGGATGTGATGGATCGGATCGGCGCGCTGAAGGAGCAGGGACGCAAGAACGCACTGCTGATGCTGGCGTCCAAGACCGGTGAGCTGAGGTTTGTGACCATCCGGATGGATTGAATCCGGCACAGCCTGCAACAATCTGATTGAGGAGGGCGGTTAGCGAACCGCCCTTTTTCTTGCCCGCCAATCCTTGTTCGTCAGCCTGTAGAACACATGCCGCTTGAGCGCGGGGTGGCTGTCGGGAGTGTCGGGATAGTCGAAATCGGCGGATGGATCGGCTGTCATGCCGAGGCGCTCCATGACGGCGGTCGAGCGGTGGTTGTTCGCGACCGCGAAGGAGACGATCTCGCCAAGGCCGAGTTTTTCGAAGCCGTAGGCCAGCCATGCCTCGGCAGCTTCCGTGACATAGCCCTTGCCCCAGAATTCGGGCGCCAGCCGCCAGCCGATCTCGACGGTGCCGGCGGGTAGAAATGGCAGATGGTCGGTCCCGGTGATCCCGACAAAGCCGATGCATTGACCTGACGCGGCGATCTCGGCGGCGGCGAAGCCATAGCCGTCCCGATCGATGATGGCCCGCAATTCGTCCATCTTGGCGTCGGCTGCGGCACGGTCGCGACGGAAGGGGAAGAACTCCATCACGCGTTCGTCGGAATTGATGCGGTGGAACAGCTCGCGGTCGCGATCCTCCCAGTTGCGCAGGATCAGGCGTTCGGTGCGCATAGGCTTCATTGCACGAATTCTTCCTGCCTATAGCCTTGCAGATAGAGCAATGCGGTCAGGTCGCCATGGTCGATGCGAACCTTTGCCTGTGCGGCCACCATCGGTTTGGCATGCAGCGCAACACCGGTGCCGGCAAGGCGGATCATGTCGAGATCATTGGCCCCGTCGCCGACGGCAATGGCATCGGCCGGGGTGAGGCCGAGACGCGCCGTGATCTCGATCAGCGCCTCGGCCTTGGCGGCGCGGCCGAGGATCGGCTCGCCGACCAGCCCGGCAAAGAAGCCATCCTGTTCGAGCAGGCGGTTGGCGCGGTTTTCATGGAAGCCGAGCATGGCGGCGATGCGTGAGGTGAAGACCTCGAAGCCGCCCGAGACCAGTGCGGTCCAGGCGCCGTTGGCCCGCATCGTCTGCACTAGCGCGCGGCCGCCGGAGGCCAATGTCAACCGGTTGGCAACGATCAGATCGACCACGGCCGCATCGAGCCCCTTGAGCAACGCCACGCGCTCGCGCAGGGCGGGCTCGAAGGCGATCTCGCCATTCATCGATCGTGCGGTGATCGCCGCGACGTGCTCCTTGACGCCGATCTCGTCGGCCAACTCGTCGATGCATTCCTGGTCGATCATGGTCGAATCCATATCGGCGATGAGGATCTTCTTGCGGCGCGTTGCCGACTGCTGGACGATCACGTCGATCGGCTCGGCGGCCAGCGCCGCGCGCAGACCGGCGGTCGCCTCGTCGGCTTGCGTACTCGCCGGCAGTGCGAGATCGCAGGCAATGTCTTCGGCCAGCCAGCGAACAGTGCTTGCGCCCACCGACCGTGAGGCCATATTCGCAAGCGATGGCGACAAGGCACGATCGGCGGGATGGGAAACAAGCGTGGCAACAAGCGGCATCGATAATTCCGGTGCGGATGCGGGCGAAGGCCGCGTGAAGAACGCGATCCTGATAGCCGGGCCGACCGCCAGCGGCAAGTCGGCGCTGGCGCTCGATGTGGCCGAACGTGCCGGCGGCGTGATCGTCAACACCGATTCCATGCAGGCCTATTCGGTTCTCGACGTGTTGACCGCCCGACCGGAGGCGGCCGACCTCGCTCGGGCACCGCATTATCTCTATGGGCATGTCCATCCCGGCATCGCCTACTCGACCGGCGCGTGGCTGCGCGACGTGACGAAGCTGATCGAAGACGGCGCGCTCTCGCGGCGACCGATCTTCGTCGGCGGCACCGGCCTTTACTTTCGCGCGCTGGCCGAGGGCATTTCGGAAATGCCCGACATTCCGCGGCAGGTGCGCGACCGTTGGCGCTACGAGTTGAAGGAGCAAGGCGCCGTCAAACTGCATGGCATCCTGCTGCGAGAGGATTCCAGGGCCGCCACCCAGTTGAAGCCGACCGACAGCCAGCGCATCGTGCGGGCGCTCGAAGTGCTCGACGCTTCCGGCCGCTCCATCCTGGACTGGCAGGCCGCGCGGGGCCGTCCGCTCATCGACAGACAGACGGCTCGCTTCTTCGTCATCGAGCCGGACCGGGCCGCGCTGGTCGGACGCATCGAAAGGCGTTTCGACCAGATGCTGGCCAAGGGCGCGCTGGACGAAGTCAGGGAACTCGCATCGCTTCGTCTCGATCCGCAATTGCCGGCGATGAAGGCGATCGGCGTTCGTGAACTGCAAGCGGCAATGGCCGGACAATCTGGTTTTCCCGAGGCGATCGAGCGCGCCAAGATCGCAACCAGGCAATATGCCAAGCGGCAGACGACCTGGTTTCGGCACCAGCTAGGACCGGAATGGCAAAGATTGCACCCTGGTGACGATATCGAAACCACGATCCAAACGCTTGTTGCTAATGCAACCTAGAAAGCTGATCCTTCACGGAAAGGGTCTCGTTGTGGTTGTCGAAATTAACCCTCCGTAAGGCTCGCCATGCCATAAGGTCGACGGGCATTTTTCCATCGGGGAGCAGATGCGTTTCCACAAGGCGGAATCGGCGTTTTTCGTCTTTATCTTCGTGATCCTGGCCGCCGGCCTGGTGACGCTGCATGCCTATGGACTGCTGCAATCCTTTGTCACCGAACTGCACACGGCCGCCGGCCTGGACAAGGTCATCTACCTCAACAAGCTGCTTTTCGCGACGGGCGTGCTGCTCGCGACCGCGCTGTTCTTCGGCATCTTCTTCATCTACCCGCTGATCCGCAAGCAGGCGACGGAGGAAGGCAAGCTGCGCGCCATGACCGTGTCGCTGAGCGCCCGCTCCGAGACGTTCGAACATGCGGCGCTGACAGACAGCCTGACCGGCATGCAGAACCGGCGCTATTTCGACGACGCGCTGAAGGAATATCTCGAAGAGTTCAAACGCATCGAGAAACCCGTCGGGCTGATGATCCTCGACCTCGATCATTTCAAGCAGGTCAACGATACACATGGCCACGACGTCGGCGACGAGGTACTCAAGGCCGTCGCCAGCTGTCTCAAGGACATGACGCGCTACCATGACGTGGTGGCGCGATTGGGCGGTGAGGAATTCGCCGTGGTCACACCCAACATGGAGGCGGAATTATTGTCGAAATTCGCCGAGCGCATCCGCAAGGCGATCGCCAACATGTCGGTTCTCTCGGGCAATGTCCGGCTCAAGATCACCACCAGCGTCGGCCTTGCCGTCTGGGACCGCAAAGAGACGGCGGAAGAATTCTATCGCCGCGCCGACCGCCAGCTCTACGAGGCCAAGAGGCAGGGCCGCAACCGCGTCTGCGCCTGAAATCCCGAAGAAGAATTCATGAGGCCGGTTGCCTGACGCGGCTTTCTCGACTTCCGGCGCTCACGGACTGAATGTCCGCTCCGCTCCGGCTTCCCGAAAACCACGCCATCCAATCCGGCCTGATGAATTCCCTTTCGGGATTTAACCAAGCTGGTTCGATGATGTGAAGCCCTTGGAAGCTTGTGTGCGGCTTCCCGGCCGGTCGTCAGAGAGCTTGCAGGCTCAATCGTTCTGGGGGCGCATGCCGAATGTGGCGGGCTTGAGGCCGTAGCGCATGTCGAAATCATCGTCCGATTGCACGCGTGCGGCCGGCGGCTTGCGGTAGTCGGGATCGCCAGCCTGGCGGCCAGAATCGACCACTTCGGCAAAGGCCATCGCCTGCTGCTGCGGCTTTGGAACGTTGCGAAGCCGTTCCACGATCGTCACCAGATCGACATCGTCGCCGGTTTTCGACGACATGGCTTGTTCGCGCTTGGCCGTGCCGGGGATCAGTTCAGCCGGCAGTCTCTCGAACTTCAGCCGCATCGTCGTCGCCACGCCTTCGCCGAAGGCGATCGCTTCGCGCTGGCCCATGGACGACAGGAAAGCAAGCGTGGAGGCGGACGAGTCGGCGATGGCCGAGCGGATGATCGCCTGGTCCTGCTCATTGGCGAGCCGCATGGCGAAAAAGGTCGAGCACTGCGACAGGATGGTCGGGTCGAGTTCGCCCGGGCGCTGGGTGACGACGCCGAGATAGCAGCCATATTTGCGGCCTTCCTTGGCAATGCGCGACAGCGCGTGCCTTGTCGGCGCGAAGCCGAGGCGTGCATCGGCCGGCATGTAGCGGTGCGCTTCTTCGCACAGCAATAGGAGCTGCAGCTTGCCCTCGCTCCACAGCGCAAGGTCGAACGCCAGGCGCGCCAGCACCGAACAGACGGAATTGACCACTTCGGACGGCATGCCGGCCATTTCGAAACAGGTCACCGGGCGGCCGTTATGCGGCACGCGGAAGATGTTGCCGATCGTCTCGTGGATGGTGTCCTCGATCAGGCGCGAGTTGAACATGAAACGGTAGCGCGGATCGGCTGCCGCCGATTCGATGCGCGTCTTCAGCGATTTGAGCGTCGGGCGCTCGTTCTTGCTTTCGAGCATGCCCATACGCTCGTCAATCTGCTTGAGCAGATCGGCAATGCGGTAGGGCACTGGCGTATCGGCGGTCAGCGCATCGCTGCCGCGCCTGAGATAGGCACCGGAATTGGGGTTCCGATAGAGGTTTTTGGCGAGCGGAATGAGATCGCGCAGCGCATCGATCTCGTCGGGCACGGTCTCTCGGCCGCGAAACAGAACCTCGGCGAATTCCTCGAGCCGGAACATCCAGAACGGAAGGTCGAGCGTCTTGGAATCGACCTTGACGCAATATTCGGGCAGCGACGCGGCGAATTCATTGTGCGGATCGAGGATCAGGATGCGCAGATCCGGCCGCGCCGCGATCGATTTGCGCAGCAGCAGCGAAACAGCGGTGGACTTGCCGACGCCGGTGGTGCCGACAATGGCAAAGTGGCGCGCCAGCGTGTCGTCGATGGCGATGTTGGCAGCGATCGCCTCATCCTGCGACAGCGAGCCGATGGTGATCGAATGACGTCCGGCCAGATCGTAGACGGCCTGCAGGTCACGGCTGCGGATGCGGTGCGCGATGGCGCCGATATGGGGATAGGTGGTGATGCCGCGGTCGAAGATCGGCTTGGAGCCGGGTTCGGCGCCGTCGCGCACTTCGCCGATCAGCTCGATGCTGACTTCGATGGCGTTCTGGCCTTCGCTGTTCCAGGCGCGATCCGACTTGCCGATCGCATAGACCAGGCCGACGGTGCGCGTCGTGCCGAGATTGACCGAGATCATCTTGCCGACCGTCCACAGGCCGGTCACCGCGCCGTCGACGTCATCCGCAAAGGCGCTGATGGTGGCCCGCGCGCCGTCGCATTGCACGACATTGCCCAGGATGCGCCTGTCGTTCTGTTCGGCGTTGCGGCGCTCCTGCGATGTCGGTTCTCCGACGGAGGCTTCGCGTTCGACATACATGGACAGGCCAATCCCCATTTTCCCTCACGTCGAAGCCTACGGGAACGGGGTTAAGGTCGAGTGTGGCCGGATGGTGTAGGGAGGATTAAGAAGCCGGCGAAAATTGTCGCGACAAGGCTCTTTTCCAGCGATCGGTTTTCGCTATAATAGACGGATGGATGATATAGCGAACGACATCTCCTCGACAATCGGCAGACGGATACACGCCGAGAGGACGATACGGGACTGGTCCCTGGCCGAGCTCGCCGAGCGCTCCGGCGTCTCCAAAGCCATGCTGAGCACGATCGAGCGCGGCATGACCAGCCCGACGGCAGCCCTCCTGGTGCGGATCGCCGCGGCCTTCGGCATGACGCTGTCGACCCTTATCGCACGCGCGGAATTGCAGGGTGGGGGCTTGCTGCGGGCTGACGCGCAGCCCGTCTGGCGCGATCCCGACACGGGCTATGTCAGGCGGCATCTTTCGCCGGCCGGCGACATGCCGCTCGAACTGATCAGGGTTCATCTGCCGGCGGACGCCAAGGTCAGCCTGCCCGCGGCGTCCTACGCTTTCATCAAACAGCAGATATGGCTGATCTCCGGACGGCTCGAATTCACCGAGGGCGATCTGGTGCACAGGCTCGAGCCCGGCGACTGTCTGGCGCTCGGCGCGCCGTCGGACTGCACCTTCCATGCACTCGAGGCGGGCGCCGACTACCTCGTCGCGCTGGTCAGGGGCTGACATCATGGCCGCGACACGTCCGAAGCGCTCCCACAATGGGGGACCGCCGCTCGACGACTACAAGGGGCCGCCATGGGGCAAGGGCGATCCTTATGTTTTCCTGGCCTGGCAGGCCGCGCATGCCAAGGCGTGGAAAGCACCGAGCCGCGACGTCATGCTGATGCGCGTGGACAAGGCGGAACGGCTGGGACTCACCTATGAGGAATACACGCTCGAACTCCTCGAGCGTGGACGCCACCTTCAGGAAGAGGACACCGAACGCATCGCCGCGATCAAGGCGGCACGCAAGCGAAGGCGATTCAGCGCTTTCGATTGACGCCAGTTCGACCATATCGATCCTTCCATCTCAGCCAGGCAGAACGAGCATGCATTCCATCGAGATCAGAATGTTGACGCAGGACGCGCGAACACAGGCGTTGCTTGGCGATCTTCTGGTCGAAACGGTTGCCGCGGGCGGGTCGGTGAGCTTCATGCATCCGCTGGCGCCGGAAACCGCCCGCAGGTTCTGGGACACGTCGCTGACGGCGGCCGCAAGAGGCGAGCGGGTGGTGCTTGGGGCGTGGGAGGCAGACACGCTGGTCGGCACGGTCACGCTGCTGCTCGACTGTCCGCCCAACCAGCCGCACCGGGCCGAGATCGCCAAGCTGATGACGCGCCTCGATCGTCGAGGCAAAGGCGTGGCGACCCGCCTGATGCAAGTGGCCGAGTCCCTTGCGGTGGAGAGGGGCCGCACACTTCTGGTTCTGGATACGGCGACCGAAGAGGGGGCGTCCGGGCTCTATGAGAGGCTGGGCTTCACGCTGACCGGGGAAATACCGGACTATGCATTGAAGCCCCATGGCGGGCTGACCGGCACGCTCATCTACTGGAAGCGCATCGGCCGGTGACCCTCATGCCGGAGACGGCTCGCCGAGGCGCGACAGCAGCCATTGGCGGAAATCCTGCTCGGCACCGGTCAGTCGCGCGATCGGTGCCTTGGTCAGAAAATGCCCCGATGTGCTCGGGAAAGGGAGGTGCGGTCCAAACCGCGCCTCCCTCGGCTGTTTGCCGCCACAACGGGCTTATGCCTTGTGGTGAACCTGCTGCAGCCCATAGACGGGCGTCGCAATGCCTTCGTGCCTCGCCTTCAACTGCAGCGACAGGAACTGCGAATAATGGCGTGATTGGTGCAGGTTGCCGCCATGGAACCAGAGCGCCTCCTGCTGCGTCGGCTTCCACATGTTGCGCTGCTCACCTTCCCATGGGCCGGGGTCCTTGGTGGTGTTCGAGCCGAGCCCCCAGCATTTGCCGACCTTGTCGGCAACCTCCTTTGAGATCAACTCGGCCGCCCAGCCATTCATCGAGCCGTAGCCGGTGGCGTAGACGATGACGTCCGCCGGCAGTTCGGTGCCATCGCTGAGCAGGATGGAATGTTCTTTGATCTCGGCCACATCGACGCCGCTCTTGAGTTTGATGGCGCCATCGATGATCAGCTGCGAAGCGCCGATATCGATGTAGTAGCCGGAGCCACGCCTGAGATATTTCATGAACAGGCCGGAGCCGTCGTCGCCCCAGTCGAGCATGAAGCCGGCCTTTTCCAGGCCCTTGTAGAATGCCGCGTCGCGCTCCTTCATCTTCTCATAAAGCGGAATCTGGAACTCGTGCAGGATCTTGTAGGGCAGGGAGGCGAAGATAAGGTCGGCCTTGGCGGTGGTCATACCGTTCTGCACCGCCTGCTCCGAGTAGAGAGCGCCAAGCCCAATATCCATCAGCGTGTCGGATCTGACTATGTGGGTGGTCGACCGCTGCACCATGGTGACGTCGACGCCGGCTTCCCACAGTGCCGCGCAAATGTCGTGCGCGGAATTGTTCGAGCCGATGACGACGACCTTCTTGCCGGCGTATTGGTCGGGGCCGGGGTGCTTCGAGGAGTGGTGCTGATCGCCCTTGAAATTCTCCATGCCCTTGAACTTCGGCAGGTTGGGACGGCCGGACATGCCGGTCGCCAGCACCAGCTGCTTCGGCTTCAGCGTGATGTCCTTGCCGTCGCGGCGGACGACAACCGTCCATTCCTTCTTTTCCTCGTCATAGGAAGCGCTCTTGGCCTCGGTGGAGGACCAGTAATTCAGTTCCATCACCTTGGTGTACATTTCCAGCCAGTCGCCGATCTTGTCCTTGGGCGAGAACACCGGCCAGGTCCGGGGAAAATCGATGTAGGGCAAATGATCGTACCAGACCGGATCGTGCAGGCAGAGCGACTTGTAGCGCTTGCGCCAGCTGTCGCCGGCACGTTCATTCTTCTCGATGATGATCGTCGGCACGCCGAGTTGCCGGAGCCGCGCGCCAAGCGCGATGCCGCCCTGGCCGCCGCCGATGATGACCGTATAGGGCTGCGTCTTGAAGCCAAGCTCGGCCGCTTCCTTTTCGCGCTCTTCCTTCCAGGTCGGGCGGTTCTTGCCGGAGCCGTGCTTGGCGCCCATCGGCCGGGCGAAGCCGGCCGGCTCTTCATGCCCTTTCAGTTCGACCATTGTGGTCAGCAGCGTCCAGATCTTGCCGTCCTTCAACCTGATATGGCCGAAGCCGCGCGCCACGTCGGTCTCGAAGCTGATCCAGCCGTCGATCACCCCGTTCGCCTCGGTCGCGTCCTCGCCCCTGGCGATCGCGAAATGCGAGGGCTTCGTCTTCGACAGCTGGCTTTCCAGCATGTCACGCACCTGATCGCGGCCTTCCATGGTCTTGATGTTCCAGGTGAAGGTGACGAGGTCGCGCCAATAACAATCTTCCTGGAAGCATTCGACCGCCTTGTCGATGTCGCCGGCGGCGAGGGCCGCGCCAAATCGTTCTAGAAGGTCTGAAAGCTTCCTGTTCGGGGCCTTGTCGAGCATCAGTTTCCTCCGCGTTTTTGTTGATCGGCCTCGTTGCGAGCTGCCTTTGCCGAGCTTGGGGTCCGGCCTCGGGCAGTATCGCGGCAAACCATGGGCCGCGTCACGTCGCCAAATAGTTCGCTTTGTTTTCAGGGGCTTGACCAGCGACCCGGCGTCGAGCCGGGTCTAAATGACGGCGTGTGCGTGCTTCGTGCCATGCACCGGCAAGCCGCCATGAAAGCGGAATCGACCCCATTGACGAACAGCCGCTTTCACCCTTATGGTTCGCCACCATGAAGAAGGCACTCATTCTCGTAGGAAGGCGCGTGGGCAAGGCGGTGTAACCGCCGGGCGAAAACCTCCCATGCGCAACACACAGGCTCCCTCGGGGGCCTTTTTTATTGCCTGAAACACGATTAAACGACCAGCAAATCGCCAGATGGCGGACAGTACGGGACCAAACCGATGAGCAACGGACAGAGCGAGCGGCGCGAAATGACTGGCGCCGAAATGGTGGTGCAGGCGCTGAAGGACAATGGCGTCAAGCATGTCTTCGGTTATCCGGGCGGCGCGGTTCTCCCGATTTATGACGAGATCTTCCAGCAGGACGACGTCGAGCACATCCTGGTGAGGCACGAGCAGGGCGCAGGCCACGCGGCCGAGGGCTATGCGCGCTCGACCGGCAAGGCAGGCGTCATGCTGGTGACATCGGGTCCGGGCGCGACCAACGCGGTGACGCCTTTGCAGGACGCGCTGATGGATTCGATCCCGCTGGTGTGCCTGACCGGCCAGGTGCCGACCTCGCTGATCGGTTCGGACGCTTTCCAGGAGTGCGACACGGTCGGCATCACGCGCCCCTGCACCAAGCACAATTGGCTGGTGAAGGACGTCAACGAACTTGCCGCAACCATCCATGAGGCCTTCCATGTCGCCACCACCGGCCGTCCCGGTCCAGTCGTGGTCGATATCCCGAAGGACGTGCAGTTCGCCAAGGGTTTTTACGTTTCTCCGCAAACCGCGCCACGCACCAGCTATCAGCCGAAGGTGCAGGGTGATCTGGAGAAGATCAAGGCGGCGGTCGAGCTGTTGGCCGGTGCCAGGAAACCGATCATCTATAGCGGCGGCGGCGTCATCAACTCCGGTCCGGAAGCGAGCCATCTGCTGCGCGAGCTGGTCGACCTCACCGGCTTCCCGATCACCTCGACGCTGATGGGGCTCGGCGCCTATCCGGCATCGGGCAAGAACTGGCTCGGCATGCTCGGCATGCACGGCACCTACGAAGCCAACATGGCCATGCATGACTGCGACGTGATGATCTGCATCGGCGCGCGCTTCGACGACCGCATCACCGGCCGGCTCAACGCGTTCTCGCCGAACTCGAAGAAGATCCATATCGACATCGATCCGTCCTCGATCAACAAGAACGTCCACACCGACGTGCCCATTATCGGCGATGTCGGCCGGGTTCTGGAGGATCTCGTGCGGCTGTGGCGGGCGACCGCCAAGGCCGACAAGAAGGCGCTCTATCCCTGGTGGGAGCAGATCGCCAAATGGCGCGCGCGCGACTCGCTCGCCTATAAGATGAACAACGACGTGATCATGCCGCAATATGCCATCCAGCGGCTCTACGCCCTGACCAAGGACATGGACACCTACATCACGACGGAGGTCGGCCAGCACCAGATGTGGGCGGCCCAGCACTACCATTTCGAGAAGCCGAACCGCTGGATGACGTCCGGGGGGCTCGGCACGATGGGTTATGGCCTGCCGGCGGCACTCGGCGTGCAGATCGCTCATCCGAACGCGCTGGTCGTCGATATCGCCGGCGACGCTTCGGTGCAGATGACGATGCAAGAGATGAGTGCCGCGGTGCAGTTCGACGCGCCGATCAAAATCTTCATTCTCAACAACCAGTATATGGGCATGGTGCGGCAATGGCAGCAGCTGCTGCACGGCAACCGGCTGTCGCATTCCTACACCGAGGCGATGCCCGATTTCGTCAAGCTGGCCGAAGCCTATGGCGGCCACGGCATCCGCTGCGACAAGCCGGACGAACTGGACGATGCCATCAAGGAGATGATCTCGGTCAGGAAACCGGTGCTGTTCGACTGCCGCGTGGCGACGCTCGCCAACTGCTTCCCGATGATCCCGTCGGGCAAGGCGCACAATGAGATGCTCTTGCCGGACGAGGCCACGGACGAGGCGGTGGCCAACGCCATCGACGCCAAGGGCAGGGAACTGGTGTAGCAGCGGACAGAGGCAGGGCTGTCGCGAGAAGCCGTGCGTAAACAGAGATTAGACCCTAGAGTTTGAAGTCGAGATTCACATCATGAACGCACAGCTACAACCGACCGGCTCCGCCTATTTCATCGCCAAGGAAACGGAAAAGCCCGAGAACCACACGCTTTCCGTGCTGGTCGACAACGAGCCGGGCGTGCTTGCCCGGGTCATCGGCCTGTTTTCCGGGCGCGGCTACAACATCGAGAGCCTGACGGTCTCGGAAACAGAGCATGAGAAACATCTGTCGCGCATCACCATCGTAACGCGCGGCACGCCGCATGTGCTGGAGCAGATCAAGCACCAGCTCGAGCGCATCGTGCCGGTCCACCGCGTCGTCGACCTCACCGTGCGCTCGCAGGAATTCGGCCAGGAACGGCCGCTGGAGCGGGAACTGGCGCTGGTCAAGGTCGCCGGCACCGGCGAGGCCCGCGTCGAGGCGCTGCGGCTCGCCGACGCCTTCCGCGCCAGCGTCATCGACGCCAACACCGAGCATTTCATCTTCGAGATCACCGGCAAGGGCTCCAAGCTCGACCAGTTCATCGCCATCATGAAGCCGCTCGGCCTGGTCGAGATCTGCCGCACCGGCGTGGCGGCGATGAACCGTGGCCCGCAGGGGATGTAGCACCGGTCAGTTTCTCCACAGCGTGACGAGGGCTCGGCCACCGGCCGAGGGTGGCCTTTGTGCGGTCGTTGGAAAGAGACAATAATACTGGCTTATCCGGGAGGATATCATGTCGCTCGACGCATTCCTCGCCTTGCTTGTCTACGCCTTCGTGACCTCGATCACGCCTGGGCCTAACAATCTGATGCTGCTCGCCTCAGGTGTGAATTTCGGCCTGGTGAGGAGCGTGCCGCATATGTTCGGCATCAGCATCGGCTTTCTTGTCTTGCTGCTGGCGGTCGGCCTGGGTCTTGGCGCCGTGCTGACCGCGTTCCCGGCGCTCCACACCGCGCTCAAGATCGCCGGCGCTGCCTACCTCCTTTATCTTGCCTGGAAGATCGCCATGTCGCGCTCGCTCAGCGGCAAAGGCGAAACGAAGGCGCGTCCGATGCGTTTCATCGAGGCGGCGGCGTTCCAGTGGGTCAATGCCAAGGCTTGGGTGATGGCAATCACCGCCATGGCCGTCTACTCCAACCCCGAGCATCCGTTCCTGTCGGTGGCCCTGATCTCGATTGCCTTCACCATCGTCAACCTGCCGAGCGTCTCGGTGTGGGCAGGGTTCGGTACCGCGCTGCGCGGCTTCCTGTCCGATCCAGTGCGGCTGAAATGGTTCAACATCGCCATGGGCGTGTTGCTGGCCGCGACGCTTTGGCCGATGCTGCGGTGAGCTGTCGAGGTTCGCGATCGGGCTTTTGCACGTGATCATAGTGGGCTGCCCATCCATTGTGCAGTGCACATTAAATCTTCGTAATGCCGTGTTTTGGCCCTTTTCCGCCAAAGCCCTGTCCTATCTATTCAGCGAAATCGCGGCAGGCAGCCGTGATTTGAGCTAGAATACGACCACCTGGCTATGGCGTGTCGGACGGAGAGGGTCTTTTGTCGATGCGTGGAAAAGTCATTCTTTCATTGCTTGCGGTCGCCTGCGCAGGCGCGGCCTGGCTCTATCTGTCTCCCGACACGCTGAGCAGGGCCCGGCAGATCATCGGTGCAAAGCAGGTCGCGTCGGACAAGCCGGCGCCGGATAGGCAGGATCCGCAGGCAGGGGCCAAGCAGGCGGCTGGCGGCACTGGCGCCCGTTCGGCCTCGATCATCTCGGCCACGGCAACGACGGCCGATTTCCCGGTCCGGCGCTACGCCATCGGCTTCGTCTCCTCTCCCGCCGTGGTCAGCATCAACGCGCGCGTGTCCAGCCAGATCGTGTCGATCGACGTCAAGGACGGGCAGATGGTGAAAACCGGCGACCTCCTGTTTTCGCTGGATGACCGTGCCTTGAAGGCGCAACTCGCCAAGGATCAGGCGACGCTCGCCAAGGATCAGGCGCTGCTTGCCAGTTCGAATTCCGATCTTCAGCGCGCCAAGGATCTTGTCGCCAAGCAGGCCGGTACGCAGCAGACCTACGACCAGGCCGTTGCCACGCAGAAGGCGGCGGCAGCGACTGTCGATGCCGACAAGGCGACAATCGATGCAGACAATGTCCAGCTTGGCTTTGCCACGATTACCGCGCCGATTTCCGGCAGGCTTGGCGCGGTCAACGTTGCCGTGGGCGATCTCGTGACCACCAGCAATGGCAGCAGCAGCACCTCGACCCCGCTCGTCACCATCACCCAGATGGATCCGCTGCAGGTGAACTTCAACCTGCCCGAAAGCAACCTTGCGCTGCTGCACAAGGCACTGGCAAAGCCACAGCAAGGGGCAGTGACCTTGACCCAGGACGGCGACCCGACACCGATCGGCAAGGGCACGCTCGATTTCGTGGATTCCAGCGTCGATACCGCTTCCGGCACCATCGCAACGCGAGCCAGCATACCCAACGCCGATCTGTCGCTGTGGCCGGGCCAATATGTGAATGTCGTGCTCGACGCCGGCATCATGCCGCAGATGACGTCCGTCCCCACGGTCGCGGTGCAACCCAGCCAGAAGGGGCCGTTCGTCTACGTGGTCAAGCCTGACAACACAGTCGAAATGCGGCCGGTGCAAGTGGCGCTGACCGAAGGTCAGAACAGCGCCATCAGCGATGGCCTGAAAAGCGGCGAGAAGGTTGTCATCGAAGGCCAGACGCGACTGAAGAACGGGGCTGCCGTGCACGAAGGCAAGGCATCGGCCAGATCCGGCGACCAGGCAGCACCCAAGGTTGCGCAAGCCGACAAGGCCGGCGAGGCCGCCCAATGATCTCCGAGTTCTGCATTCGCAGGCCTGTCGCCACCCTCCTGATGTCGTTCGCCCTCGTTCTGGGCGGGCTGTTCGCCTACAAGTTCCTCCCGGTGGCCGCGCTGCCCAGTGCCGAATTCCCTGTCGTCAACGTCTCGGCTCAGCTGCCCGGAGCCTCGCCGGAAACGATGGCGACGTCGGTGGCGACGCCGCTGATCAAGCAATTCGCCACCATTGCCGGCATCGACTCGATCTCGACCACCAACTCGCTCGGCCAGACCTCGATCGCCATCCAGTTCGTGCTCAACCGCGACATCGATGCCGCGGCCGCGGACGTGCAGGCTGCTATCGCGCGCACGCAAAGATCGCTGCCGCCACAGATGACCTCGCCGCCGAGCTACCGCAAGGTCAATCCGGCCGACGCGCCGATCCTTTTGATGTCGCTGGTCAGCGATACGGTTCCGCTGACCGATCTCGATGCTTTCGCCGAAAACGTCATCTCGCCGTCGCTGTCGACCATCGACGGCGTGGCGCAGGTCTCCATCTTCGGCCAGCAGAAATATGCAGTCCGCATCCAGATCGATCCGACCGCGCTTGCCGCGCGCGGCATTTCGATCGACCAGCTGCAGGCGGCGATCGCATCCGCCAACTCCAACACCCCGCTGGGCGTTCTGAAGAACAACAAACAGCAGCTGACGATCACGGCCAATACGCAACTGACCGACGCCGCCGGATTCTCCAACCTCATCATCGCCACCAAGAACGGCCACCCGGTGCGGCTGGGCGAGGTGACACGCGTCGTCGATTCGGTGCAGACCACGACGACTGCGAGCTGGTATGACGGCACGCGCGCGATCATCATGGCGGTGCAGCGCCAGCCCGACGCCAACACTGTCGACGTCGTCGACAAGGTCAAGGCGATGCTGCCGTCCTTCCAGGACCAGATGCCGGCCGCCGCCCAGATCAAGCTGCTCAACGACCGCTCGACCTCGATCCGCCAGGCCGTGGACGACGTGCAGTTCACGCTGCTGTTGACCATCGCGCTGGTGGTCATGGTGATCTTCGTGTTCCTGCGCCGCGTTACGGCGACCATCATCCCGGCCGTGGCGGTGCCGATCTCGCTGATCGCTACGCTCGGCGCGATGTTCCTGTTCGGCTTTTCCATCGACAACATCTCGCTGATGGGCCTGACGCTCGCGGTCGGCCTCGTCGTCGACGATGCCATCGTGATGCTGGAAAACATCTTCCGTCACATGGAGGAGGACGGATTGTCGGCGTTCGATGCGTCGCTGAAGGGCGCGCGCGAAATCGGCTTCACCATCATCTCGATCTCGATCTCGCTGGTGGCGGTCTTCATCCCGGTGCTTCTGATGGGCGGCGTGATCGGGCGCATCTTCAACGAGTTCGCCGTCGTGGTGACGGTCGCCATCCTGGCGTCGATGTTCGTGTCGCTGACGCTGACGCCGATGCTGTGCTCGCGGCTGCTGTCGGTGACCAAGGCCGACCGGGAGGCGCATGGCGATGGCCACAGGCGCGATTTCATCACCCGCGGCTACGACCGGGTCTTGAGCTTCTGCCTGCGGCACACCTTCCTGGTGTTCCTGGTCTTCATAGGCACCGCCGCGGCGTCGGGGTGGCTGATCGAGGTCTCGCCGAAGGGCTTCTTCCCGCAGGAGGATATCGGCCAGATATCGGTGACGACCATCGCGCGCCAGGACATCTCGTTCGACGCCATGGCAAAGCTGCAGGGGCAGGTGGCCAGCGTCTTCTCGCATTCGCCCTATGTCGATCATGTGGCGTGGTCGGCGGGCAGCGGCAACAATGCGCTCAACCAGGGGCAGCTTTTCGTCCAGCTCAAGGGCAAGGACCAGCGGCCCAATATCGAGAAGGTGCTTGCGGATCTGCGCAAGCAACTGGCCGGCGTGGCGGGCATCGAGACCTACATGCAGCCTGTGCAGAATTTGAGGCTGGGTTCGCGCTCGTCTGCCAGTGCCTACCAGCTCGTGGTTCAGGGCCTCGACACCGGCCAGACAGATATCTGGGCGCAGAAACTGAATGACGCGATGGCGGCCGATCATGCGACCTTCACCGACGTCACCAGCGACCTGCAGAACAATGCGCTGCAGGCGACGCTGGTGGTGGATCGCGACAAGGCGGCCCAGCTCGGCATCGACACCGACACGCTGCGCTCGGCGCTGTATGGCGGGTTCGGCACCGACCAGGTTTCGACCATCTTCGGCTCCGCCGACAGCTACGAAGTCATCACCGAGCTCGATCCCAAGATCGAGTGGTCGCCGGAGCGGATGCTGGCCATCCAGATGAGGACGGCGAGCGGCTCTCTGGTTCCGCTTGGCGCCTTCGCCCGGGTCGATCGCACGGCCGGCGCCTTGACGGTCAACCAGCTCGGCCAGCTTCCGGCCGTGACGATCTCCTACAATCTGCCGCAAGGCGTGGCGCTCGGCGACAGCGTGAGCCGCATCAACGCGCTCAAAGAGCAGATCGGCATGCCGGAGATGATCTCGACCAGCTTCGCCGGCACGGCCAAGACCTTCCAGGACTCGCTCGCCAACCAGGGCCTGCTGATCGGCGGCGCGATCCTGACCATCTATATCGTGCTCGGCATTCTCTATGAGAGTTTCATCCATCCGCTCACGATCCTCACAGGTTTGCCATCGGCTGTGCTGGGGGCGGTTGTCGCCTTGCGCCTCGCCGGCATGGACCTGTCCGTCATCGCGGTGATCGGCATCCTGATGCTGATCGGCATCGTCAAGAAGAACGGCATCATGATGGTCGACGTCGCGCTCGAATTGCGACGAGAAGGCATGTCGGCCACCGAGTCCATCCACAAGGCCTGTCTGATGCGGTTCCGGCCGATCATGATGACGACGCTGGCCGCCTTGATGGGCACGTTCCCAATCGCGCTCGGCACGGGCGCCAGCGCGGAGCTGCGCCAGCCGCTGGGCGTCGCCGTCGTTGGCGGCCTGCTCGCCTCGCAGGCTCTGACCCTGTTCGTCACACCGGTGATCTATGTCTACATGGAGAATTTCTCGGGTTGGCTGCTGGGGCTATTTCCGAAGCGAAAGGCCGAGTTGCACCTGGTCGAAGCGGGGGATCAGCCTTCGCTGTTCGACGGCGATGACGAGAGGCAGGGCGAGCCGCAGAAGGCGGCTGCGGAGTAGGAAATCCGCATTGCACCCACTGGCCCAAGCCGTCATGCTTGCGGCCGGCGGATAGGAGAGCCATAATTTGTCGCCATGTCCCACGATCATGACCACGACAACGAGCTCGATCCGTTTGCCGCCCGCGTGCGCGCGCTGGAAACCATTCTCACCCGCAAGGGATTGATCGATCCGGCCGCGATCGATGTCACCGTCGATACCTACGAGACCAAGATCGGTCCGCGCAACGGCGCGAGGGTGGTAGCCAAGGCCTGGAGCGATCCCGCTTTTGCCGAGTGGCTGAAGCGCGATGCGACGGCGGCGATCGGATCGCTCGGTTACACCGGCCGCCAGGGCGAGCACATGCAGGCGGTGTTCAACACCGGAGAGACGCACAATCTCGTCGTCTGCACGCTGTGCTCCTGCTATCCGTGGTCGGTGCTCGGCCTGCCGCCGGTCTGGTACAAGGCGCCGCCCTATCGATCGCGCGCGGTCATCGATCCGCGCGGCGTGCTTGAGGAATTCGGGCTGACGCTGCCGGCCTCAACAAAGATACGCGTCTGGGATTCGACCGCGGAGTTGCGCTATCTCGTCGTCCCGATGCGGCCGCAAGGAACCGAGGGCTGGAGCGAGGAGCGGCTGGCCGAACTGGTAAGCCGTGATGCCATGATCGGCACCGCGCTGGCCAAAGTACCGGAATAAAGGGGGGAGCCGGCATGAACGGGCCGCAGGACCTCGGCGGACAAATGGGATTCGGGCCGGTGGCGCCGGAACGGAACGAGCCGTATTTCCATGCCGACTGGGAGCGGCGGGCGCTCGGCGTGACGCTCACCGCCGGCGCAATGGGTGCCTGGAATATCGATGAGAGCCGGCATGCGCGGGAATCGCTGCATCCGGCCGACTATTATGCCTCCAGCTACTACCAGATATGGATCAAGGCGCTGGAAACCCTGCTCAAGCGCCATGGTTTCGTCAGCGAGCGTGACCTCAAGGCAGGCGAGGCGATCGATCCGGCGCCGACGCCCAAAAGAGTGCTGAAGGCCGATGACGTTCCGACCGTGCTGGCTAAGGGCGCTCCGTGCAACAGGCCTGTGGGGACGACCCCACGCTTCAAGGCCGGCGACCGCATACGAACCAGGAATTTCAACCCGACCGGCCACACCAGGCTGCCGCGCTACGCGCGCGGCAAGCGTGGGAGGATTGAAGCGGTGCGCGAAGGCTTTGTGTTCCCCGACACGAACGCGCATGGGCAAGGCGAAAACCCGCAATGGGTCTATACGGTGGTCTTCGACGGGGCCGAGATCTGGGGCGACGGGGCCGATCCGACGCTGACCGTGTCCATCGATGCCTGGGAGAGCTATCTTGAACCGGCCTGAGGCGAACGGGCCTGCCGGTTTGCCCGCCGGCCTCGATGCACCCATCTTCGCCGAGCCTTGGCAGGCCCAAGCCTTCGCGATGACGGTGGCGCTGCACGACAAGGGCCTGTTTTCGTGGAGCGAGTGGGCGCAGGCACTGTCGGCCGAAGTGAAGAAACCCGGCGTCGCGACTGACGGCCATGACTATTACGAACATTGGTTGGCGGCGCTGGAAGGGCTGCTGGCGTCGAAAGGATTGGCCGCCAAGCCCGATGTCGATGCAATGGCGCGGGCCTGGGAGCGCGCAGCGCATGCCACCCCGCACGGCAAGCCGATCCTGCTGGAGAACGATCCGCACGCCGTCATCTGATCGTGCGGACATGGCGCCCGTTCCCTTTACGTTCCCGTGCTCGCCTGATAGGCTGAAGCGCAGGGAGTTCGCCACCAGGCTGCGTCGATGGCGGTGGCGGCTATCTTGTCTTTCCCTCGCGAATCCGGTCACACGATCAGATGGAATTTTCACCCCAACAGGACGAGGCGCTGCAAGCGGTCGCGCGCTGGCTCAAGGCCGGCAAGCCGCAATTGTTCCGGCTGTTCGGCTACGCCGGCACCGGCAAGACGACGCTGGCGCGCTATTTCGCCGAACATGTCGACGGGCAGGTGCAGTTCGCCGCCTTCACCGGCAAGGCAGCACAGGTGCTGCGCTCCAAGGGCGCGGTCAATGCCCGCACCATCCATTCGCTGATCTACAGGCCCAAGGGCGAGGAATCGGTCGAAGACGAGGTGACCGGCAAGACGTCGATGTCGCCGACCTTTTCGCTCAACCGGCAGAGCCCGATCTCGCGTGCGAAACTGGTCATCATCGATGAATGCTCGATGGTGGACGAGCAGCTTGGCCGGGACCTGATGAGCTTCGGCACGCCGATCCTGGTGCTGGGCGATCCCGGCCAGTTGCCGCCGATCTCGGGCGGCGGCTTCTTCACCGACCACGAGCCGGATTTCCTGCTCACCGAAATCCACCGGCAGGCGCGCGACAATCCTATCCTGCGGCTGGCGCTCGACGTGCGCGAGGGGCGCGAATTCATGCGCGGCGACTACGGCACGGCGCAGGTGATCGGCAAGGAAGGCGTCAACCAGGAGCTGGTGCTGAGGGCGGACCAGGTGCTGGTCGGCACTAACCGCACGCGCCGCCGCTACAACCAGCGCCTGCGCGAGCTCAAGGGGTTCAATGCCGACTATCCGCAGGCCGGCGACAAGCTGGTGTGCCTGCGCAACGACCCGGCCAAGGGCCTGCTCAACGGCTCGCTGTGGAAGGTGATGACCTCGTCGCGCGAGACAGTAAAACCTGGCATCAACCTCCTGGTGTCGCCGGAAGAGGATGATCCGGACCGCGGTGTCGCCAAGATCAAGCTGCTCAAGGCGGCTTTCGAGGATCCCGACGCCGATATCCCGTGGCAGCAGAAGAAGCGGTTCGACGATTTCGACTATGGCTATGCGCTGACCGTGCACAAGGCGCAGGGCTCGCAATGGAACGAGATCGTGCTGTTCGACGAGAGCTGGGCGTTCAAGGAGACGCGCCAGCGCTGGCTTTACACCGCGATCACCCGGGCGGCCGAACGGTTGACGATCGTCAGGTAGCGGAGCCCAGATGCCTGGCGCCGAGCCATTGCCAGGCATCGGCCTCGTCCTCGTCTTTGAAGTGCCTGAGTTCGACTGGCGGCGGGGTGGGGAGGAAGTCTCGCGCTTGCGCCGTCCAGTCCGGCTCGCCGATCGCGGCACAACGGCCGACATGCTCCACGGCCTGCACCGCGCCCTGTCTCAGCGTCTCGTCCGATATGTCGTTCCAGTCGACGCCGTCATGATCGATCACGCGCACCAGCACATCGATTCGCGGGTGAAGCGCGTAGGCCGCTTCGAGCAGGCCGAACAGGTTTTCCGCGTCGGCCGCCGAGACATGGCCGACGATATCGATGGCGAAGAGATCCTCACGGTCCGTATCGATGCGCCGGATTGCCGGCACGGCTTCGAGGAAATTCAAGGGATCCTATCCTTTCACAAACGTCATCCGATCTTCTGGAACACCGGAAACCCCCTATCTGTTCCCGTCAAAGGCGGTATAGATGCGCCGAAATCGAGCAGGATCCGAAGCCATGCCCGCAAAGCTTTCCGTCAATCTCAACGCCATCGCCATGCTGCGCAACCGGCGCGACCTGCCGTGGCCTGATGTGATCAGGCTTGGCCGCATCGCGCTTGCGGCGGGAGCGCATGGGCTGACGGTGCATCCTCGCCCGGACGAGCGCCATACCCGCCGTTCAGACCTGCCTGAGATCAGGGCCTTGATCGACGATGAGTTCCCGCGGGCCGAATTCAACATCGAAGGCCATCCGACCGAGGATTTCCTGGCGCTTGTGGAGAAGCACCAGCCGGAACAGGTGACCCTGGTGCCTGACGATCCCTCCCAGGCAACCTCGGACCATGGCTGGAACTTCATCGCCGATGCGGCGTTCCTGACACCGATCGTGAGACGCCTGAAGAAGGGCGGTTTCCGGGTCTCGTTGTTCTCCAATGCGGATCCCGCCGGCATAAACGCCGCGCGCGATACCGGCGCCGACCGTATCGAGCTTTACACGGGACCTTATGGCAGTTGTCATGCCGATTCCGCCAAGGCGGCCAAGGAGCTGGAAAGACTGGGAAAAACCGCCGATGCGGCCGTTGCCGCGGGCCTTGAGGTCAATGCCGGGCACGATCTGACGGTGAGCAACCTGCCGGCCCTGGCGCGACGCGTTCCGGCATTGGCCGAAGTGTCGATCGGACATGGGTTGACAGCCGACGCGTTGGAGTATGGCATGGCCGGCACGGTGGGCCGATTTCTCAGGGCTTGCGGGTGGTAATGGTGGCAGCCTCGCGTGCAAAGCATGGCAGCCATAACGCGACGGTACTTGATATTGCATCGCAGCAAGCGTAGAGCACCGCCCGCTTATCGGAGTGTCGTTCATGGCCCTTGCCAACACTGGTAGTGAGGCAGAAACCGTCGAACAATCGAGCCATCCTGAGATCGAGCAGCACAGCACCAAGGTGTTGATGCTCGGCGCGCTCGGCGTTGTTTACGGCGATATCGGCACCAGCCCGATCTACGCGTTCCGCGAGGCGCTGGTGGCGTCGTCGGGCGGCGAAGTGGCCGACCGTGGCGACATTCTTGGCGTTCTCTCGCTCATCATCTGGTCACTGACGATCATCGTCACCATCAAATACATCATGTTCGTGCTGCGCGCCAACAACCGCGGCGAAGGCGGCGTGCTATCGTTGATGGCATTGGCGCGCGGCAGTTTCCCGAAGCGCTCGGCGATCATTCTGGGCATCGGTATCGTCGGCGCCTCGCTGTTTTTCGGCGATGCCGTCATAACCCCGGCAATTTCGGTGCTTTCGGCGGTCGAGGGCATGAATGTCGTCACGCCGACCTTCCAGCCCTATGTCGTGCCGCTGACACTGGTCATCCTGGCGGTTCTGTTTTCGGTGCAGCGCTTCGGCACCGGCGGCGTGGCGCTGATCTTCGGCCCGATCACCGCGGTCTGGTTCCTGGCTATCGGCCTGTCCGGTCTCAACCATATCATCGCCGATCCGGAAATCCTGTGGGCGATCAGCCCGCACTATATCGTCGCCTTCCTGATCAATTCGCCCGATGTCGCCTTCGTCACCATCGGCGCCATCTTCCTTGCGGTCACCGGCGCCGAAGCGCTCTATGCCGATCTGGGCCATTTCGGCCGCAAGCCGATCGTGCTCGCCTGGCTGGCGATCGTGTTCCCTTGCCTGTTGCTCAACTATGCCGGCCAGGGCGCCTTCGTGCTGGCCAAGAACGGCGTGGTCGGACATCCCTTCTTCGAAATGAACGAAGGCTGGACGCTGATCCCGATGGTGGTGCTGGCGACCGCCGCGACGGTCATCGCCAGCCAGGCGGTGATTTCAGGCGCATTCTCGCTGACCAGGCAGGCGGTGCAGCTCAACATGCTGCCACGGCTGGAAATCCTGCACACGTCGGAAAAACAGTCAGGCCAGATCTACATGCCGCGCGTCAACCTGTTGCTGGCGCTGGTGGTGATGATGCTGGTGGTGGGCTTCGGCGAATCCAGCAGGCTGGCTTCGGCATACGGCATCTCGGTGACCGGCAACATGCTGGTGACGACGGTGCTGCTGTTTGTCGTCATGACCCGCATCTGGAAATGGCGGCTGTGGGTGGCGGTCGCGATGACAGCCTTGTTCGGTTTGATCGATGTCGGTTTCTTCGCTTCCAACATCGTCAAGGTGTTCGAAGGCGGCTGGGCCTCGCTGGCAGTGGCCTTCACCATCGTTCTGGCGATGTGGACTTGGGTGCGCGGCAGCCGTTATCTCTTCGACAAGACCCGCCGCAACGAGATCCCGCTCGATTTCCTGGCCGGCAATCTGTTGAAGAAGAAGCCGCAACTGGTATCCGGCACCGCGGTGTTCCTGACCAGCGATCCGCTGAGCGCGCCGACCGCGCTGATGCACAGCCTGAAGCACTACAAGGTCCTGCACGAGCAGAATGTAATCCTCTCGGTGGTGACCGCGCCGCAGCCGGTGGTGCCTGACAGCGATCGGGTCAAGATGGAGACGGTCAACGAGCTGTTCATGCGGGTGACGCTGACCTTCGGCTATATGGAGCAGCCCAACATCCCGCGCGCGCTGGCGATCTGCCGCAAGCAAGGCTGGAAGTTCGACATCATGACGACGTCCTTCTTCCTGTCCCGGCGCTCGCTGAAAGCCTCGCCCAATTCCGGCATGCCGGTGTGGCAAGACCGGCTGTTCATCGGGCTGGCGCGCACGGCGGCCGACGCCACTGAATATTTCCAGATACCGACCGGCCGTGTGGTAGAGATCGGCACGCAGGTGGCGATCTGACAGTCTCGATCGCCTTGGGCTGAGGCTTCGGGGGGCGGGCATGAGCGGCGAATTGGTGCTTGTCACTGGCGGATCTGGCTTTCTCGGCGCTCACTGTATCCTTGAACTGCTGAAGGCGGGCTACCGCGTGCGCACAACCGTGCGCTCGGCCAGGCGGCAAGCCGATATCCTGGCCATGCTCAAGGCAGGTGGCGTCGGGCCGGATGACAGGCTCTCCTTTGCAATCGCCGATCTCATGATCGATGCCGGCTGGCTGCCAGCCGCTGCCGGCTGCGACTATGTCCTGCATGTCGCTTCGCCGTTCCCGCCCGGCGTGCCCAAGCATGAGGACGAGCTGATCATTCCGGCCCGTGAAGGCGCGTTGCGGGTGCTGCGGGCGGCACGAGATGCCGGCGTCAGACGCGTCGTGCTAACGTCCTCCTTCGCGGCTATCGGCTACGGCAAGCTGCCGCCCGACGGCCGTGCGTTCACCGAGGAGAGCTGGACCGATCCGATGGGAAGGGTCAGCGCCTATGTGAAGTCGAAGACGCTCGCCGAGCGCGCGGCCTGGGATTTTATCGCCGCCGAGGGGGACGGGTTGGAGCTTGCTGCCGTCAACCCCGTCGGCATCTTCGGGCCTGTGCTTGGCTCCGACCATTCGACCTCCACCGAATTTGTCCAACGCATGATGAATGGCGCCATGCCGGGGCTGCCGCGCCTGTCCTTCGGCGTCGTCGATGCACGCGACGTGGCGGACCTGCATGTCCGCGCCATGACCGATCCAGCTGCCAATGGCGAGCGCTTCCTGGCGGTCGCCGGCGATTTCATGACCGTGCGGGAAATCGCGCAAACCTTGAGAAAGCGGCTCGGCAATGCGGCGGCGCGCGTTTCGACCAGAGAGCTTCCCGATTGGCTGGTGCGCATGGTGGGACTGTTCAATCCGGAAGTCGCACAGCTCGTGCCTGAACTGGGCAAGGTCAAGAATGCCACCAATGCCAAGGCGGTGCGTATGCTCGGCTGGAAACCGCGTTCGCGCGAAGACGCGCTGGCGGCGACCGGAGAGAGCCTTATCCGGCACGGCCTGATCAAAACATCGAAGTAGGGGGGCGGCGGTAAGTCGAGAACAGACTTCCCGCCGCGTGGATTTCAACCGGCCAGGGCAGCCTTGTTCGCCTCGAGGAATTGCCTCAACGTCCTTGGCGTCCTGCCGGAAAGCATCTCGACCGCGTCTGTCACCATGGCGATGCGGCCGGCGCGCGTGTTGACGTCGAAGGAAACGATGACGCCGGCGAAATCCTCGGGAACACCTGATGCCTTTACGCCTTCGGTCAGGGCATCATCCGAAACCTGCACGACATCGAGCGGTTTGCCGGTGACTTCGCTGACGAGGGCGGCGATCTCGGCCGTCGTATACGCTTGCGGGCCAGTTAGCGTGTAGGTTTTGCTGTCGGTCGAGCCCGAAGCGAGACTGGCGGCGATCGCCGCGGCCATGTCATCGCGTGCGCCATGGGCGATGCGGCCTTCGCCGGCGGACGTGTACCAGTGTCCAGAGGCGATCGCATGGGGCAGCGCCATGAACAGGTTCTCCTGGTACCAGCCGTTGCGGAAGATCGTGTAGGGGATGCCGCTCGCCTTGATCGCCTGCTCGGTGCCGTAATGGTCGTTGGCGAATAGCACCGGCGAAACCGGTTCGGGGTTGGGCATCGAGGTATAGAGCAGATGCGAAACGCCGGCCTTCTTCGCGGCAACGACCGCGTTCTCATGCTGCCTCAGGCGCTTGCCGTGAAGCAGGTCGAGCTCGCCAGTCGAGATGATCAGCACCCTGTCGGCGCCCTTGAATGCAGCCTCCAGCGATGCGGTATCGTCGAAGTCGGCGGCCCTGACGGTGGCGCCGCGCGCCGCCAGGTCGGCAAGGTTTTCCGGATTGCGGGTGGTGGCGATGATTCGTTGCGGCGGAACCTTGAGGGAGCCCAGCAAATGATGAATGACGCCGCGGCCGAGTTGGCCGGAAGCGCCGGTGACGAGAAGGGTAGCGGTCATGGAGAATCCCAACATTGCGCCGGAAGCGCGGTTCGAGTGGTGGTCTCAAAAAGAGACCAGCGCTAAAATAGGAATTGACCCAGGGTCGTAAAGAAGGCAGTTTTTCGGGAGGTAGGCACAGCCAGGGAACCAGCCGTGGACAGCAAGATCGTCAATCTCAGAACGAAGTTGGAGGTCTACAAGGCCATCTCAGGCGGAGGCAATTTTTCCAATTGCCCGGTCCGCGACGTCATCCAGGGGGTGAGCGGCAAATGGAGTTCGCTGCTGATGATGGCGCTGGCCGAAAGGCCCTACCGCTTCGGAGAATTGCGCAGGCTGGTGCCGGACATCTCACAACGTATGCTGACGCAAACGCTGCATGATTTGCAGCGCGACGGTTATGTGCATCGCGAAGTGTTCCCGACCAAGCCGCCAAGCGTCGAATACAGCCTGACCGATCTCGGACGTTCGATGTTCGGTGCCTTGCACCAACTGATCCTATGGGCCGAGCTCAATCATGACGCGGTGCGCGACGCGCGCCTCGGTTTCGATGCCGCCAAGGCTTGAGCCTGACAAGGTCGAGAGGCGCGACTAGATTTCACCCGGCGGGGCTGATCCCGCAGTCCACGGGCTTGGCGGTGCCGGCCCCGGCGCCGCAGTTGCTGGCCTCGATGGTGGCCGGCACGGTGGTCGATCCGTTCAGGCGAACTGGGCTGGTAGAAGCGCGCTGGCCGGATCGTTCTTGCGAATGACCGTCGAAAGATACGATCCCTTCGCCCGCAGGAAGGCATGCAGGCGCTGCGGATAGTCTTGCGCCACGGCATGCTTGATCGACGGGCGTTCACTCAATACCTGGCGCCAGGCCTGGACGAGCGGTTTGCCGTCCAGAATGCCGAAATCGCCGATCCGGTCGAAGGTATCGATGTAGCGAAAGACAGGGCCGTAGACTGCGTCGACGAGCGAAAAGCGCCCGCCTTCGAACCATGGTCCAGTCCGGCCGGCTTCGCCCGCCAATTCGGTCTCCACACGATCGAACATTTCCGACAGCGTCCGGGACTCGGCGAGGAATCCTGCCTCGGTCGACGCCGAATAGAACCGGCCGACGGCGTTGAGGATGGCCGAGCCGTACTCGATCCAGGCGCGATGCCGGGCACGGGCATAGGGATCGGCGGGGTGGAGGGGATTGGCCTCGGTTTCTTCGAGGAATTCGAGGATGACGGCGGATTCGAAGATCACCGTTTCATCGTTCCCCAGCCGCACGCACAGCAGCGGCACCTTGCCGAGCGGTGAGATCGCCTTGAACCAGTCAGGCTTGTTGGCGAGGTCGATGTCGACGCGCTCGAACGGCACGCCTTTCTCGGCCAGCGAGATCGCCGCACGCTGGACATAGGGGCAGAGGGCATGGCTGACGAGAATAAGGGTGTTGGCATGCTTCATCGGATTTGCCTCTCGATATCGATGCATTCGCATCTATCTAGATGCAAATGCATTCATCGTCAAGCTTGATGCAATTGCATCTATCTCTTATGATGCCGCCATGATCGAGACAGCCATGCCATCGCCGGAGGCCATCAAGACATGGGCACGCCTGATGCGGGTATCGCGCCAGCTGGTGGAACGTGCCGAAGATGCGCTGAAGGAGGGCGGCCTGCCGCCGCTTGCCTGGTATGACGTGCTGCACGAACTCGCCGAGGCGGGCGAGGGCGGCTTGCGGCCGTTCCAACTGATCGAACGGACCCTGTTCGCGCAGTACAACATTTCGCGTTTGCTGGCCCGCCTGGAGACCGACGGGCTTGTCGAGAAGCTGCCGGTGGCCGATGACGGCCGCGGCCAAACCGTCCGCATCACGGCCAAGGGACGGGAGACGCGCCGCCGTATGTGGGCCGTCTACGGCAGGTCGATCGCGGAACTGGTTGGCGACAAGCTCTCGCCGCAAGAACTGAACACGGTATCGGCCTTGCTCGGTCGGTTGCGCGATCCGCCAGCCGGCGACTGACATACGTTTGCGCGGCTGCGGGGACACCGGAAGGCATTTCGTCATTTTCCCCTTGCGCCGATCTTCGGATTGCGCAATATGCCGAACCGTAACGTACGGTACGGACTCCGGGGCGATCCGCGGCTCTACTATCAAACGGGAACAGAGTGTGTTGCAGGCAAACGCCGATCTCGACGACAGCGAAGCGCTGACGGAGCGTCAGAAGGCGGTTCTGGATGCCGCACTCCGCCTGCTGGTCGAGGAGGGCGACAATCTGACCATGACCGCAGTGGCGCGCCGGGCGAGCTGCTCCAAGGAAACGCTCTACAAATGGTTCGGCGACCGCGACGGGCTGCTCACCGCGACGGTGCAATGGCAGGCCTCGAAGGTGCGGGTGACGGCGGTCGACGGCAAGGGACTCGATCTTGCCTCATTGGCCGCGAGCCTGGAGCGATTTGCTTCCGACTGGCTGAGGGTCATTTCCAGCGACACTTCGATCGCGCTCAACCGGGTGGCGGTCGGCCATGCCGGTTCGGGCAAAGACAATCTTGGCGCGGTGGTGCTGGAGAACGGGCGCTTTGCCCTCGCCAAGCGCCTGAAGCCGGTGCTGGAGGCCGGCCGCCGGGCCGGGCTGCTCGATTTTTCGGATGCCGAGACGGCGTTCCGCACCTTTTTCGGGCTGGTCGCCCGCGACGTGCAGATCCGTCTCTTGCTCGGCGACCGGCTGGAATTGACTGAGGCGGCGATCGGCGGCGATGCCGTCCGCGCGACGCAGCAGTTTCTCGCTCTTTTCGGAGCAAAAACCGGGCCGCAAGGCCTCTGATCTTCAAACGGGAAGGAAGACAAAAATGCGTGTCTATTACGATCGTGATGCCGATCTCAATCTGATCAAGGGCAAGAAGGTCGCCATCATCGGCTATGGCAGCCAGGGCCGGGCGCATGCGCTCAACCTCAAGGATTCCGGCGCCAAGGAGATCGCCATCGGCCTCAAGGCCGGATCGGCGACCGCCAAGAAGGTCGAGGCCGACGGGCTCAAGGTGATGAGCGTGGCCGACGCCGCCAAATGGGCCGACCTGATGATGATGGCGACGCCAGACGAATTGCAGGCCGACATCTACAAAAACGAGATCGCGCCGAACATCCGCGACGGTGCGGCAATCGCCTTCGCGCACGGCCTCAACGTGCATTTCGGCCTGATCGAGCCGAAGTCGACGGTTGACGTCGTCATGATCGCGCCGAAGGGCCCTGGTCACACCGTGCGCGGCGAATACCAGAAGGGCGGCGGCGTGCCGTGCCTGGTCGCGGTCAACCAGGACGCCTCGGGCAACGCGCTCGACCTCGCTCTCTCCTACGCCTGCGGCGTCGGCGGCGGCCGTTCGGGCATCATCGAGACCAATTTCCGCGAGGAATGCGAGACCGATCTGTTCGGCGAGCAGGTCGTGCTGTGCGGCGGCCTGGTGGAGTTGATCCGGGCCGGCTTCGAGACCCTGGTGGAAGCCGGCTATGCGCCCGAAATGGCCTATTTCGAGTGCCTGCACGAGGTCAAGCTGATCGTCGACCTGATCTATGAAGGCGGCATCGCCAACATGAACTACTCGATCTCGAACACCGCCGAGTGGGGCGAATACGTCTCGGGGCCGCGCATCATCACCGCCGAGACCAAGGCTGAGATGAAGCGCGTGCTGAAGGACATCCAGACCGGAAAATTCACCTCGGAGTGGATGCAGGAATACCGCGCCGGCCTGTCGCGCTTCAAGGGCATCCGCCGCATGAACGACAGCCATCAGATCGAGGAGGTCGGCGCCAAGCTGCGCGCGATGATGCCGTGGATCTCGAAGAACAAGCTGGTCGACAAGGCCAAGAACTGAGCGATCCACGTCCCTTGTTTTGAACGTCCTGAGCGATCCACGCTCGAAAGGAAACGGCGCCGCGCGGCGCCGTTTCTTATTGCAAGATTATGCGGCCTGGCTCAGCGATAGGGCGAGTAGCACTGCTGGCGCGGGCCGTTATAGGGCTGGAAGGTGTTGTCCCAAGCGCGATACGACCGGTATCGGTTGTAGCACCACCGGACATGGGCGCTCGACAGCCGGCCGGCGCGATAGTAGCGGCGCGGCGGCGCATCATAGTAGTTGTAGTTGTTGTACAGGCTGCTGAGGCCAAGCCCCAAGCCAAGGCCCAGGATCGCGGCACCGGCTCCGTCGTCATAGTAGCGGCCGCGATAATGGTGGCGGCGCCAACGCCAATCGTCGCCGCCATTCCAGTGGCGACCGTTCCAGTGGCGGCCGTTCCAATTACCGCGATTCCAGTTGCCGCGGTTCCAGCCGCCCGACCGGCGCCATCTCCAGTCGTTGTTGAAACTACTCCGGTTGTTGCCGCCGGCCCAGCTGTCGCGAACAGGCGTCACAGTCGGCGCTGCTGTGCTGGCGGGAATCGACAGGTCCGGCTGCAGGATCGGTCCGGCAGCGGAAGGTGCCGTGATGCCGGAGAAGATACCGAGCGCTATCAGCCCGGATTTTACAGTGGAAGAAAAGAGCGCGTTCATTGCACTTCTCCAAGAAAACAGGCCCCACGCCGACCCTGGATGGGCGCACTGTGGGTCTTTGCGTCTGAACGGCGGATGAACGGAAAGGTTCCGTCAACCACGGCGCGAAGCCCGCCAGGATCAATCGCTCCCAGCTGGTGGTTGCCCGGCCTTGTTTTCTGCCGCGCTTGCGGGCAAAGGTCATGATATGTCGCTGCGCCTTGCAACCTTCAATGTCGAGAACCTGATGAACAGGTTCGATTTCTCCGGATACCGCAACCAGCTCAACGAGGATCGGACGCTGGCCCTCTTCGATATCCAGAGCGAGGCCGAGTACAAGATGCTGGAGCAGGCCCGGGCCATCGCGCAATCGGACGACACGCGGCAGCTGACGGCGCTGGCCATCGCGGCCACGCGCGCGGACATCATCTGCATGCAGGAAGTCGACAATATCGAGGCCCTGAAGGCGTTCGAATATGGCTATCTTTTCAAGATGGTGGGTCAGGGCTACCGCCAGAAATACACCGCCGCCGGCAATGATTCGCGCGGCATCGACGTCGCCGTGATGATGCGCAGCGAGACCGCGCAGGGCCAGCCCATCGACTTCGTGCGCATGACCAGCCACGCTTATGTGACCTATGAGCAGTTCGGGCTGCACACGCCGGAGCTGGCGGCGCTCGGCAACCAGCCCAATGAACGCATCTTCCGGCGCGACTGCCTGGAAGTGGACCTTACCGTGGGCGGCTCGCCGCTGACCATCTATCTCGTGCACTTCAAGTCGATGGGCTCGCCCCGCAACGGGCTCGACGGGCGTGAAGCGACGATGCCGATCCGCATCGCCGAGGCGCAGGCGGTGCGCCGGATCATCGAGGAGCGCTTCGGGGCGGATCATGCAGCCGACAAGCGCTGGGCGATCTGCGGCGACATGAACGATTACCGCCAGCGCGTGAAGATCGCCGGCGACGAATTCGACGGCTATCGTTTCGAAGTGGTCGACGAGAACCTGTCCTGCATCAACGTGCTGACGGCTGGCGGTTTTTGCGAAAACGTGGTCGAGAGGCGGCCGGAAATGAACCGCTGGACTTTCTACCACACGCGTGGGCCGCAAGAGCGGCATTTGTGCCAGCTCGATTATATCCTGCTGTCCAAGGGACTGGCGGCGAAGAACGCCACCGCCGTCCCGGACATCATCCGCAACGGCCAGCCCTGGCGCACGATCTTCCCCGCCGGCCAGGAAGTTGAACGTTTCCCGCGCGCCGGCTGGGACCGGCCGAAGGCATCGGACCATTGTCCGGTGGCCATCACGCTGGACATGGCCTGAGCCGTGAGCTTCGACCTGCCGCGCAATGTCATTTTGCCGGTCGACGCCGTCGATGTCCGGCTCGATCCCGGCCCGCATCCTTTCGCGCTGGCCAATGCCGAGGCGATCGCCGCGAACTGGCAGCACGAGATCGCGGCCAATCCCGCGTTGTTCGATGGTCCCGTGGTGCTGCTTTCGCGACTTGCCTGGCGCGACAATCGCCTCGTCGGCCGGTGCCACGCGGTCAACTACTCCACCTTCATGCTTTGGCGGAAGCGGCGCGAGAATTCCGGCGCCGAGCACGCCTATGCCCATGCCATGCTAGTGGCCGGCGACAATGCGCTGGTGGCTATCCGCATGGCCGCCCACACCGTCACTGCCGGCCGTGTCTATTTCGCCGCCGGTTCATTCGAACCGGCCGATTTTCGCGACGGCCTCGTCGATGTCGATTTCAACATGATCCGCGAGGTGCGGGAAGAAACCGGCCTCGACATTTCGGGCGCCGCACGCGGCTTGCACTACCATGCGCTGTCGACGGCAAGCGGCACGGTGATCTTCCGCCGCTACCGGGTTCCCCAGCCCGCCGAGGAGATCGCGCAGCGCATCTCGGCCTTCGTCGCAGCCGAGGCCGAACCGGAGATCGTGGGTCCGGTCATCATCCGCCATGCCACCGACCTGCCGCATGGGCTGATGCCGCATATGAAGCCGCTGATCGAATGGCATTTTGCGAACCGGGACTAAAATCTTAGTACCCTTCCGTGCTGATCGTCTGGCCAGCCATGCGATGGTCTGAGTGGCTTTCCGCTACCGCGAACATCGAAGGTCTCCCTCCTGTCAGGGGCGCGGACTGTTGTGCGTTGATGGCAAATTCTCTATATTGCTATCAATGACATCATTGTGACCTGGATGATATCAATGAGCGCTGTCACTATCCGCAATTTGCCAGAGGAAACGCTGCGCGCCTTGAAGGTGCGGGCAGCACACCATGGCCGTAGCACCGAAGCCGAAATGCGCGAAATCCTGGAAACGGCCGTGCGGCCGGCCAATCGGGTCAAACTCGGCTCGCTGCTCGCCGCCATCGGCCGCGAGGCCGGATTGTCGCAAGAGGATGTCGATAGATTGCAGCAGCTCCGCGACAAAACACCGGGCGAGCCGATGAGGTTCGAATGATCCTCATCGACACAAATGTCATTTCTGAGCCGTGGAAACCTGCACCCGATCGCCGCGTAATCGCATGGATCGACGCCCAGGCTGTCGAAACCCTGTATCTCTCAGCCGTCACCGTGGCTGAGCTGCGTTTCGGCATCGCAGCGATGCCCGCCGGGAAGCGCCGCGCGGTCCTGCATGATCGTCTCGAGCAGGATGCGTTGCCGCTGTTTGCAGGCCGCATTCTGCCTTTCGACCTCGAGGCGTCGCGCGCCTATGCCAAGCTCATGGTGCAAGCGAGAGCCGCAGGCAAGGCGATCGGCAATGCGGACGGCTACATCGCGGCCACGGCCGCAGCAAACGGCCTCACGGTCGCCACACGCGACATCAGCCCATTCGCGGCCGCCGGATTGAATACCATCAATCCGTGGGAAATAGCGTCGTAGCCGCGCCTCTCAGCCGTAAGCAAGCAAAAGCCCAAGCATGTCAGGGCGACTATGGACGCCGCAAGCTTTCCAATCGCGCCCTATTCATGGCGCAGCGCGTCGATCGGATCGAGCCTGGCGCCGCGCAGCGCCGGGAAGAAGCCGAAGACCATGCCGATCAGCGCGGAAAAGCCGACGGCGAGCAGGATGACCGCCGGACTCGGCGCGAAAGGAATGGTCAGCGTCGCCGAGGCGAGGCCGGCCAGCGAGAGCCCGATCAGGATGCCGATGATGCCGCCAAGCAGCGACAGCACCGTCGCCTCGACAAGGAACTGGATGAGGATGTGCTTTTCATGCGCGCCGATGGCGAGCCTGATGCCGATCTCGCGGGTGCGCTCGGTGACCGACACCAGCATGATGTTCATGATGCCGATGCCGCCGACCAGCAGGCTGACGCCGGCGACCGCGCCCAGCATGCCGGTCATAGTGGTGGTGGCGCTGGCCATGGCGTCGGCGATCTGGGTCATGTCGCGGATCGCGAAATCGCTTTCGCGGTCGGGGGTGAGGCGTCTGGCGTCGCGCAAAATATCCTCGACGCGCGGCTGCAGCTCGCTGGTCGGGGTGCGGTCGTCGGCGGCGACGTAGATGTTGTCGATGTTGCGGTTGCCGGCAATGCGCCGCTGATAGGCATGCAGCGGCATCAAGACGACATTGTCCTGGTCCTGGCCGAAGCCGGTATAGCCCTTCGGCTCAAGCAGGCCGATGATCTTGCAGGAGGTGCGGTTGACGCGGATGATTTCGCCCTCGGGGTCGCCGGCACCGAAGAACTGCTGGCGCACCGTCTCGCCGATCAGGCACACGCCGGTGCCCGCGCGGGTCTCGGACTCGCTGAACGAACGGCCTGAGACCAGTTTCCAGTCGCGGGCGTCGAGATAGGCGCTGTCGGTGCCGGTGACGCCGGAGGTCAGGCTCTCGGTACCGAAGATGACACGGACCTGCTTCTGCGAGGCCGGCGAAATCGCGCGAGCGCCAGTCAGGTGCGTGACCAGCGCGGCAAGGTCCTTTTCGGCGAGCGGGCGGACCACCTGGTCGAGCCCGCCCGGGCCTCCAGGCCCGGCGGGGCGGCCGGAGCGCACAACCAGAAGATTGCTGCCGAGTTTGGCGATGTCGCTCTTGACCTTGGCGGTGGTGCCCGCGCCGATGGTGAGCATGGCGATGACCGCGGCGACGCCGATGACGATGCCGAGCAAGGTCAGGAACGAGCGCAGCATGTTGCGGCGGATCGAGCGCAAGGAGAGGCGGACGGTTTCCCAGAGCATGGTCAGGCCACCTCGACAGTCATCGTGTCGGAGGCGACATGGCCGTCGAGGAAGCGCACCGTGCGCTCGGCATATTCGGCGACGTCGGCCTCGTGGGTGACCATGGTGATGGTCAGGCCAAGCTCCTTGTTCAGTTGCGTCAGCAACTCCATGATCTCGTGGGTGCGGGCAGTGTCGAGATTGCCGGTCGGTTCGTCGGCGACGAGCAGCGTCGGCCTGGTGACGATGGCGCGCGCGATCGCAACGCGCTGCTGCTGGCCGCCGGAAAGCTCGGCCGGAGTGTGATGCTCGCGACCGACAAGGCCGACTTGCGCCAGCGCCTGCATGGCAAGATCGCGGCGCTCGCGGCCGGCCACGCCGCGATAGATCAGCGGCAGTTCGACATTTTCCGCCGCCGTGGTGCGCGCCAGCAGATTATAGCCCTGGAAGACGAAGCCGACATAGAGGTTGCGCAACATGGCGCGGCGGTTGCGGTCGAGCCGGCCGGCATCGACGCCCATGAAGGAATAGGTGCCGGCGGTCGGCGTGTCGAGGCAGCCGATGATGTTCATCGCCGTCGATTTGCCGGAGCCGGACGGGCCCATGATGGCGACGAACTCGCCGCGCCGGATCGCAAGATCGACGCCGGCAAGCGCGTGCACCTTGGCTTCGCCCTGGCCGTAGCTCTTCCAGACCTTGTCGAAGGTGATGAGAGGCGCGCCCACCGCCACGGCGTCAGCTCCGCTGCTGCGAGGCGGTGATGACCTGCGCCCCCTCTGACAGACCCGAGGTGATCTCGGTCAGTTCGCCGTCGGTCGAGCCGATCCTGACGTTGACTGGATGCGGACGGCCTTTCTCCAGCACGTAGAGCGTGCGTGAGCCGTCGGCGGGCGGCGTTGCCGCCTGGCGCTGGCGATTGCCGCCGGGACGTCCCATGCGGCCGGTGAACAGGTCGCTCAGGCTCCAGCCGCGGGCGGCCTGCTGCGCAGGACGATAGCGGAAGGCGGAGGAGGGGACGGTCAGCACGTCCTTGGCCTGCCGGGTGACGACTGAAACCGTGGCGGTCATGCCTGGCCGCAGCAGCAGCTCGTTGTTGTCGACCTCGAGCCGTGCATTGTAGGTGACGACGCCATCGGTGGTCACCGAGGCGTAGGAGATGTCGCGGATCTCGGCGTCGAACGGCCGCTCCGGGAAGGCGTCGACGGTGAAGCGGGCATGCTGGCCCGGCTTCACCGCGCCGATATCGGCTTCGTCGACTGCCGCCACCAGTTCCATGTTCCGGAGATCGGCGGCGATGATGAACAGCACCGGTGCCTGCAAGGAGGAGGCGACCGTCTGGCCGGGGTCGACAGAGCGCGTCAGCACGATGCCGTCGATCGGCGCATAGATGGTGCTGTTGGCAAGGTCGGTCTGCTGCGATTTCAGGTCGGCGTTGGCGATGGCGAGATTGGCCTCGGCGCTATCGAGCGCCGCCTTTGAACGGTCGCGGGTCGCGATCGCGGCCTCGAGCGACTGGTCGGTGGCCATGCCGCGCTTGGTGAGGGCGGCTGCGCGCACGAGCGCGCTTTCATTCTCGGCCAGCGTCACGGTGGCATCCGCGACATTGGCGGCGGCCGCCTTGGCGGATGCCTCGGCGCGTTCGATCTGCACCTGCAGCTTGGCGGTGTCGAGCGCGGCCAGCACATCGCCCTTCTTGACCTGCTGGTTCTCGTTGACGGAGACTGAACGGATGATGCCGGAGAGCTGGCTGGAAATGTCGACCTGGGTGAGGGGCTGCAAGGTGCCGGTCGCCGAAACCTCGACAGTGAGGTCGGCCCTGGCGGCGGGCGCCGTCGTATAGTCGATCTTGACCGGCGAGCCGGCATACCACTGGTAGCCGGCAAAAGCCGCGACAAGGACGATCAGCGCCAGCAGGCCATAGAGCCAGCCGCGGCGGCGTTTCTTGCGCCGCCCCGTCTGGTCGAGCCCGAGCGCCGTCTCGATGGCGGAATCCGATTCCGTCTTTGGCAGATTGACAATCTGGTCCACGCCGGACCCCCTGAAGCGCAATATGTCCCTATGAGTGCACAGATCAGTGCTAATGGTTCGAATATCAAATTAAATTTCGCTCATGTTGGGATTGAGGCAGAAATTCGGATCAAAGCGGAAGGTTTCCTCCATGAGACGCGATTACTTGCTTTACGATGTGTTTACGACCGATCGGTTGGCCGGCAACCCGCTGGCGGTGGTGTTGGACAGCGGCGGACTGGACACGGCTGCGATGCAGGCCATAGCGCGCGAGTTCAACCTGTCGGAATCCGTGTTCGTGCTGCCGCCGGACAATCCCAAGCACCGCGCCCGCATCCGTATCTTCACGCCCGACTATGAAATGCCTTTCGCCGGCCACCCGACCGTGGGTTCGGCGATCGCGCTGGCGGAACTCGCCGATATCGCGCTCGCTGAAATGGCCGACAATGACGGCGCTGCGAGCATTTTCGTGCTGGAGGAAAACATCGGTCCGGTGCGCTGCGCCGTCAGCAAGCACGATGGCGCGACATTCGCCGAATTCGACTTGGCGAAGCTGCCGGAGCCGCTGAAGCTCGAAGCCGACCCGGTGGCGATCGGCGCCGCTCTTGGCCTGGCGCCGCACGAGATCGGTTTCGAGAATCACCGCGTCGCGTTCTGGTCAGCCGGCGTGCCCTACGTGACCATTCCGGTGGCCAATCTTGAAGCGGCGGGCCGGATCCGGCTCGACAACCAGGCCTGGTCGGAGTTGGCGCCGCGCAAGAGCGAATGGGCCTTCGCCAGTCCCTATGTGTATTGCCGGGAGACGGTGAACCACGAGAGCGCCTTCCATGTGCGCATGATCGTGCCCGGCACTCCTTCCTACGAGGACCCGGCGACCGGTTCGGCGGCCGCGGCCTTCGCCGGCGCCATCATGCATTTCGACGCTCCGACGGATGGCGTTTCGCAGCTGTGGATCGAACAGGGGCTGGAGATGGGGCGGCCCTCGCGCATCCGCCTGGAACTGGCCGTGCAAGGCGGAAAACTGGCATCGGCGCGCATCGGCGGCAACGCGGTCAAGGTAGCGGAAGGCAAGCTGTTCGTCTGATCATCCGCGTCACTTCGGCGATTTGTCGGGAAATGATTCCGGCAGGGCTGGACAGGACCGGCATCGGCGGCTATATGCCCGCCAACGCCGGTTTTTGCCGGCCGAGTGGGTGCGTAGCTCAGTTGGTAGAGCAGCTGACTCTTAATCAGCGGGTCCACAGTTCAATCCTGTGCGCACCCACCAAATTCTTCAAAGACTTGGTGGAAAGACCCTGAATAGGCCGGTTCAATTGCGGCGCTCGTTCATCAGTGTTTGGCTGCTTTCGCCGCCCGGCCGCCTTTGGCCAGAAGAGTTGTAGGACTTTGCAGCTTGGTCAAAGACTACGATTGGCCGCGCCGAAAAACGCGGCTCAGAAACCTGCCCAACCGAAAAGCCATGCCGTTGTCAGCGCTCCGACCGTCGCCGGCATCAATGGCGGCCTTTCCGCCTGAGAAATCGCTGATGAGCCACCAGAAGAAAACCAGAAAAACAACGAGAATTGCGGTGTCGATCGGGCCGTAAGTTGAATATTCACTGTGCCGAAGCACGCCAGCAAGCAGCACGGCGATAGTCACAGCAGCGGCAACCGGGTGAAGCTTTTTCATCCACCAGAGTTATTCGAAAATCGCTACAACCGGAAGATGTTACTTCTCCGACACGCCCGCCTCGGCAAAGCTTGCCATGCGAGCATGGCACTCCAGCGCCGAGCGGACGATGTTGACCGCCAGGCACGCGCCGGAGCCTTCGCCTAGCCGCATGCCGAGGTCGAGCAGCGGCGGCAGGCCGAGGGCTTCGAGCAGGCCGCGATGACCTGACTCGGCGGAGACGTGGGCGGCGACGGTGTGAGCCAGGCCGGCCGGATGCAGCTTTGCCAAAGGCGCCGCGGCGGCGGTGCAGACGAAACCGTCGAGCAGCACCGGTATGCCCAGATGACGGGCGGCAAGCGTCGCGCCGAAGATGGCGGCGAGTTCGCGGCCGCCAAGTGCCGCGGCAACCCCCAGCGGGTCGGCAAGAATGGCGGCATGGCGCTTCAGGCCCGATTCGATGGCAGCCACCTTGCGCTTGAGGCCGGCATCGTCGACGCCGGTGCCGCGTCCGGTCCATTTTTCCGCACCGCCGCCGAACAGCGCCGCCGAGATCGCGGCAGCCGGCGTGGTGTTGCCGATGCCCATCTCGCCGAAGCAGACGAGATCGAGATCATCGGTCACCGCATCGTAGCCGGCCGAGACGGCGGCAAGAAACACCTTGTCGTCCATCGCAGGTGTTTGCGTGAAATCGCCGGTCGGATGGTCGAGATCGAGCGGAATGACGTCGAGTTCGGCGCCGGCGATGCGGGCGAGCTGGTTGATGGCCGCACCGCCGCCGGCGAAATTCGCCACCATCTGCACCGTGACTTCCGAAGGGTAGGCCGACACGCCCTGCGCGGTAACGCCGTGATTGCCGGCGAAGACGAACACCTTCACGCGGTCGAGTTTCGGCATGTCGCGGCGCTGCCAGCGCGCCAGCCACGCGGCTATGGTCTCGAGCCGGCCGAGGCTGCCTTGCGGCTTGGTCAGCGTGTCCTGGCGGCGGCCGACCGCGCTCGCGGCGGCGTCATCGCCATCAGGCAGGTCGAGGCAAGCGGCGCGCAATTCATGCAGTGATTTGAAGGGCATGGAAAGAAGTTCTCCGAGACAGAGTCAGGAAAGGGCGACAGTGGCGACGAGCAGCACCGCGATTTCGCTCACCTGCTGCAAGGCGCCGATCGTGTCGCCGGTCTGGCCGCTGATCTGGTTGAGGCAAAGCGCGTGGAAGGCGGCAAACAGCAGTCCAAGCAGGATAAGCGCCGCGATGGCGCCGCCGATCCCGAGCAGGAGGAGTGGGAGGGCGCCGAGCACGGCGGCGGCGATGGCGATTCCCCGCGAGACGGTGCCGGCGCCGGCCGAGAGGCCATCGTCGCGCGCCGGGGGCAAGAGATGCATGAAAGCGCCGAATACGCCGCGCGACGCCGCATGGGCGGCCAGGAGCGCGAAGAGGGCTTGTGTGGGATCGACGAATTCCGAGAGCGCGCTCCAGCGGATGAGCAGCGACAGCGCCAGTGCCATGGCGCCATAGGCGCCGATTCGGCTGTCGCGCATGATCTCCAACTTGCGGCCGCGCGTCTTGCCGCCGCCAAAACCGTCGGCGACATCGGACAGGCCGTCCTCGTGCAGGCAGCCGGTGGTGACCACGGTTGCAACCAGGGCAAGGGCTGCCGCCGGTCCCATGGCAAGGCCAAACCGTTCCGCCGTGGCAAAGACGATGGCGCCGATCAGGCCGACGACGAGGCCGGCGACCGGGGCGGCCCAGATCGCGGTGGCAAGGCTGCGGCCGCGAAAGTCAATGACGGGCAAGGGCAGCCTGGTGAAGAACACTAGGCAGAGGGCAATATCGCTGGGGATTTGCCGGGGCGAAAGGGTGACCTTCGGGAACTTCATGCCTCAGCCCCTTGCGATGGCATGGAAGAAGGTGCCGCTGACTTGGCCGCGCCGGTAGCCCGAGGCGCCGATCGGATTGCCTTGCCCGTCGGCGAGGTCGGCCAGGGGCTCGTCATTGCCGGCAGCAAGCATCTGCGCATAGTGGAATTCGTGCCCGCGGATCAACGCGCCCCGCGGGCCGAGCGGACAGTCGGCGTGCAGCCGCGCTTCGCGATAGCCGAGGTTCATCTTGCGCCTGGCGAAGCTGGTTGAATGGCCGAGCAGGCCGAGCATTTTGTGCGTTTCGCCAGATGCATCTTCCAGGGCCTCGCCAAGCACCATGAAGCCACCGCACTCACCATGGATTGGCTTCGTCCCGGCGAACCTTGCCATTCCTCTCCGAAAATTCGCAGCGGCGGCGAGACGGCCGGCGTGAAGCTCGGGATAACCGCCGGGCAGCCAGCAGACGTCGCAGCTGCCCTCAGGCGCCTCGTCCGCGAGCGGCGAAAACGGAACGATCTCCGCGCCGGCCTTGCGCCAGTAGGCCGCGACGTGCGGATAGAGGAAAGTGAAGGCGGCATCCTCGGCAAGTGCGATGCGCTGGCCGGGCGGCGGCAGCGCATCATCGAAGCCGCCTTTCGCAGGAGCGAGGGGGGTCGCCAGCCGCATTATCGCGTCAAGGTCGAGCGACTTTTCGGCCATGTCGGCCAGCCGGTCGAGATGCGCCATCAGGTCATCATATTCGCCGGCCTGGACGAGGCCGAGATGGCGCTCGGGCAAGTTGAGCGTGGGATCGCGCAGGATGGCGCCGACGACCGGCAGGCCGATCGCCTCGACGGCGTCGCCGGAGAGCCGCCTGTGGCGCTCGCTGCCCAGCCGGTTGAGCACGACGCCCGCCATGCGCACATCCGGATCGTAGGTGGCGAACCCCTTGGCGACCGCCGCAGCCGTGGTGGACTGGCCCGCGACGTCGAGCACCAGCAGCACCGGCAGGCCGTAGAGCCGCGCCAGATCGGCCGCCGAACCGCTGCGCCCAGGCGCGGCCGGAATGCCGTCGAACAGGCCCATGGCGCTTTCGAGGATGACGAAATCGGCGTCGTCGGCGGCATTCACGGCCAGTGCGTTGAGCAGCGACGGCGACATCGCCCAACTGTCGAGATTGACGCCGGACAGGCCGGTGGCGGCGGTGTGGAAGCCGGGATCGATGTAATCGGGACCGGACTTGGCGCCGCGCACTTTCAGGCCGCGCCGGGTGAGTGCGCGTAAAATACCGATGGTGACGCTGGTCTTGCCGGAGCCGGAGCGCGGCGCGCCGATGATGATGGCGCGGGCCGTCATGCCTTGCCCGCCAGTGCCGCTCGCATGGCGACGATGCCGCCGACGACGATCAGCGCCGGCGCGGACAGGCCGGCGGCGGCGGCTTTCTCGGCGATGGTGGCCAGCGTGGCGACGACAATGCGTTCCTGCGGCGTCGTCGCGGCGACGATCACCGCGGCGGGTGTCGACGGCGCCAGCCCGCCATCGAGCAGTGCGGCCGATATTACGGGCAGATTGGCCATGCCCATGTAGACCACTACAGGCTGGCCGGTGCGCGCGATCGCGGCCCAGTCGAGATCGTCATCTGTACCGGCGGCATGGCCGGTCGCCAGGATCACCGCCTTGTTGATGCCGCGCATGGTGGCGGGGATGCCGGTGGCGGCCAGCGCGCTGAGGCCCGAGGTGAGGCCGGGCAGGACGCGGAACGGGATGTTTTCCCGCGCCAGGGCCAGCGCCTCTTCGCCGCCACGGCCGAAAATATAGGGATCGCCGCCCTTCAGCCTGACGACGCGGCGACCCTGGCGCGCCAGCCGGACCAGCAGGGCGGTTATGTCGTCCTGTTTCATCGAGGGTTTTCCGCCGCGCTTGCCGGCAAAGAAGAGCTCGGCGTTTTCGGCAACCGCGACGATGTCCGAGGAGACCAGCGCATCGTAGACCAGCGCATCCGCCTCACTCAGCGCCGCCAGCACTTCCAGCGTCAGGCAGCCGGGATCGCCGGGGCCGGCGCCGGCGAGCCAGACATGGCCGGGCTCAAGCGTCCGCGGCTTGAAGTTCAGCCGGGCAAGCGCCTGTTGGAGCGCGGCGTTTCCGCCGTTGTTTTTGGTGCTGCCGCTCACAATCCGTCCCGTCCGCGAAAACGCCTTTGGTAGTGGGCGTCGTACAATGAACTCTCGCCAAAACCTTCCGCCCCCAGCGAGCGGCCGACGAAGATGATGGCCGTGCGCTCCATCGGATCGACGGCCAGTTGTGCCTCGATGGTTTCCAGCGTGCCGGTCAGCACGCGCTCGTCCGGCCAGGAGGCACGGAAGACGACCGCCACCGGGCAATCGCCGCCATAGAGCGGCGTCAGCTCGGCGACGACGCGATCGACGGCATGGATGGCTAGATGAATGGCAAGCGTGGCGCCGGTGCGGCCGAAGCCGGCCAGCGTTTCGCCAGGCGGCATTTTTGAAGCGCGGCCGGAGACGCGGGTCAGTACCAGGCTCTGCGCAACTTCAGGGATGGTCAGCTCGCGCCGCAGAGCAGCCGCCGCGGCAGCGAAAGAGGGGACCCCCGGCGTCAGCGTGTAGGGAATGCCGTGCTTCTCCAGCCGGCGGATCTGTTCGGCAACTGCGCTCCACACCGACAGGTCGCCGGAATGCAGGCGCGCGACATCATGGCCGGCTTTGTGGGCGGCCAGATACTCGGCCTCGATCTCGTCGAGCGACATGGGCGCTGTGTCGATCAGCTTCGTTCCCGGGGCGCAGTGCTGCAGCAATTCCGGCGCCACGATCGAACCGGCATGCAGGCAGACCGGGCAGCTTGCCAGCAGCCGCGCGCCGCGTAGGGTAATAAGGTCGGCGGCGCCCGGGCCGGCGCCGATGAAATGCACGGTCATGCCGCGTCTCCGCTGATGGCGATGGCGCAGGTGACCGGTCCGAGCACGGTGCGGGGTCCCAGCAGCCTGGCGCCTTCGCCGGCGACGGCCAGCGCCGATGCTTCGGAAACCGATGCTGTGCCGGCCAGATCCTGCGAGAGGCTGGAGTTGCTGAGCGCCTTCGTCGACGCTGCTTTAAGCACTGCTTCATCGATGACGATGACTGGAAGGTTGAGTGTGCGACCTGCGGCAGCGATCGCCTGTTCGTCTTTCTTGAGCGTGGCGGTGGCGAGCGCAGAAAGCGCGCTCATCGCCAGTCCATGTGCTTCGAGCGCGGTTTCTATCGCGGCAAGCACGTCCTCGACGCTCACGCCCTTTCGGCTGCCGATGCCCGCGACCATCATGGCTTTATCCAACTCCATTGGGTGACCGGCATCGCCGGCCGCCAGGCCTGCATCGAACCGACAGGCGCGGCGCGGGATATGGCGATGCGGGTGAGATCGCCCCCGAGCTCGGTATGACAGGCAAGAAGCAGCGTCTCCATTTCCAGCGTCACGGCATTGGCCACGAGCCGGCCGCCCGAGCGCAGCGCCTTGATGGCGGCGGCCAGCACGCCGGCATCGCTGCCGCCGCCGCCGATGAAAATGGCGTCGGGTGTCTCGAGCCTTGCAAGCGCCTTGGGTGCGCTGCCTTCCACCACGATGAGGCCGGGAACGCCGCAGGCAGCAGCGTTGTGGCCGATGCGGGCGGCGCGGATCGGGTCGGCTTCGATGGCAACAGCGCGCATCGAAGGATGGGCGAGCATCCATTCGATGCCGATGGAACCGGAGCCGGCGCCAATATCCCACAGCAATTCGCCGCGACTCGGCGCCAGCGCCGAGAGCGTGACGGCGCGGATGTCATGCTTGGTGATCTGGCCGTCATGGTCGAACAGGTGGTCGGCGAGGCCTGATGTCAGCGGCAGGATACGCGCATCCAGACCGGATTCGATTTCGAGCGCCAGCACGTTGAGCGGATTGATGTTTTCGAGGTCGAACGCATCGGCTCGGGCCGAGCGCAGATTCTCCTTTGACCCGCCAAGCGCCTCCAGGACCGTCAGCCGCGAGGCGCCGAAATCAAGCTCGGTGAGCAGGCGGGCGATCGCCACTGGTGCATCGGCATCGGATGTCAGGGCCAGGATGCGTGCGTTGGGTTGCAGCAATGGACGGATCAGGTCGATGGGGCGGCCATGCAGCGAGACCGTTTCGATGTCCTGGAGCGCCCAGCCAAGGCGAGCGGCCGCCAGCGAAATGGCCGACGGCGCGGGAATGACATGCATCTCCCGCGGCTGGACCTTGCGGGCGAGGGTGACGCCGACGCCGTGGAAAAAGGGATCGCCGGAAGCAAGGACGCAAACGCGCTTGCCGGCGAATGCCAGTACGTCGCGCATCTCGGTATCGAAAGGAACCGGCCAGGGACGCGGATCGCCCTTGGCGAATGATGAGACGAGTGCCAGATGCCGCTTGCCGCCGAAGATGATTTCCGCATCGGCAATCCGCTGCTTGGCCTCGTCGCCGAGACCCGCTACACCGTCCTCGCCGATGCCGACGATCGTGAGCCATTTCTGGTTGAGCTTGGCGCCGCGCGGACCCTTAGCAGGCATGATGACCCACCGCATTCTGATCCTCGGCGGAACCACCGAAGCCCGGCAACTGGCTGGAAACCTGGCCGCCACCGGTCACTCGGTGATGCTGTCGCTGGCGGGCCGCACCGAAAGCCCGGTGGCGCAGGGGGTCCCGGTGCGCAGTGGAGGGTTTGGCGGTGCTGAAGGGTTGGCCGCATATCTCAGGGAGACGGGCACGGACCTGCTGATCGACGCCACGCATCCCTACGCGGCACGAATCTCCGCCAATGCGGCGCAAGCCGCGCGCATGGCTGGGGTGCCGATCGTCGCTCTGCGCCGTCCCGGCTGGGAGCCTGTCGAGGGTGATCGCTGGACTGAGGTCGACACGACAGGGGATGCGGTGCAAGCACTTGGATCGGCGCCGCGCCGTGTTTTCCTGGCACTCGGCCGGCAGGAGGTCGCGGCTTTCGAGGCCGCGCCCCAGCATCACTATCTCATCCGCAGCGTCGATCCGGTCGAGCCGAAGCTGGCAGTGCCCGATGCCACCTACCTGTTGGCGCGCGGGCCGTTTCGCGAGGCGGAGGAGCGCGCGTTGCTCGAACGGCACGGCATCGACATCGTCGTATCCAAGAACAGCGGCGGCGCGGCGACCTATGGCAAGATCGCCGCGGCGCGGGGGCTCGGCCTCGACGTGGTCATGGTGCGCAGGCCTGCGCTGCCGGAGATTCCTTCGGCTGCGACCGTCGACCAGCTTGCCAACATGGTCGATCATCTTGTCGAGCCTGCCGCGGAGCGCGGCGTGTAGACCAGCGCCGGCCTGTCGCCGCGCCTGATGATCCGGGTTTCCGGCGAGCCGATGATGACGCAGGTCGCCATATCAGCCTTGTCGGCATCGGCATCCGCCAGCAGGAACACCTCGATGCGCTCGTCAGGCCGGCCCGCGGCGCGGCCGAAGATGACGGGCGTGGTGCCAGGCAGAATGGCCTTCAGACATTCGAAGGCGCGGCCAAGCTGCCAGGGGCGCGCCTTGCTGATCGGATTGTAAAGCGCGATGACGAAGCCGGCACCGGCGGCCGCCAGCAGGCGCAGTTCGATCAGGTCCCATGGCTTCAGATTGTCGGACAGCGAGATGGCGCAGAAATCATGGCCGAGCGGTGCCCCGATGCGGGCAGCGACGGCGAGCATGGCGGTGACGCCAGGCACGATTGCGAGGTCGATGGTGCGCCATTCGGAGGGGCCGGCTTCGATTGCCTCGCAGACGGCCGCCGCCATGGCGAAGACGCCTGGATCGCCCCCGGAGACGACGGCGACATGGTGACCTTCGGCCGCCTTCGCCAACGCCTCGTTGGAGCGGGCAAGCTCTTCGCGATTGTCGGAGGCGATGCGGGTCTGGTCCGGGCGCAATTCCAGCCGGTCGAGATAGGGCTTGTAGCCGTAGAAGAAGCTTGCCTCGGCGACGGCATGGCTCGCCTGCGGCGTCACCTGATCGGCGTTGCCGGGTCCGAGCCCGATGACGGTGAGGCGGCCGCTCATGCGCCACCCGCCGGCGCGACCGGGCGTCCGGACCAGCCGGCGACGAGCACGATGGCGAAATAGGGCGCCTTGTCGTCCGGCTTGTCGGCGAGCCGCATCGAGACGCTGCCCGGCATGGTGCCGCGCTCGACATAGACGGCGCGGGTCAGCTTGCCGGTGGCCTCCAGCGCCCGTCGGATTTTGGGCAGGTTGCGGCCGACCTTCATGATGACGGCGGCATCGGTGTCGGCGAGGCGCCGGGTCAGTTCGAACTCGCTCATCGTGCCCGGCAGCACGGTCAGCACGTCGTCGCCCTGGACGATCGGCAGGCCGGTCGCCGACCAGCAGCCCGACATGGCGGTAACGCCGGGAATGACCTCGGTCGGAAAACGATGGGCGAGGCGCACATGCAGATGCATGTAGGAGCCGTAGAAGAGCGGATCGCCTTCCGACAGCACGGCGACCATCCTACCGGCATCCAGATGACCGGCAACGGTCTCGGCGGACTCCTCGTAGAAGGCCGATATCTGCGCGCGGTAGTCGTCGTGATCCTTGTCGATCTCCGTGGTCACGGGATAGAGCAGCGGCAGTTCCAGCATGTCGGGCCGGAAGCGCGTTTCGACGATGGCGCGCGCATTGCTGTTGTTGCCGCGCTTGGCGAAATACGCCACCACATCGGCCTCGGCCAGGGCACGCGCGGCCTTCAGCGTCAACAGTTCGGGGTCACCGGGACCGGTACCGACGCCGACCAGGCGGCCCCTTGAGCCGGTTTTGGGGAGCGCGTTCACAGTCCGGGCCTCGCCAGGGAATTGAGGGCTGCCGCGGTCATGGCGCTGCCGCCAAGCCTGCCGCGCACGATCGCATAGGGTACGCCGTAGGAATTCTGCGCCAGCGCGTCCTTCGATTCGGCGGCACCGACGAAGCCCACCGGCATGCCGATGATGGCGGCCGGTTTCGGCGCACCGTCGCGCAGCTTTTCCAGGAGATAGAAGAGTGCGGTCGGCGCGTTGCCGATGGCGACGACCGAACCGGCCATGCGCTCGCCCCACAGGTCGATCGCGGCGGCAGAACGGGTGTTGCCGATCGTCCTGGCGATTTCATGCGTGCGCGGATCGCGCAGCGTGCAGATCACCTCGTTGCCGGCAGGCAAGCGGGCGCGGGTGACGCCGTGCGAGACCATTTCGGCGTCGCAGAAGATCGGCGCGCCGGCGGCAAGCGCGGCCCGTGCGGCGGCAACGAAATCGCTGGAGAAGACAAAATTCTTGGCGGCTTCCACTTGGCCGCAGGCATGGATCATGCGGATGGCGACATCGGCCTCTGCTTCGGAAAAGCGCGCGAGATCAGCCTCGGCGCGGATAATGGCAAAGGAGCGTTCGTAGATCGCCGTGCCGTCGTGGATGTAGTCGTAGGCGACCATTGTCATTCCTGTCGATAAGCTTCTGCGATGCCGGCCGGCCCGAGCCTTGCCAGGCAGGCGGCGGCGGTCTCGCCCTGATAGCGTGCGCTGCGGATTGCCGCCGCGACGCGGCCGATGCCGCGCGCGGCGTCATAGCCCGGCCTGTAGCCGGCAGGAAGGGCCTTTGCCGTCGCGTTCACGACAAGTCCGGCTCCATTTTCGCCGCCGACCACGGTCAGCGCCGCTGGGCCGGGATGCGCGCAACCCTTGGCGCAGCCCGAAACATGCAAGGTGAAGTCGAGACTATCGGCGTTTTCGGTGGCGATCGCCTCGGCGATGTCGCGCGTGGCGATGCGACCCGAGGCGCAAGCCGGCGCGCCGGGACAAGCAGCGATGCGCGTGCGCGGGTCCGTGGGAGAGGTGACGAAGCCGAGGGCAGCGGCGGTGTGTTGGAGGGAGGGATTGGCGGCTGGTGGCTGGCCGAGGAAGAGCAGGGCGCGGCGCGGGGCGAGGCGGATTTCTGACGTGCCGAGGGTGAGGGCGTTTTTTGTGAGGTCGATGATCTTGTCCGCCGGCATGCTGCCGTAGGGGAGGCCGATGCCGAGGGTGAAAGTGTCGCCTGCTAAGGGGAAAAGGCCGATAGGTTTGCGCGAGGCGCCCCCCTCTGTCCTGCCGGACATCTCCCCCTCAAGGGGGGAGATTATGCTGTCACCGATGGTTTCGCCAATCTCCAGCGTTATTAAGGAGGAGACAGCGTCGAAGCTGCCGATCTCCCCCCTTGAGGGGAAGATGTCCGGCAGGACAGAGGGGGGCGCCACAGAATGCCAGCTTGCGAGCGAGGCCAACTGCCGCGCCGATAAATCCCGTGTGTGTGCCTCGCGGCCTTTCTCGGCGACCATCCTGAGCGCAGCGACGGCAATATCGCGCGCGGCATCGTCTTCTACTGTGACAAGCAGCCTTGCACTCCGCCCGTCACCGGAAACCGAAACCCGCCACCGGATACCCGCATTAGCGCTCACCGCAACAAGCCGCACATCTGCCACAACAGCATCCATCGTCAGTTGCCCGCCGCCGTCGACGACCACCGAAACCTTCGGCCCGAGCCGCTGCGCCAGCCCGGCTTCGTCGGTCGCCACCCGGATCCGCTCCGCCAAAGGGAGAGGATCAGCGACCTCATGCGGATCAATGCCGGCCAGTGGTCCGCTCTCCACTGGTACGCCAGTGCGGACCACAATGCCCAGCGCATCGACTTCCTTCGCCAGCAGGGTGGCACTTTCCGCAGTCAATCCGCGTATTTGCAAGCTGCCGCGCGCTGTCACTTCCATGATGCCGTTGCCGTGCCGCAGGGCGGATTCTGCCAGCCCGATCAGAAGTTTCGGCGACAATCCGCCAGAAGATGGGCCTCCGGCGACCGGGTTGAGCCGTACCAGCAGGCCGTCGCCGGTCTGCATCGGCGCCGAAAGGGCCGGGCAGGCGCCGCGGCGCGTGTAGGCGTTCATGCCGCCACTCCTTGGGCTTCGGCAATCAGTGCCGCGAGATCGTCGTCGATCGAATTGCGCAAGGGATGCCACAGGCCCCGCCGGCGCGCCGACAGGAGGCGTTCGGCGATGGCCTTCGCGGCGGCCGGGTTTTCGCGCAGGATGAAGGCGCGGACGTCCGCATCGCCAAGATAGGCATCATGCACGGCCTCTAGCAGCGCACCCGGTATGGCCTGCGTGGTTTCGGCGAAGCCTACCAGCCGGTCGACCGTTTCGGCGAATTCCGAGGCGCCGCGCGGGCCGTGACGCATCTGGCCCGCTATGAAGCGGGCATTGACGGCGCGGGCGCGCACGACGCGCGTCACGGCCTCACAGAGCGAGCGCGGCTTCGGCCTTTGCGGATCCGTCGTGTCCAGCACGATGACGTCGGCATTCCTGCCAAGCGCCGCAAGAGCGGCCGAAAAGCCGCCGATAAAGGCGACATCGGCGGAGCCTTCGAGGATGTCACGGCCGGGATCGTCGCCGGTGTGGACGAGAAGATCGGCTTCGGCGATGCGATTCTCGAAAGCGCCGGGCGCGGCGATCCCCTCACCGCCCGCGCCGCCATAGGCGTGCGATGTGGCATCGAGATAGGCGCGGCCGATCTCCTCGCGCGCCACCCAGTCGCCGCTCGACAGGATTTCCTCGACGCCGGCGCCATAGGTGCCGGGCGAGGTGCCAAAGATGCGCGGGCTGATCTTGCCGTCGGCGCGGGTCCTTGCGGCGAGCGGATTTTCCCAATCGTCTTCGTCGCGGGCGGCAACGGCGTTGGCAGCGGCATCGATCAGCGCGATCTGGGTCGGGAACATGTCGCGGAACAGGCCCGATATGCGCCAGGTGACGTCGACGCGCGGGCGGCCAAGCGCTGCCGGTGCCAACACCTCGATGCCGGTGACGCGGCCGGTGGCAGTGTCCCATTGCGGCCGGCAGCCCATCAGCGAAAGCCCCTGAGCGATCTCCTCGCCGCCGGTGCGCAAAGACGCCGATCCCCAGAGGTCCGTCACCAGCGAGCGCGGCCAGTCGCCATGCGATTGCATATAGGCGCGCACCACTTCCTCGGCGGCGGCCTTGCCGATCTCATAAGCGGTCGGCGTCGGCATGGCACGCGGGTCCGATGTGAACAGGTTGCGGCCGGTGGGCAGAACATCGGAGCGGCCGCGCGCGGGCGCGCCGGCCGGACCTGCCGTGACGTGGCGGCCGTCGAGCGCGTCGAGAAGGGCGGCCTTTTCGGTCTTGGCGCTTTGCCGGCGCATAGGGTCGGTCTCGTCCTCGGGCGAGCGGCCGTAGACATGCAGCCCGTCCTTGATGGCGAAATCCTTGAGGTCGCAGAGCCAGGCATCGATGCGGCGCAGGGCCTCGTCCGGCGCGTCGGTGCGGGCAACGCCGGCCTCCGCGGCGAGGCCCGTCGTCTGCGCGGTTTCGACGATCAGCCTGGCCAGACGGTCGCGGCGGCGGCGGTCGAGCCCGTCGGCCTGGGCGTATTCATCGACCAGCCGTTCGAGCCTGTGCTGGTTCTCGTCCAATCCGGCGCCGGTCAGCGGCGGCGGCAGATGGCCGAGCGTGACGGCGGCGATCCGCCGCTTCGCCTGCGCCGCCTCGCCAGGATTGGAGACGATGAAGGGATAGATCACGGGCAGGGGGCCGGTGACGATCTCGGGGAAGCAGCTTTGCGAAAGCGCAACCGTCTTGCCCGGCAGCCATTCCAGCGTGCCATGCGCGCCGACATGGATGAGCGCATGGACGCCGAGCGATTTGCGCAGCCACAGGCCGAAGGCGAGCAACGCATGGCGCGGCGGCAGCGTCGGGTCGTGATAGTCGGCGCGGCGGTCGGCCGAGCGGCCGCGATCCGGGGCGAGGGCCACGGTGATGTTGCCGAAGGTCGCGGTGCGGAAGGGGAAGCGCTTTTTGCTTGATAGCGAACGTCTGCGCGAGGCGCCCCCCTCTGTCCTGCCGGGCGCCTCGCGCAAACCTGTCTCGTTTTTCGCCTTGCCCCAAGCCGCCTCCACCGCGTCGATTGCGGCTGCCGGCAATTCAGTCGACTGGTCGAGATACTCCTCCAGCCCCAGCCCATCATTGCTGTGCTCCAGCATCCGCAGCAATTCCCGCGGTGTCTCGGGAATCCCTTCAACGGCATAGCCCTGTTCCTTAAGGTCGTGCAGCATCGCCAGCACGCTGGACGGCACATCCAGTCCGACGGCATAGCCGGTGCGACCGGGAGCGCTTGGATAATCCGGAATCAGGATCGCCAATTTGCGTTCCGCGCGCGGCGTTTCCCGAAGCCTGATGAAGGCCGCGACCCGGTCCGCCACCTGTTCGACGCGATCGAGCTCCGGCCGGTTGGCAAAGGCACGGTGGCCGAGCGCCGGGTCGGTCTCGCTTTCGCCCTTGAACGAAATGGCGCCGGCGAGGATGCGACCGTCGAGTTCGGGCAGCACGACATGCATGGCAAGGTCGGCTGGCGCCAGCCCGCGCTGGTTCGTTTCCCAGACGTCGCGGCGGGTGGTGGCGACGATCACCTGGAAGACCGGCACGCCGGCGCGGTCGAACAGGGTTTCGACGCCCGGTTCGGCGCCGGAAGCGAAGGCGGTCGCCGTGACGATGGCGGCGGGCTTGAGCTGGGCAATCGCGGTCTCGACAAACGCCAGGGATTCCGGGTCTTTCAGGCTGGAGACGAAGATCGGCACCGGGAGCATGCCGCGCTGCCGTAGCGCATCGAAAAGCGCGTCGATCGGCGCGACATCGGCGGCGAGCAGCATTGAGCGGTAGAAGAGGACGGGCACGACCTTTCCCTCCCCCTCGAGGGGAGGGTGGCCCGCAGGGCCGGGTGGGGTCGGTGCGACTGGGTTCGGCGCCTCTTTAAGTCGGCGCACTTCAGAGGCGACCCCACCCCCGGCCTGCGCCCGAACCCTTCCCTCGAGCGGGAGGGGGACGACGCCGCGACCCGGCTCGTAGTAACCCGCCTTCGGCACGATTACCGGCTCGGCTGCTATCGCATCAGACCCCGTCAACCGCGCCAGCCTGCCCACCAGCGCGCTCATATTGGCCGGGCCGCCCTCGCGGAAATAGCCCAGCAATGCGTCCAACTCCTCGCGCGGCAGCGTCGAGGCTTCGATCAGCCTGATATCCTCGTCATGGCTCTCTCCGGGCAGCAGCGCCAGCTTTATGCCGCGCTCGCGGGCAACCACGGCCAACTGGTCGCAGCCGTAGCGCCACCACTCGTAACCGCCGAGAATACGCACCAGGATGACTTTGGCGTGACGGGCGACGCTGTCGATCCAGAGGTCGACGGACATGGGGTGACGCAGGTCGCGTAGCGCGGCCAGCCGCATCGTGGGCAGCCGATCGGCGTCGCCTTTCCAGGCCGCCGCCAGTCCGGCTAGGTCGCTGTCGGTGAAGGACAGCGCCACCATATCCGCCGGCGTCTGCCGCAGATCGACCGGCTCGGCGAGATCGTCGAGCGAGGCGGATGTGGTGGCGAGGATGTGCATCGCGATCGGTGTTGCGTCAGCCGGCGAGGATATGCTCGATCGCCGGGCGGTTCAGCCCCTTGAGACCGATGACGACCAGGCGCGAGCGGCGGTCGTCGTCAGCCGTCCAGGCGCGGTCGTAGTAATGATTGACGCGCGGACCGACCGCCTGCAGCAAAAGCCGCATCGGCTTGCCTCCGACCTCGACGAAACCCTTCACCCGCAGCACGTTTTCCTGTTCGGCGGCGGTCGCGACGCGTTTTGCCAGGTCGTCCGGGTTGGCGATCGAGGGGATGTCGACGATGAACGTGTCGAAGTCGTCATGCTCGTGGTCGAAGGCGCCGTCATGATGGGACTTGCGGTTCTCGATGTCGTCCTCGACGGCGAGGCCCAGCCCGAGCAGCACGGACGGATCGACCTTGCCATGAGCCGTCGGCACGACCTTCACGGCGCGAGCGGAGTGTTCGCCAATGATGGCGTTGGCGCGAGCCGAACCTGCGGCATCCATCAGGTCGCTCTTCGACAGGATGATGAGGTCGGCGCAGGCGATCTGGTCCTCGAACACCTCCTCGACCGGGTCGTCATGGTCGAGGCTCTCATCCTCGGCACGCTGCGCCCGCAGGGCGTCCATGTCGTTGGCGACGCGCCCCTCCGCCAATGCCGGACCGTCGACCACGGCGATCACACCGTCGACCGTCACGCGGCTCTTCACCGTCGGCCACTGGAATGCCTGGACCAGCGGCTTGGGCAGAGCCAGGCCTGAGGTTTCGATCAGGATGTGGTCGACCTTCGGCGTCAGCGACAGGATCTGGTCGAGCGCCGGGACGAAATCGTCGGCGACGGTGCAGCAGATGCAGCCATTGGCCAGTTCGACGATGTTTTCCTCCGGGCAGGTGTCGATGCCGCAGCCCTTGAGGATCTCGCCGTCGACGCCGATATCGCCGAATTCGTTGACGATGATGGCGATACGCTTGCCGCCCGCGTTTTCCAGGAGATGGCGGACCAGCGTGGTTTTGCCGGCACCCAGGAAGCCGGTGACGACGGTACAGGGGACGCGGGAGAGAGTGGCGGCGGAAACTGCGGCGGTCATGATCAGTCCTTCAACAGGTCAAGGGGTGGAATGCGGGCCACGAGGCCGCGCTTGAGGGAATCGGGCCGGCCACGCCAGGGAATAAGGCCGTCGGTCGAAGTGGCGAAAAGTTTCGCGCCGGTGACGAGATCGGCGCCACTGGCGATGTTCAGGTCGCCGAAGACATAACTCCAGCAGCCGTCGCGAAGGATCGCCGCACTGAGGCGGCGCTTGCAGTTGCCGAGGCATTCGACGGTGCGGACGCGGATGTTTTCGGCCGAGGCGGCTTGGCGCGTATCTTGAGCCAAAGCTTCGCCGGCGCGGGGATGGGCGTCGGAACCGGTCTCGTCGCGGCAGGAAGCGCAGACGATAACAGTGACGCCGGCCAAGGCGTCGCTATCGCCAGACAAAATGTCCGCTGTTTCAGCCGGGAAACTGCTGTCGCGTTCCAAATCGGGCTCCTTGCCCGGAAAACCCGCCGGGCGATCGGATTCTTATGTCTCAGACGGCAGGTCTCCTGGCTCGCGGGTCATCGCCTTCGTGCCGCCTTCCCGGGACCGTCCCAGTGGTTTTCGGCCTTGGCTCGTCGCTTACAGTTGCGGGGACAGCCGCGGATTTGAAATCGAGATTTCGCACCGCATTCCCTCTTGGCTCCTCCCTTTGCCGAGAGGAGACCGTCTGGATGGGATTTAGGCTCTTGCAGGCGGCGGTGTCAACGCGCGTCTACGACACGGCAATGTCGGCGAGCGGCTGCCCAAGGTCGCCGGCGGGCGTAACCTCAATCCGTTCGAGGCCGAGCCAGCCCTGCATCTGCGTCAATTCCTGGAAGAGTTGCGCGGCGGTCTCAGGCGGCGCGCTCGGCTCGGCATAGGCCGCGTGGACGCGTAGCACGCCGGCCGGCCGGTCGGCCTTGAGGTCGACGCGCGCCACGATCCTGTCGCCGAGCAGGAAGGGCAGGACGTAATAGCCGTATTGCCGCTTTTCGGCAGGGGTGTAGATTTCTATGCGGTAGTGGAAATCGAACAGCCGCTCCGTGCGCGAGCGCTCGAAGACGACCGGATCGAACGGCGCCAGCAGGGCGCGGGCCTCGATTTTGCGGGGAATGCGGACCTCCTTGTGGAGGTAAGCCGGTTTATTCCAACCCTCGACACGCACCGGCACCAACTCGCCTGTTTCAACCAGTTCCTCCAGCCGGCCCTTCATGTCGGCCGGCGACAGGCGGAAATAGTCGCGCAGGTCGCTTGCTGTCGCGACGCCATGGGCGCGGGCGGAGATCCGCAGCAATTCCCGATGCGCGTCCTCCGCTGATGGCACCGGCAGATCGAGGATTGCCTGCGGCAGCACGCGCTCGGGCAGATCATAGAAGCGTTCGAAGCCACGGCGGTGCGCGGTGGTGATGCGTCCTGCCCAGAACAGCCATTCGAAGGCATGCTTGGCGTGGCTCCAGCCCCACCAGCCGCCGGATCCTTTCTGGCCTTCGAGCGCGGACGCGGCTATCGGACCGCGCTCCGCGACCTCGCGGTAGATCTCTTCTATATAGGCGGCGTGCTCGCGCCCCCATTTGGCCAGTCCCAGGTACATTTCATCGCCGCGCTCGGCGCGCTGCATGCGCCAACGCATCAACGGATAGGTCTCGACCGGCAGGAACGAGGCCTCGTGGGCCCAGTACTCGAACACCGTGCGCTTGCGCGTGACGGCGGCGTTGTCGAGCAAGGTGAACGGGTAGGGGCCAAGGCGCGAATAGAGCGGCATATAATGAGCGCGCACCACAGCGCTGACGGAATCGATCTGCAGCAGGCCGGTACGCGAGAGCACACGGGCGAAGTGGCGTCGGTCGGGCGTGCCGGCGGGGCGGGGATCAATGAACCCTTGGGCGGCGAGCGCGATGCGCCGGGCCATGGCGAGCGAGATCTTTTCCTTCATTCGGATGCGACTCTGAGGCTTGTTGAACGTCGTTCGGACAGTGATTCCAGCGATGCTAGCAGGGTTTTGGCGGCAACTCTGTCAGGAGAGAAAAGTGGAGTGAAAAGCGAAGGAAATCAAACAGGAGCGGATCGGACCAGTTTCTTCCCTTATGCCGTCCAGGCCAGCGTTTTGAACAAGGTTTGACTTGCTTCGCCGGAAGCGCTGCGCTAACCCTCGCCGCGTTGCAGCAAAGGCCCCTTAAAACGGTTCAGCGGTTAAACTGTCACGCTTCCGCAATAGGGACTGGTGCTGTAATCAAAATGGATTGGCGCCAACGGAAAGCCGCAGCATGAACGCACTTCTCGGTTCGTACCTGCCCATCGTCCTGTTTATCGCAGTGGCGGCGGCTGTCGGCGTTGCGCTTATCGTGGCGCCGTTCCTGGTGGCCTACCGCAACCCCGACCCGGAAAAGCTTTCCGCCTACGAGTGCGGTTTCAACTCGTTCGATGACGCCCGCATGAAGTTCGACATCCGCTTCTACCTGGTGTCGATCCTGTTCATCATCTTCGACCTGGAAGTGGCCTTCCTGTTCCCGTGGGCGGTGTCGTTTTCGAAGATCGGCATGCTCGGTTTCTGGTCGATGATGGTGTTTTTGGCGGTGCTGACCATCGGCTTTGCCTATGAATGGAAAAAAGGAGCGCTCGAATGGGATTGAGCGACAGTTCCGGCACGCTCGTCGCGCCGAAGCCCAAGGGTCTGATCGATCCCAATACCGGCAGGCCGGTTGGGTCCGATGATCCGTTTTTCCTCGAGATCAACGACGAACTCGCCGACAAGGGCTTTCTCGTCACCTCGACCGAAGCGCTGATCACCTGGGCGCGCAGCGGCTCGCTGATGTTCATGACCTTCGGCCTCGCCTGCTGCGCCGTCGAGATGATCCACACCTCGATGCCGCGCTACGATTCGGAGCGGTTCGGTGTTGCTCCTCGCGCGTCTCCGCGCCAGTCCGACATCATGATCGTTGCCGGCACGCTGACCAACAAGATGGCTCCGGCGCTGCGCAAGGTCTACGACCAGATGCCGGAGCCGCGCTACGTCATCTCGATGGGCTCCTGCGCCAATGGCGGCGGCTATTACCACTATTCCTATTCGGTGGTGCGCGGCTGCGACCGCATCGTGCCGGTCGACATCTATGTGCCCGGCTGTCCGCCGAGCGCCGAAGCGCTGCTCTATGGCATTCTTCTGCTCCAGAAGAAGATCCGCCGCACCGGCACGATCGAACGGTAAATCCATGGCCGCATCCCTGAGCGAACTGTCGACCTATCTCGGCGAAAAACTGATTGGCCGCGTCAATGAAGCGGTGTTCGCCTATGGCGAACTCACCATCCATGTCGAACCGCGCGATCTGATCGAAGTGGTGACTTTCCTGCGTGACGATCCGCGCTGCCAGTTCATCTCGGTCATCGATGTCTGCGGCGCCGACTATCCGTCGCGGGGCAAGCGTTTCGACGTCGTCTATCACCTTTTGTCGCCGAAGCAGAACGTGCGTATCCGCATCAAGGTGCAGGCCGACGAGGAGACGATGGTGCCGTCGATCACCGGCGTCTATCCCGGCGCCGACTGGTTCGAGCGCGAGACCTACGATCTCTATGGAGTGCTGTTTTCGGGCCACCCCGATCTGCGGCGCATCCTCACCGATTACGGTTTCGACGGTCACCCGCTGCGCAAGGATTTCCCGCTGACCGGCTTCGTCGAGGTGCGCTACGACGACGAAGCCAAACGCGTCATCTACGAGCCGGTGGAACTGAAGCAGGAATTCCGCAATTTCGATTTTCTGTCCCCATGGGAAGGCACCGATTACGTGCTGCCAGGGGATGAGAAGGCGAAACAGTGAGTAGGGAAGTAGTGAGTAGTCAGTAGGAGAAGAATTGGAGCAACGGATCGAATCCTATCGGGACTTGAAGGTGTGGCAATCGGCGATGACGCTTGCTGAAGACTGTTACCGGCACACCAAGGAATTTCCGAAGGAAGAGATCTACGGCATGACCTCTCAGATGCGCAGATCGGCGGTTTCGATCGCAGCAAATGTCGCAGAGGGATACGGTCGGGAAAACAGAGGGTCGTTCGTTCAATTTTTGCGCATGGCGCAAGGCTCGTTGAAGGAACTGGAAACACACATACTGTTGGCTTGCCGGGTCGGCTTGCTGCGAAAAGACAATGAGATTGAACTGCTGCTGCGATGCGAAGAGATTGGAAAAATGACGAGATCTCTTATCCGAACAGTGCAGGCCAAGCAGGCGGAATGAAGCAGGCATTGAGATTGATGATCACTACTCACTACTCACTACTGACTCTTCGCCAGAGGCGCCAGAATGGCTGAAACCTCCGTCCGCAATTTTAATATCAACTTCGGACCTCAACATCCTGCTGCGCATGGTGTTTTGAGGTTGGTTCTGGAGTTGGACGGCGAGGTCGTCGATCGCGTCGATCCGCATATCGGGCTCTTGCATCGCGGCACCGAAAAGCTGATCGAGCACAAAACCTATCTGCAGGCAGTGCCTTATCTCGACCGGCTCGATTATTGCGCGCCGATGAACCAGGAGCATGCCTTCGCACTGGCCGCCGAGCGCCTGCTCGGCATCGAGGTGCCGAAGCGCGGCCAGTTGATCCGCGTGCTCTACTGCGAGATCGGCCGCATCATGTCGCACATCCTCAACGTGACGACGCAGGCGCTCGACGTCGGCGCGCTGACGCCGCCTCTGTGGGGCTTCGTCGAGCGCGAAAAGCTGATGGTGTTCTACGAGCGCGCCTCGGGTTCGCGCATGCATGCCGCCTATTTCCGTCCGGGCGGCGTTCATCAGGACCTGCCGCAGAAGTTGCTCGAGGACATCGGCAAGTGGATCGACCCGTTCCTGAAGTCGATCGACGACCTCGATCAGCTGCTGACCGGCAATCGCATCTTCAAGCAGCGCAATGTCGATATCGGCACGGTTTCGCTGGCCGACGCCTGGGCCTGGGGCTTTTCCGGCGTCATGGTGCGCGGCTCGGGCGCTGCCTGGGACCTGCGCAGATCGCAGCCCTATGAATGCTATTCGGAGCTCGATTTCGATATTCCGATCGGCAAGAACGGCGACTGTTTCGACCGCTACCTCGTGCGCATGGAAGAGATGCGCCAGTCGGCGAAGATCATGCGCCAGTGCATCGATCTCTTGCTCGGCAAGGAAAGCACCGGGCCGGTATCGAACCTCGACGGCAAGGTCGTGCCGCCGAAGCGCCAGGCGATGAAGCGCTCGATGGAAGCGCTGATCCATCATTTCAAGCTCTACACCGAGGGCTACCGCGTGCCGGCCGGCGAGGTCTATGCGGCGGTCGAGGCGCCCAAGGGCGAGTTCGGCGTCTATCTGGTCTCCGACGGCACCAACAAGCCTTATCGCTGCAAGCTGCGCGCGCCCGGTTTCGCGCATCTCCAGGCCATGGATTTTCTGTGCCGCGGTCACATGCTGGCCGACGTCACCGCCGTCCTCGGCTCCCTCGACATCGTGTTTGGTGAGGTCGATCGCTAAATGTCAGTCCGTCGTCTCGCAGAAGCCAGCGTCCAACCAGCATCCTTCGCCTTCAACCGGGCGAACGCGGCCGCGGCCAAGCAATGGATCAAGAAATACCCGAAGGGCCGGGAACAGTCTGCGATCATTCCACTGCTGATGCTGGCGCAGGAGCAGGAAGGCTGGGTCACCAAAGCGGCGATCGAGACGATTTCGGACATGCTCGGCATGCCGCGCATTCGCGGGCTCGAGGTCGCGACCTTCTACACACAGTACCAGCTGAATCCTGTCGGTACGCGGGCGCACATCCAGGTTTGCGGCACCACGCCCTGCATGCTGCGCGGCTCGGAAGCGCTGATGGACGTGTGCCGCTCCAAGATCCACCATGACCAGTTCCACACCAACGACAAGGGGACGCTGTCGTGGGAAGAGGTCGAATGCCTCGGCGCCTGCGTCAACGCGCCGATGGTCATGATCTTCAAGGACACATTCGAAGACCTGACGCCGGAACGGCTGGCCGAAATCATAGACCTCTACGATGCGGGCAAGGGCGCCTCGGTGACGCCGGGGCCGCAGAACGGCCGCACCGGCTCGGAGCCGGCCACCGGCCTCACGACGCTGAAAAGCGAGAAGGCTATCCTTAAGTCGACCCGTGACAAGGACGCCATCGAAGCCGCCAAGGCCGCCAAGGCGGCACCCGACGCGATCATCGCGGCGCCGGTGCCAACGCCGGCCGCCACCCCTGTCGCGCCGTCCAATGCCAGCAAGCCGAAAACCGACGCGGCTGAAACCAGCCCGGCGCTGAAAACGCCGTCGCCGGCCAAGGTCGCGTCGGCAACGGAAAAAGCGGCGAGCGTCGCAGCCCCCCGCCACTCGGCGACAAACGCCAACAAGGCGGCGCCCGAGGTTGAGAAAGTTTCGAAGCCGCGCAGCGGCCCCCTGAACAAGGCTGAGCCGGCTTCCGCGTTCAAGTCGCCGGAAACCAAGATTCCTGCCAAAACGGCCAAGCCTTCGTTGGAAGACAAGAACCGGCCGGCCGGCATCGCCAGGCCGGCGCTGGTCGACGATCTCAAGCTGATCTCCGGCGTCGGCCCGAGGACCGAGGGCATCCTGCATTCGCTCGGCATCTTCACCTTCGCCCAGGTTGCGTCCTGGAAGAAGGCCGAACGGGAGTGGGTGGACAGCTATCTCTCCTTCCGCGGCCGCATCGAGCGAGACGACTGGGTCAAGCAGGCCAAGGCGCTCGCCAAGGGCGGTGTCGCCGAATATATCCGCGTCTTCGGCAAGAAGCCGGTCTGAGGGACGAACAATGCTTCAGGACAAAGACCGCATCTTCACCAACATTTACGGCCTCTTCGACAAGTCGTTGGCCGGCGCAATGGCGCGAGGCGCCTGGGATAACACGCCCGGCATCGTCGCCAAGGGGCGCGAGTGGATCGTCAACGAGATGAAGGCGTCGGGCCTGCGCGGCCGCGGCGGCGCCGGTTTCCCGACCGGCCTGAAATGGTCGTTCATGCCCAAGCAGAGCGACGGCCGGCCGAGCTATCTCGTCATCAATGCCGACGAATCCGAGCCCGGTACCTGCAAGGACCGCGACATTCTGCGCAACGATCCGCACACGCTGGTCGAAGGCGCCTTGCTCGCCGGCTTCGCCATGGGCGCGGTCGCGGCCTACATCTATGTGCGCGGCGAGTTCATCCGCGAGCGCGAGGCGCTGCAGCGTGCCATCGACGAGGCCTATGAGGCCAAGCTGATCGGCAAGGGCAACACTTCAGGCTACGATTTCGACGTCTATATGCACCATGGCGCCGGGGCTTATATCTGCGGCGAGGAGACGGCGCTGCTCGAAAGCCTCGAGGGAAAGAAGGGCCAGCCCAGGCTGAAGCCCCCATTTCCGGCCAATGTCGGCCTCTATGGCTGCCCGACCACGGTCAACAATGTCGAATCGATCGCGGTGGCGCCGACGATCCTGCGCCGTGGCGCGGCCTGGTTCTCGTCCTTCGGCCGGCCCAACAATGTCGGCACCAAGCTGTTCTGCGTCTCGGGCCACGTCAACAATCCGTGCACCGTCGAAGAGGCGATGTCGATCCCGTTCCGCGAGCTGATCGAGACGCATTGCGGCGGCATCCGTGGCGGCTGGGACAATCTCCTCGCCGTCATTCCTGGCGGCGCCTCGGTGCCGCTGTTGCCGGCCGAGCAGATCATCGATACGCCAATGGATTTCGACGCGCTGCGCGACCTCAAATCCGGCCTCGGCACGGCGGCCGTCATCGTCATGGACAAGTCGACCGATGTCGTGAAAGCCATCGCGCGGCTGTCCTACTTCTACAAGCATGAGAGCTGCGGCCAATGCACGCCGTGCCGTGAAGGCACCGGCTGGATGTGGCGGGTGATGGAGCGTCTGGTGCGCGGCGAGGCGCAGAAGCGCGAGATCGACATGCTGCTCGACGTGACCAAGCAGGTCGAAGGCCACACGATCTGCGCGCTGGGCGACGCAGCCGCTTGGCCGATCCAGGGCCTGATGCGGCACTTCCGCGGCGAGGTGGAGCGGCGCATCGACGAGTTTTCGCGCAACGCGCACCGGGCCGAGCCGGTGCTGGTGGCGGCGGAATAGAGAAGCATTGAATGGGCGAAAGCCCGGAGCGAGAAGAACGGGGCGGGGCGAACGAAGAAACGACCAGGAGAATTCTATGGCGCCGTATTCGACACCCCACCCGTTGATGCCCAATTTGGACCAGATCGAGAAGATGAACCAGGACCTGACCAGGATGATGCCGAAGGAGATGGCCGGCGCCGTCAACCTTCTGGCGCATCCTGTCGCGGGCGCGGCGGCGATGTCGGCTCTGGGACTTGGGCTCGCCAACCACGCTTTCGGCGTCTGGTTGGGTGCGCTGTCGGGCGCAGCCGAGGCGTCGCAACGCCTCATGCAGCCGCTCATCGAGGATTTCGAGGCGCGCGTCGAACAATTCGAGGATGCGAGCCTTTCGTCCACCAGAGCGCGGGCGACGGCCAAGACCCTGATCGCCGAGGCGCAGTCCTTCGCGCAGGAAGTCACCGACATTGCCGCCAGGGAGGCCGCCGCCACGGTGCCGGCAGCACAGGCCGGGCGGTCAGCGGACGAGCTTCCGGATGTGCTGCTGCCGGAGGATTTCAGGCAGCCCAAGGCTGTGGACAGGCCGGCGAAGCCTTCGGATCTCAAGAAGATATCGGGCATCGGCCCGAAGCTGGAGACGGTGCTCAACGGGCTCGGCATCTGGACGTTCCGCCAGATCGCCGACTGGTCGCCCGAAGAGATCGCCTGGGTCGACGACTACCTGTCGTTCAACGGCCGCATCGTGCGTGACGACTGGATTGCCCAAGCGGCTGTGCTGGCCGCGAAGAAGTGAATGAAATGCCGGGCGCCGCGTCTGTCGCGCCCGGGAAATGAGATTGCGGGAAATCCGCAGAGGTTTGAGGCGAATGGCAAAGCTCAAGGTCGACGGGAAAGAGATCACTGTACCCGACCATTACACGCTGCTTCAGGCGGCAGAGGACGCGGGCGCGGAAGTGCCGCGCTTCTGCTTCCACGAGCGGTTGTCGATCGCCGGCAATTGCCGCATGTGCCTGATCGAGGTGAAGGGCGGGCCGCCCAAGCCGCAAGCATCCTGCGCCATGGGCGTGCGCGACCTGCGCCCCGGTCCGAACGGCGAAGCGCCGGAAATCTTCACCAACACCCCGATGGTCAAGAAGGCCAGGGAAGGCGTGATGGAATTCCTGCTGATCAACCATCCGCTGGATTGCCCGATCTGCGACCAGGGGGGCGAATGCGACCTGCAGGACCAGGCGATGGCCTTCGGCGTCGATTCCTCGCGCTATCACGAGAACAAGCGCGCGGTCGAAGACAAGTATATCGGCCCGCTGGTCAAGACGGTGATGAACCGCTGCATCCACTGCACGCGCTGCGTTCGCTTCACCACCGAGGTTGCCGGCATTTCCGAACTCGGCCTGATCGGCCGCGGCGAGGATGCCGAGATCACCACCTATCTCGAGCAGGCGATGACCTCGGAGCTGCAGGGCAACGTCATCGACCTATGCCCCGTCGGCGCGCTGACCTCCAAGCCTTTCGCCTTCCAGGCACGGCCGTGGGAGCTGACCAAGACCGAATCCATCGACGTCATGGATGCGGTCGGCTCGGCGATCCGCGTCGACAGCCGCGGCCGCGAGGTGATGCGCATCCTGCCGCGCGTCAACGAGGCGGTGAACGAGGAATGGATCTCCGACAAGACCCGTTTCATCTGGGACGGCCTGCGCACGCAGCGCCTCGACCGGCCTTATGTGCGCAAGGACGGCAAGCTGGCCCCGGCGAGCTGGGCCGAGGCCTTCGCGGCAATCAAGGACGCCGTGTCGAAGACCACGCCCGAGAAGATCGGCGCCATAGCGGGCGATCTTGCCGCGGTCGAGGAAATCTACGCGCTGAAGCTCCTGATGACCGCACTCGGTTCGAAGAACATGGATTGCCGCCAGGACGGCGCCGCGCTCGACCCGTCGCTTGGCCGGGCAAGCTACATTTTCAACCCCACTATCGAAGGCATCGAACAGGCGGACGCGGTGCTGATCATCGGCGCCAATCCACGCTTCGAAGCCTCGGTGCTCAACGCCCGCATCCGCAAGCGCTGGCGGGTCGGCAATCTGCCGGTCGGCGTCATCGGCGATGTCGGGGATACACGCTATGACTATGAACTGCTGGGCGCAGGACCGGAATCGCTCAAGGATCTGGCCGACGGCAATGGCAAGTTCTTCCAGGTGCTGAAGAAAGCCACGCATCCGCTCATCATCGTCGGCCAGGGCGCGCTGGCGCGCCCTGATGGCGCGGCCGTGCTTGGCCAGGCAGCGAAGCTCGCCATGGCCGTGAACGCCGCGCGCGCGGACTGGAACGGCTTTGCCGTGCTGCACAATGCGGCTGGACGCGTCGGCGGCCTCGACCTTGGCTTCGTGCCGAGCGAGGGCGGCAGGAACGTCGCCGGCATGCTGGGCGAGACGGACGTGCTGTTCCTGCTCGGCGCCGACGAGATCGACATGGCAAAGACCGGCGGCGCTTTCGTCGTCTATGTCGGCACCCATGGCGACGCCGGCGCGCACCGCGCCAACGTCATCCTGCCGGGCGCCGCCTATACCGAGAAATCGGGCACTTACGTCAACACGGAAGGGCGCGTGCAGCAGACCAACCGCGCCGGCTTCGCGCCGGGCGACGCGCGCGAGGATTGGGCCATCGTCAGGGCATTGTCGGATGTACTGGGCAAGAAGTTGCCGTTCGATTCGCTGCCGCAGCTACGCGCTAAACTCTACGGCGAATACCCGCATCTTGCCCGCATCGACCAGGTTGCTACGGGCAATGCCGAGGATATCGCCAATGTGGCGAAGCTCGGCGGACGGCTAAACAAGGGCACGTTCACGTCGCCGGTCCAGGACTTCTACCTGACCAACCCGATCGCGCGGGCCTCTGCCGTGATGGCGGAATGCTCTGCGCTGGCCAAGAGCGGCTTCAAGCAGGCGGCGGAATAAGCATGGACACCTTCTTCTCCTTTTACGTGCTGCCGGCGCTGATCATCGTGTTGAAGTCGGTCGTGCTGATCGTCGTGCTTCTGATCGCCGTCGCCTATCTGCTCTATGCCGACCGCAAGATCTGGGCGGCGGTGCAACTTCGCCGCGGCCCGAACGTCGTCGGCCCCTGGGGCACGCTGCAGGCCTTTGCCGATCTGTTGAAGTTCGTCTTCAAGGAGCCGGTGATCCCGTCCGGCGCCAACAAGGGCGTGTTCCTTTTGGCGCCCCTGGTATCGGCGGTTCTGGCGATCTCGGCCTGGGCGGTCATTCCGGTCAGCCAGGGCTGGGCCGTCGCCAACGTCAATGTCGGTATCCTCTATGTCTTCGCCATCTCCTCGCTCGAGGTCTATGGCGTGATCATGGGCGGCTGGGCGTCCAATTCGAAATATCCGTTCCTCGGGGCGCTGCGTTCGGCCGCGCAGATGGTATCCTACGAGGTCTCGATCGGCTTCGTCATCGTCACCGTGCTGCTTTGCGTCGGCTCGCTCAACCTGTCCGACATCGTGCTGTCGCAGCAGGATGGGCTCGGCACCAAGCTCGGCCTGCCCAACACCTTCCTCGACTGGCACTGGTTGTCGCTGTTGCCGATGTTCGTCATCTTCTTCATCTCGGCCCTGGCCGAGACGAATCGCCCGCCTTTCGACCTCGTCGAAGCCGAATCGGAACTCGTCGCCGGCCACATGGTCGAATATTCGTCGACGCCGTTCCTGCTGTTCTTCCTCGGCGAATATGTCGCCGTCGTGCTGATGTGCGCGCTGGCCACCATCCTGTTCCTCGGAGGCTGGCTGCCGCCGTTCGACTTCGCGCCCTTCACCTGGGTGCCGGGGGTGATCTGGTTCGTGCTCAAGATCTGCCTGATGTTCTTCATGTTCTCCATGGTGAAGGCGTTCGTGCCGCGTTACCGCTACGACCAACTGATGCGGCTTGGCTGGAAGGTGTTCCTGCCGATCTCGCTGTTCATGGTGGTGCTGACCGCCGCCTTTCTCAAGATCACGGGGTTTGCGTGATGTCCGCTCTGTCCCAAGCCGCCAAATCGCTGCTGCTGAAGGATTTCGTCAGTGCTTTCTTCTTGTCGATGCGCCAGTTCTTCGCGCCGAAGGAGACGATCAACTATCCGCACGAGAAAGGGCCGGTGAGCCCGCGCTTCCGCGGCGAGCATGCACTGCGCCGTTATCCCAATGGCGAGGAACGCTGCATCGCCTGCAAATTGTGCGAGGCGATCTGCCCGGCGCAGGCCATCACCATCGAGGCCGGCCCGCGCCGCAATGACGGCACGCGCCGCACGGTGCGCTACGACATCGACATGGTGAAATGCATCTATTGCGGCTTTTGCCAGGAAGCCTGCCCGGTCGACGCCATCGTCGAGGGGCCGAATTTCGAATTCGCGACCGAGACGCGCGAGGAACTCTACTACGACAAGGACAGGCTGCTGGCGAATGGCGACCGGTGGGAGCGCGAACTGGCGCGCAACATCTCGCTGGACGCACCGTACCGCTGATATCGCATGGACAGGGGCGAGGGCCCTTGTCCGGGGATGGCCCGAAGCATTTCAGGCAAAGTCATCCCTCAGGACTTCAGAGTTGCCCATGTTTCTTTGCGCCGGGTCTTTCAACCCGGTTGGAACATGGGCTAGGACAACGCGGCTTCGCACCGGAGGCGGAACGAAGCCACAGACAACAAACAGGACGAACGTCCTGTTTGGACAGGAACCCGGGGGAACCCCAATGCTGAGTGGACTAGAGGCGGCCTTTTTCTACCTCTTCGCCTTTGTCGCCGTGGCGTCGGCGTTCATGGTCATTTCGTCGCGCAACCCCGTGCATTCGGTGCTGTTCCTGATCCTGACCTTCTTCAACGCCGCCGGCCTGTTCATGCTGACAGGCGCCGAGTTCCTGGCGATGATCCTGCTCGTCGTCTATGTCGGCGCTGTCATGGTGCTGTTCCTGTTCGTCGTCATGATGCTCGACGTCGATTTCGCCGAGATGAAGGAAGGCGCCCTGCAATATGCGCCGATCGGCGCGCTGGTCGGACTGATCCTGGCGGCGGAACTGATCGTGGTGCTCGGCGGCTATACATTCGCGCCGCAGCTCGCCTCGACGGTATCGAAGCCGATTCCCGATCTCGCGGCGCGCTCGAATACGGCAGCGCTGGGCGACATCCTCTATACGGACTACCTCTACTACTTCCAGATCTCGGGCCTCGTGCTGCTGGTGGCCATGATCGGCGCCATCGTTTTGACGCTACGTCACAAGGAAGGGGTCAAGCGGCAGTCGATCGCGGCCCAGGTCGCCCGCACTGCGGCGACGGGCATGGAAATCCGCAAGGTCAAGTCGGGCGAAGGAGTCTGAGATGGTCGTCGGCATCGCACATTATCTGACCGTATCGGCGATCCTGTTCACGCTCGGCGTGTTCGGCATCTTCCTGAACCGCAAGAACGTCATCGTCATCCTGATGTCGGTCGAGTTGATCCTGCTTGCGGTCAACATCAATTTCGTCGCCTTTTCGGCGGCTCTCGGCGACCTGGTCGGCCAGGTGTTCGCGCTGTTCGTGCTGACGGTCGCGGCGGCGGAGGCCGCCATCGGACTTGCCATTCTCGTCGTCTTCTTCCGCAACCGCGGCTCGATCGCGGTCGAAGACGTGAACATGATGAAGGGTTGACGGAACCACCATGTACCAGGCCATCGTCTTCCTTCCGCTGCTCGGCTTCCTGATCGTCGGCCTGTTCGGCACGTCGCTCGGCGCCAAGGCGTCCGAATACATCACCTCCGGCTTCCTGGTGATCGCGGCCGCGCTGTCATGGGTCGCTTTCTTCACCGTCGGTTTCGGGCATGGCGAGGTGTTCACCGTGCCGGTGCTGCGCTGGATCCAGTCCGGCGGACTGGAGGCGTCCTGGGCGCTCAGGATCGATACGCTGACGGTGGTCATGTTGGTGGTGGTCAACACCGTGTCGGCGCTGGTCCATATCTACTCGATCGGCTACATGCACCACGATCCGAACCGGCCGCGTTTCTTCGCCTATCTGTCGCTGTTCACCTTCGCCATGCTGATGCTGGTGACGGCCGACAACCTCGTGCAGATGTTCTTCGGTTGGGAAGGGGTGGGCCTGGCGTCCTACCTGCTGATCGGTTTCTGGTACAAGAAGCCCTCGGCCAACGCCGCGGCCATCAAGGCCTTCGTCGTCAACCGCGTCGGCGATTTCGGCTTCGCGCTCGGCATCTTCGGCGTGTTCGTGCTGTTCGGCTCGGTCAATCTCGGCACCATCTTCGCCAATGCGGCGACGTTCATCCCGGCTGAAGGCGCCCCGCAGGGCGCGGCGGTGCTGACCTTCCTCGGCCATGCGCTGGACAAGCAGGCGGCGATGACGATCGTCTGCCTGCTGCTGTTCATGGGCGCCATGGGCAAGTCGGCGCAGGTGCCGCTGCACACCTGGCTGCCGGATGCCATGGAAGGCCCGACGCCGGTCTCGGCGCTCATCCATGCCGCCACCATGGTGACGGCCGGCGTGTTCATGCTGGCGCGGCTGTCGCCGCTGTTCGAGCTGTCGCATTCGGCGCTGACGGTGGTGACCTTCATCGGCGCCTTCACCGCCTTCTTCGCGGCGACCGTCGGCCTCGTCCAGAACGACATCAAGCGCGTCATCGCCTATTCGACCTGCTCGCAACTTGGCTACATGTTCGTGGCGCTCGGCGTCGGCGCCTATGGCGCGGCGATCTTCCACCTGTTCACGCATGCCTTCTTCAAGGCGCTGCTGTTCCTCGGCTCGGGGTCGGTCATCCACGCGGTTTCCGACGAGCAGGACATGCGCAAGATGGGCGGACTGAGGACGCTGATCCCGACCACTTATTGGATGATGGTAATCGGCACGCTGGCGCTGACCGGCGTCGGCATTCCGGTCACCGTCATCGGTACCGCCGGGTTCTTCTCCAAGGACGCCATCATCGAGACGGCCTTTGCCGGGCATAATTCCGTGGCGGGCCTCGCCTTCGTGCTTTTGGTGATCGCCGCCGGCTTCACCTCCTTCTATTCCTGGCGGCTGATCTTCATGACCTTCCACGGCAGGCCGCGCGCGAGCCATGAGGTGATGCACCATGTCCATGAATCGCCGCCGGTGATGCTGGTGCCGCTGTTCGTCCTGGCTGCGGGCGCGCTGTTTGCCGGCATCATCTTCCACGGTGCCTTCATCGGCGAGGGCTATGCCGAATTCTGGAAGGCGTCGCTGTTCACGCTGCCGGACAATCACATCCTGCACGACATCCACGAACTGCCGCTATGGGTCGAGCTGTCGCCGTTCATCGCCATGCTGATCGGCCTGGCGTTGGCGTGGAAGTTCTACATCCGGTCGCCGGAGGTGCCGGTCAACCTGGCCGCCCAGCATCGCGGGCTCTATGCCTTCCTGCTCAACAAATGGTATTTCGACGAGCTCTATGACTTCCTGTTCGTGCGGCCGGCCAAACGCCTCGGTTCCTTCCTGTGGAAGACCGGCGACGGCACCGTCATCGACGGTCTCGGGCCTGACGGCATTTCGGCACGCGTCGTCGATGTCACCAATCGCGTCGTCAAGCTGCAGACCGGCTATCTCTATCACTATGCCTTCGCCATGCTGATCGGCGTTGCCGCATTCGTCACCTGGATGATGCTCTGATGACCGCCTGGCCAATTCTGTCACTGGTCGCCTTCCTGCCGCTGGTTGGTGTGCTGCTCATCCTGTTCATCAACGACGACAGCGAAAACGCACGCCGCAACATCCGCGCCATCGCGCTGCTGACGACGACGTTCACCTTCATCGTCTCGCTGTTCATCTGGACCGGCTTCGACAACTCGCAAGCCGGCTTCCAGTTCGTCGAGAAGGTCGCCTGGCTCGATTCCGGCATCTCCTACCATATGGGCGTCGACGGCATTTCGATGCTGTTCGTCATCCTGACGACATTCCTGATGCCGCTCTGCATCCTGGCGTCGTGGGAAGCGATCGAGAAGCGCGTCAAGGCCTATATGATCGCCTTCCTGCTGCTCGAGACGCTGATGATCGGCGTGTTCTGCGCGCTCGACATCGTGCTGTTCTACGTCTTCTTCGAAGCCGGCTTGATCCCGATGTTCATCATCATCGGCGTATGGGGCGGCAAGCGGCGCGTCTATGCCTCCTTCAAGTTCTTCCTCTACACGCTCGCCGGCTCGGTGCTGATGCTGCTCGCCATCATGGCGATGTTCTACCAGTCCGGCACGACCGATATCCCGACACTGTTGACGCACAATTTCCCCGCCAACATGCAGACATGGCTGTGGCTCGCCTTCTTCGCCTCCTTCGCCGTGAAGATGCCGATGTGGCCGGTGCACACCTGGCTGCCGGATGCGCATGTCGAGGCGCCGACGGCCGGTTCGGTGATCCTGGCCGCCATTCTGCTGAAGATGGGCGGATACGGCTTCCTGCGGTTCTCTCTGCCGATGTTCCCGCTGGCATCCGAGATGTTCGCGCCGCTGGTCTTCGCGCTTTCGGTCGTCGCCATCATCTACACCTCGCTGGTGGCGCTGATGCAGGAGGACATGAAGAAGCTGATCGCCTATTCGTCGGTCGCCCATATGGGCTTCGTGACCATGGGCATCTTCGCCATGAACCAGGAAGGCGTGCAGGGCGCGATCTTCCAGATGCTCAGCCACGGCCTGGTCTCGGGCGCGCTGTTCCTGTGCGTCGGCGTCATCTACGACCGCATGCACACGCGTGAGATCGCCGCCTATGGCGGCCTGGTCAACAACATGCCGAAATACGCCACCGTGTTCCTGATCTTCACCATGGCCAATGTCGGCCTGCCGGGCACGTCAGGCTTCGTCGGCGAGTTCCTGACTATGCTCGGCGTGTTCCGGGTCAATACCTGGGTGGCGTTCTTCGCCGCCACAGGCGTCATCCTGTCGGCGGCCTACGCGCTTTGGCTCTACCGCCGGGTGATCTTCGGCGCGCTGACCAAAGACAGCCTCAAGGGCCTGCTCGATCTGTCGACACGCGAGAAGGCGATCATCTATCCGCTGGTCGTGCTGGTCATCTTCTTCGGCGTCTATCCCGCTCCCGTCTTCGACGCGACGGCCCAGTCGGTCAAGTCGCTCGTCACCAATGTCACCGCATCCATCGGCGCCGCGCAGACCGCGGCGGCGAACTGACCCAGGGGTTTTGCGAACCATGACGCCGGACCTTCTCTCCAGCCTGTCGCTCTCGACGCCCGAGCTGATCCTTGCCATCGGCGCGCTCGCGCTGCTGATGGTCGGGGCCTACTCGCGCGCCAACACCGCCAACACCGTGACCGGCCTTGCCGTCGCCGTGCTGGTGATATCGGGCGCCTGGCTGATCTTCTCCACCGGGCAGGGCAGTGCCTACGGCAATGCCTTCATCCAGGATTCCTTCGCCCGCTTCATGAAGCTGCTGGCGCTGGTGGGCTCGGCGGTGACGTTGATCATGTCGATGCGCTTTGCCAAGGCGGAGCGGTTCGACAAGTTCGAATATCCGGTGCTGATCCTTTTGTGCACGCTCGGCATGATGCTGATGATCTCGGCCAACGGCATGATCGGGCTCTATCTCGGCCTCGAGCTGCAGTCGCTGGCGATCTATGTCTTGTGCGCGATCAACCGCGAGAATCTGCGCTCGACCGAGGCGGGCCTGAAGTACTTCGTCCTCGGCGCGCTGTCGTCGGGCATGCTGCTCTACGGTATCAGCCTGGTGTATGGCTATACCGGCAACACCGGCTTCCAGGAGATCGCGACGGCGCTGGGCGGCGGTGAGCGCCAGCTTGGCCTCGTCTTCGGCCTGGTCTTCGTGCTGGCCGGCCTCGCCTTCAAGATCTCGGCGGTGCCGTTCCACATGTGGACGCCCGACGTCTATGAGGGCGCGCCGACACCGGTGACGGCCTTCCTGGCGGCGGCACCCAAGATGGCGGCTATGGCGCTGATCGTGCGCGTCACCATGGGCGCGTTCAAGCCGATCGCTTCCGACTGGCAGCAGATCATCGTCTTCATCTCGATCGCTTCGATGGCGCTCGGCTCTTTCGCGGCGATCGGCCAGACCAACATCAAGCGCCTGATGGCCTATTCCTCGATCGGCCATATGGGCTACGCGCTGGTTGGCCTTGCCGCCAACAGCCAGGCCGGCGTGCGCGGCGTCGCAATCTACATGCTGATCTATCTGGTGATGACGCTCGGTACCTTCGCCTTCATCCTCGCCATGCGGCGCAAGGAAGGCAATGTCGAGCAGATCAGCGACCTGGCAGGCCTGTCCTCGACCAACCCGATCATGGCGACGATCCTGACCATCCTGATGTTCTCGCTGGCCGGCATCCCGCCGCTCGCCGGCTTCTGGGGAAAGTGGTACGTCTTTCTCGCCGCCATCAATGCCAACCTCTACGCGCTGGCGATCATCGGCGTGCTGGCCTCGGTAGTGGGCGCCTATTATTACCTGCGCATCATCAAGATCATGTGGTTCGACGAACCGGTCGGCGGCTTCGTGCCGATGGCCAGTGAATTGCGCCTCGTACTCGGTGTCTCCGGCGCTTTCGTGCTGTTCTATGTGCTGGTCGGCGGGCCGATCGGCACCTATGCCGAAGCCGCCGCCAAGACATTTTTCTGACGGGATGGCATTTCGGCTGGCTCCAACCTCGGCGTCGGAAGGGTTCCGGCTGGAGGCGCATGACAGTGTCGGCTCCACCAATGCGCTGGCGCTGGATCATGCCCGGGCGGGCGACCCCGGTAGATTGTGGGTCGTTTCCAAGAAACAGGAAAGCGGGCGCGGGCGGCGCGGCCGCGTCTGGGCGACACCCGAGGGCAATCTGGCGGCGACGCTGCTCGTCCTCACCGGGGGCGAGCTTCGACTCGCCGCGACGCTCGGTTTCGTCGCCGGCCTGGCGCTGGCCGATGCGCTCGACGCCGTGGTGCCGAAGGGCCGGATCGCCATCGGCCTCGACGGCGGCAGTGAAGGCAAGAACCGTTTCGAGCTGAAATGGCCGAACGACGTGCTCGCCTCCGGCGCCAAGCTCGCCGGTATCTTGCTGGAATCGGCCATGCTGGACGGCGGCCGTTTCGCGGTGGCGGTCGGCATCGGCGTCAATGTTGTGGCATACCCTGAGGATTTGCCGTATCCCGCGACGTCGCTTCACGCATTGGGTGCGGCATGCGATGCCGAAACGCTGTTCCTGGCGCTGTCGGATGCCTGGAGCGAGAATGCCCGCCTGTGGGACGACGGGCGCGGACTTGCCGCCGTCAGGCGACGCTGGCTGGCACGCGCGGCAGGGCTTGGCGGCGAGGTTGCTGTCAGAATTGACGGTAATGTGGTGCGCGGGGTGTTCGAGACCATTGACGAGGACTGCCGTTTCGTGATCCGCGACGATGAGGGCCGGGTTTTGACGATCGCCGCCGGCGATGTGCATTTCGGCGCGGTCGCATCCGCCCGGGCATAGTTTTGTTTTTGCGCAATTCCAGACGGAAACCGTTACAGACTTTTCGCGGAATTGCTTCAATGGCTTGGCCTGAGGGCCAGGAAGGAAAAAATCATGGCGAAAGCGGAAAACGCCGAACTCGTCTTCGTGCCGCTGGGCGGCGTCGGCGAGATCGGTATGAACTTCGCTCTCTACGGCTATGGCCCGCCGAGCGCGCGCGAGTGGATCGTCATCGATGTCGGCGTCACCTTTCCCGACGCGGCGCATCCGGGCGTCGACCTGATCCTGCCCGACACGCGCTTCATCGAGGAGAACATCGCCAACCTGCGCGGCATCGTGATCACCCATGCGCATGAGGACCACTATGGCGCGCTGCTCGATATCTGGCCGAGGCTCAAGGCGCCGGTGTGGATGACGCCGTTCAGCGCCGGGCTGCTGGAAGCCAAGCGCCAGGGCGAGCAGGGCGCGCCGAAGATCCCGCTGACCATCTACCGCGCGGGCGAAAAATTCACCGTCGGTCCGTTTGAAATCGAGGCGATCCCGGTCGCGCATTCGATTCCCGAACCGATGTCGCTGGCCATCACTTCGCCGGCAGGCACCGTCATTCACACCGGCGACTGGAAGATCGACCCGGCGCCGACGATCGGACCCAAGACCGACGAAGCGCGGTTCCGCGCCTATGGCGACAAGGGCGTGCTGGCGCTGGTCTGCGATTCGACCAATGCGATGCGCGAAGGCGAATCGCCATCGGAAGTCGCGGTCGGCGAGGGGCTGAAAGGGGTTATCCAGGCCGCCAAGGGCCGCGTCGCCGTCACCACCTTCTCCTCCAATGTCGGCCGTATCGTTTCCATCGCCAAGGCGGCGCGCGATGCCGGCCGCCAGTGCCTGGTGCTCGGCCGCTCGCTGAAGCGCGTCATCGATGTCGCCGGCGAACTCGGTTACATGGACGGTCTGCCGGAGTTCATCGCCGAGGAGGATTTCGGCTTCATTCCGCGCGAAAACCTGGTTGTCATCTGCACCGGCAGCCAGGGCGAGCCGCTGGCGGCCCTTGCCAAGCTTTCTCGCGACGAGATGAAGTCGGTGTCGCTGACCGCCGGCGACACGGTGGTGTTTTCCTCGCGCACAATTCCCGGCAACGAGAAGGCGATCCTCGAAATCAAGAACCGCCTGGTCGATCTCGGCATCAAGATCATCGAGGACGGCGATGCGCTGGTGCATGTCTCCGGCCACCCGCGGCGCAGTGAATTGCGCAAGATGTATGAATGGGTACGGCCGCAGATCGGCGTCCCCGTGCATGGCGAGGCCGCGCATCTGGTGGCGCAGGGCTCGCTGATGTCGACGTCGGGCATCGGCCAGGTGGCGCAGGTGCGCGACGGCGACATGCTGCGGCTCGCTCCCGGCCCTGCCACGATCATCGACCAGGTGCCGTTCGGCCGCATCTACAAGGACGGCAGGTTGATCGGCACCGACCAGGCGATGGGCATTCGCGACCGTCGTAAACTGTCCTTTGCCGGCCATGTCGCGGTCAATGTGGTGCTGGACGAGAAGTATGAGCTCGCTGGCGATCCCGATCTGGTCGCAATCGGCGTTGCAGAGGCCGATGCCAGGGGCGAGACGCTGGAGGACCTGATGATCGATGCGGCAATCGGCGCGGTGGACTCCATCCCCCGTCAGCGCCGAAAAGACCTCGACCTGGTGCAGGAGGCGGTACGCCGTGCCGTACGCGGCGCCGCCAACGAAGCCTGGGGCAAGAAACCGCTGGTGACTGTATTCGTCACGCGGTGACGAATAGGGGAATAAGGCAGTAGGGGAGTAGGGAGAATGAGCCGTTGCTTTTCTTCTGTCTTGTTTCCCTACTGCCTTACTCCCCTAAAGCGGAGCGCTCTATGCTTGGACGCCTGAATCATGTCGCGCTCGCGGTGCCGGATCTGGCTGCGGCTGTCGCTTCCTATCGCGACACGCTCGGAGCCGAGGTCAGCGAACCGCAGGCGCTGCCCGGGCATGGCGTCACCGTGGTGTTCGTCAATGTCGGCAACACCAAGATCGAGTTGCTGGAGCCGCTCGGCGAGGGTTCGCCGATCGCGGCTTTCCTCGAGAAGAACCCGTCGGGCGGCATGCACCATCTTTGCTACGAGGTCGACGACATCCTTGCCGCGCGCGACCGGCTCCAGGCCGCTGGCGCCCGGGTGCTGGGCGACGGCAAGCCGAAGACAGGCGCGCATGGCAAGCCTGTGCTGTTCCTGCATCCGAAGGATTTCTTCGGCACGCTGATCGAACTGGAGCAATCATGAGCTGGGTTTCGTTCACCGCACTGTTCTTCGCGACCTGGTGGGTGGTGCTGTTTGCCGTTCTGCCGTTCAGCGTCAGGACGCAGGATGACGATCGTGACGTGACGCTGGGCACGGTGCCGAGCGCGCCGCGTGGGCCACATATGCTGCGTGCGGTGATCCGCACCACCGTCGCCACGGCGGTGCTCATGGGCATTTTCTACGGCCTGACGCACGGGCTGGGATACAGCCTCAACGACATCCCGCACATCGTGCCGGAATTCGGCCAGGCCACGGCAAAATAGCAGCATTCAAATCGGGCTTTTGCGCTTCGGGCGAGGCCGCGCCGCCATTCGGCGTCGGCGCATCCGTTCAGGCTTCAAAAGTCATGACGCGGGGGTAAGGTGGTTTGGCAACGCATTGCGCTAAGCAGATGATTGCACAAAAAAAATGCAAGGCACAAGGCCTTGCAATTTAAACGCGTCCGATCTGTTTCCGGTTTCCGGCGGCAGCGAGTAACCGCGCCTAGATCGCATCCTCCCAAGACTTTGACCGCGTAGGAGAACAGATTTTTCTCTGCTCTCTCGGTTATCGGGGCACATTAGCCCAACGGAAATGAAAATGTCACGAAGAATTTTGCCTTGAAACGGGCATTCTCGTGCTGCACTGCACAATAGTGTGGCAGCCTTTGCTTGGGAAACCATCAGCAGGGTGTTTTATGCAACCGTGGCTCCTTCGATCGTCCAGCATTCGCGGCGCGCGCGAGGGGTGCTCAAAACCTTTTCCTTCCGCGCGCCACGCCGTTCGTAAGCTGAATTTCCGATTTCCGGGTCAATGCGCCCGGGTTCCCATTGCGCCATGAAATGGCTATGAAGCCGGGGCAAGCAAGCCTGCGTCGCACCGATTCTGGCGCGGCCTCCTCATTCACGGACCAGTCCATGCGTCTGTCGCGCTATTTCCTGCCCATCCTCAAAGAGAATCCGCGCGAGGCGGAGATCGTCTCGCATCGGCTGATGCTGCGCGCCGGCATGATCCGCCAGCAGGGGCAGGGCAGTTTTTCCTGGCTGCCGCTGGGCAAGCGGGTCCTGGACAAGGTCTGCCAGATCATCCGCGAGGAGCAGAACCGCGCCGGCGCGCTGGAAATCCTGATGCCGACCATCCAGTCGGCCGATCTGTGGCGCGAAAGCGGCCGCTATAACGACTATGGCAAGGAGATGCTGCGCATCAAGGACCGCCAGGACCGCGACATGCTCTACGGGCCGACCAACGAGGAAATGGTCACCGAGATCTTCCGCGCCTATGTTAAGTCCTACAAGGATCTGCCGCTCAACCTCTACCATATCCAGTGGAAGTTCCGCGACGAGGTGCGGCCGCGCTTCGGCGTCATGCGCAGCCGGGAATTCCTGATGAAGGATGCCTACTCCTTCGACCTCGACTTCGAAGGCGCGAGAGCCGCTTACAACAGGATGTTCGTGTCCTATCTCCGGACCTTCACCCGCATGGGCCTACAGGCGATCCCGATGCGGGCCGACACCGGCCCGATCGGCGGCGATCTCAGCCATGAATTCATCATCCTGGCCGACACCGGCGAAAGCCAGGTGTTTTGCCATCGCGACTATCTTTCGCTCGGCGTGCCCGGAGCCGACACCGATTTCTCCAACGACGCCGAGATATCCGGCATCGTCAAGACCTGGACGACGCCTTACGCGGCCACCGACGAAATGCATGACGAAGGAGCCTGGGCTGAGGTTCCCGACAGCGACAAGGTTTCGGCGCGCGGCATCGAGGTCGGCCATATCTTCCATTTCGGCGAGAAATACTCCAAGCCGATGGGTGCCAAGGTGACCGGGCCCGACGGCAAGGATCATTTCGCCTCCGGCGGTTCCTACGGCATCGGCCCGTCGCGGCTGGTCGCGGCGATCATCGAGGCCAGCCATGACGAGAACGGCATCATCTGGCCGGAAGCGGTGGCGCCGTTCGATATCGGCCTGATCAACATGAAGGTGGGCGACGCCGACTGCGACCGCGTCTGCGATGAGCTCAACGCAGCTTTCACCGCCGCCGGCAAGGATGTGCTCTATGACGATACCGACCAGCGGCCGGGCGGCAAGTTCGCCACCGCCGACCTGATCGGCCTGCCCTGGCAGGTGATCGTCGGACCGCGCGGCGTGGCCGCCGGCGAGGTCGAGATCAAGAACCGCAAGACCGGCGAGCGCGTGACGCTGCCGATCGCCGATGCGAAAAAACGCTTCGGTGCCGCCGCATGAGCGAGGCGGCGGCAGCGAGACCGGCAGGCGCCGGACCGTTTTCCATCTTCGAACGCACGGTGGCGTGGCGTTATCTGCGCTCGCGACGCAAGGAGACGGTAATCTCGGTCATCGCCTCGATCTCCTTCCTCGGCATCATGCTGGGGGTGGCGACGCTGATCGTGGTGATGGCCGTCATGAACGGGTTCAGGGCCGAGCTGCTCACCCGCATTCTCGGCGTCAACGGCCATCTGATCGTGCAGCCGCTGGATTCGCCGCTTGAGGACTATGCGCAGGTCGCCGGCCGCATCAACGGCGTGGCCGGCGTGAAATACGCCATTCCGCTGATCGACGGCCAGGTGCTGGCGCAAGGCAATATCGGCGGCGGCTCGGGCGCGCTGGTACGCGGCATCAGGGGCGAGGACCTTGGCAAGATCGCCATTGTCGCCAGCAATATCAAGCAAGGCTCGATCGCCGATTTCGACACGGGCGAGGGTGTCGCCATCGGCAAGCGCATGGCGGAGAATCTCGGCCTGGCGCTCGGCGACACGATCACCCTGATCTCGCCGGACGGCGACGTGACGCCGCTCGGCACGACGCCGCGCATGAAGGGCTACAAGATCGCGGCGATCTTCGAGGTCGGCATGTCGGAATATGACAGTTCCATCGTCTATATGCCGTTCTCGGAAGCGCAGCTCTATTTCAACATGGATGGGCGAGCCCAGACGATCGAGATCTATGTCGACAATCCCGATGACGTCGACGCGCTGAAACCGAAGGTGGAAGAGGCGGCGCAGCGACCCATCGACCTCGTCGACTGGCGGCAGCGCAACGAGACCTTCTTTTCCGCCCTGCAGGTGGAGCGCAACGTCATGTTCATGATCCTGACCCTGATCGTTCTGGTGGCGGCGCTCAACATCATCTCCGGGCTGGTCATGCTGGTGAAGGACAAGGGGCACGACATCGCCATCCTGCGCACCATGGGCGCCTCGCGCGGTGCCATCCTGCGCATCTTCCTCATGACGGGCGCGGCGATCGGCGTCACCGGCACCATCGCCGGCGTGCTGCTCGGCGTGGTCATCTGCCTCAACATCGAATCGATCCGCGAGTTCTTCTCCTGGATGACCGGCAAGGTGCTGTTCAATCCGGAGCTCTATTTCCTCAGCCAGTTGCCGGCGAAGATGGATCCGCGCGAGACGACCTATGTCGTCATCATGGCGCTCGGCCTGTCCTTCCTGGCGACGTTGTTTCCGGCATGGCGGGCGGCCCGCCTCGATCCGGTCGAAGCGCTGAGGTACGAGTGATGGCGCAGGCCATTATCGAGTTGAAGAGCGTCGAGCGGCACTATGTTCAGGGGCCGCGCAAGCTCACCATCCTGAACGGCGCGGATTTCTCGCTGAAGCGCGGCGAGATGGTGGCGCTGGTGGCGCCGTCCGGCACCGGCAAATCGACGCTGCTGCATACGGCAGGGCTCCTGGAACGGCCCGATGCCGGCGACGTGATTCTCTCCGGCCGGGCCTGCGGCCGGCTATCGGACGACGAGCGCACCTCGATCCGCCGCAACGATGTCGGCTTCGTCTACCAGTTCCACCACCTGCTGCCGGAGTTTTCGGCGCTGGAAAACATCATGATGCCGCAGCTCATCAAAGGGTTGCCGCGCAAGGAGGCAGCCGAGCGCGCGGCGCAGCTGCTCGACTACATGCAGATCGGCAAGCGCGCATCGCACCGGCCGTCCGAACTGTCGGGCGGCGAGCAGCAGCGCGTGGCAATCGCACGCGCGGTCGCCAATGCGCCGCTGGTGCTGCTGGCGGACGAGCCCACCGGCAATCTCGACCCGGTGACCGCTTCCTATGTGTTCGAGGCGCTGGAGGCATTGGTGCGACAATCAGGCCTCGCGGCGCTGATCGCCACCCATAATCACCAGCTGGCAGAGCGCATGGACCGGCGCGTCACCCTGGCAGAGGGCAAAGTGGTGCCGCTCTAACCTTAACAACGTACAGCGAGATTTCCGCGAGTTTGGTTTACCGTCAGGGATACTGATCTCTCCGGGAGTCCCTCAGGATCAGAACCGCCAATGAGCCTTCAGTGCGATCAGGGTGGATGAGATCGCGATCATCACCAGGATGAGCAGCCAGGTTACAAAGTTGCGCGAGAGGCGCCACCGGCGGCCTTGTCTCATGCGCTTTCGCCAGCGATCAGCTTGATTGGCGCCTTCGTGTTGCCCCACGTCCATCACTCGGTAGCCGGACAGCTTACCCACTATTGTCTCGACTAAGATTGAGTGCAAGCAGGCGCTCATCCCATACGCCAAGGGACGATAGCGTCGCCGACATCTTCCTGACCTGTTGATGGTCCCGCGCCGTCAACCTTTTCTTAACCGTGCCGGTTTGATCGCTCAAAAATTCCGGCTGCGGGCGGATTCTGCTCGTTGACTTTGAAACAAAATTAGAACAAATTGCGAACATATCAACAACGGGAGAGAGTTATGACCGATCTGGTTCAGGATGTCGTCTCGCTGGTTTGCATGAGCACCTTCCTCATTTCCATGGCGATCTGGATCGGAGCCATGTGAGGTGACGGTGTCTGCCGTCGCTGTTACGGCGGGCGAAAGTCCGCTTTGCCGTTAAGCCTTTCTTGCCGCCATGGCGCTAGGGTATCGCTCCTGAAAGCAGGAGCGCCGCGTGTCGCCCATCGTCACCGCCTTCCTCGTGGCCAGCAATCTCGGGCTGATTTTTCTCCTGATGAGCGTGCCGCTTGGTTTGCGCACCATCAGGCTCAGCCGCACGGTCGCGGCAGACCGGCAGCGCCTGTGGCAGGCGCTGTGGCCGCTCGGGAGCAATGCCGGCTGGTCCGGCGAAATCCTCTCGGCAGAGATGCTGGGCGAGGGACTGGTCCGCACCAGAATGTCCTGGGAGGGCCGGGACGGCCTGCCGATCGAACGCAAGGCCCTGCTCGAGAATGTCGTGCACGGCAGGTGCTTTTCGATGCGCGTCATCGAGGACACGGCGCTCGATCCGTCTTTCTGGGCGCATTATCGGGAAACCGCGCAGTTGGTCTCGATTGGCGAGGCCACCCGGGTGACGCTCACCCAGACCGACCGTTACCGCGGCGTGGCATTCCTGGTGTTCCGCTATTTCGCCATGCGCCGCGAACTCGCCAAGCTGGATGGCTGGGCAAGGACAGGGCGGTATCGCAAGGGCGGCTGGTTCGAACATCCGCTGAGCCAGCTCGGCTTCGCCGCTCTGTCGGCATTCATCCTGTGGCCGTTCTTCGGGCTTCACCGCGGCGGGCTGGCGCTGGCCGCGATCCTGACTTCCGTTGTCGCCCTGCACGAGCTCGGCCACATGGCGGCATTCCGCCTGATGGGCCATCGCAGGGCGCGCATGATCTTCATCCCGCTCCTCGGCGGCGTCGCCATTGGCGGCCGGCCCTATGACAGCCGTTTCGAAGTCGCGTTCGTGGCGCTGATGGGCGCCGGGTTCTCTGCTTTCCTGGTGCCGTTGGCGATGATGGGCAGTACGTTTGCAAGCGCGGAAGGGTACTGGCTTACCGCGACATTGCTGGCGACACTGGCGGGCTGTGCCGCCCTGTTCAACATCGCCAATCTGGTGCCGGTGTGGAAATTCGATGGCGGCCAGGTGCTGCGCCAAATCTGCCCAGGGCCGGTCGCGCTGGCGCTGGCCTCCTTCTTCCTGCTCTCGGCTTTCCTGACGCTTGGCTGGCAGGCCGGCTTTTCCATTGGCTTTCTGCTCGCGGCCGGCGCGGTCTTTGCAATCCTCAGCCTTCTGACAGCGGGCAGCGGAGTGAAGCCGCGCCACGAACTGAAGCCGATCCGCACAGCCGACCGTTTCGTCATCGCCGGCGCGCTGCTGGCGGTGTTCGTCATCCACGGCTATGGAGTGCTCTGGGCGTCGGCACGGCTGATCTGAGCTGTCTGGGAAGCGTTCAGCCGGCCTCGCGGACTGTTTCCAACGGTAAGGCCGTAGCCGGGCCGAAGACGTCCTCGAACGCTGATTTCAGCGCCAGATCGAGATCGGCCATCGTCACCGGCAGCCCGAGATCGACGAGGCTGGTGACGCCGTGGTCCTGCACGCCGCACGGCACGATACCGCTGAAATGGCCGAGGTCCGGCTCGACATTGATGGCGATGCCGTGAAAACTCACCCAGCGCCTGAGCCGAATACCGATGGCGGCGATCTTGTCTTCGGCGGCAGAGCCGTCCGGCAGGGCAGGGCGATCGGGCCGCACCACCCAGACGCCGACGCGATCCTCACGGCGCTCGCCATTGACGTTGAAGGCGGCCAGCGTGCCGATGATCCATTGTTCGAGGGCGGCGACGAAGGCGCGCACATCCTCGCGGCGGCGTTTCAGGTCGAGCATGACGTAGGCGACGCGCTGGCCCGGCCCATGATAGGTGTATTCGCCGCCGCGGCCGGCCGAAAACACCGGGAACCGGTTGGCGTCGATCAGGTCCTCGCTGCGCGCACTGGTGCCGGCGGTATAGAGGGGCGGATGCTCGACCAGCCAGACCATCTCGCCGGCGGCTCCGCTGCGGATCGCTTCGGCGCGCGCCTCCATGAAGGCGAGCGCTTCGGGGTAGGCGGTGAGGCCGGGCTCGATCGCCCATTCGACGGGCGCCGAACCGGGCAAAGGCAGGAACGACGTGGCGATCTGGCTGCGTTCTGGCATGGGGTGTCTCTTGTTGTACTCCATATGGCGATATCGGGCCGAAACGTCCAGTTCGCGGTGCATTTTGGCGCTTTGATCCGTTATGGCAATTCCCAGCGATTAAATGCTCGGGGCGCACTTGTTTCGCCGGAAACGATTTGCTACACGCCGCGAGCCGGTCGGTTCCGGCTCCTACCACGTGCGGTCGTGGCGGAATTGGTAGACGCGCAGCGTTGAGGTCGCTGTGGGGCAACCCGTGGAAGTTCGAGTCTTCTCGACCGCACCATTCTCTCTTCCCAGAATCTCATTTGTAGCGGCACCTCCAGCCCTACGGCACCGCGCATTTCGTTTGATATTCCCGCGCGTTACGCCAGTTTCTTTTTGAGCGTCGGATTTTCCCGAAACCGGTTTCCACTTTCGGGTCCGATGTTCTAGACCTGAGACGCACCTTTTCCAGGATTGCAATGGCGGGAGGCGCTGGTGGAAGGCCAGGACGAACGGACGACCGGCGCTGGGATCGCTGACGAACACCACGCCGACATCTACGGTGAGGACGGCGCTATCCTTTCGTCCTTTCTCGCCCAGATCGGCGCGGCGATCGCCGACCGCGATACGCTCACGCTCAAGCGTGAGGTCGACGACCTGCACCAGTCGGAAATGGGCGACCTGATCGAGGCGCTGCATCCCGACCAGCGGCGCGCCCTTGTCGAGCTTTTGGGGGCCGACTTCGATTTTTCCGCGCTGACCGAGGTCGACGAGGCGATCCGCATGGACATCGTCGACAATCTGCCCAACGCGCAGATTGCCCAGGCGGTGCAGGAACTCGATTCCGACGACGCTGTCTACATCCTCGAGGACCTCGAACCGGAGGACCAGGACGAGATCCTGTCGCAGCTGCCGTTTACCGAGCGGATCAGGCTCCGTCGCTCGCTCGACTACCCCGAGGAGACCGCCGGGCGGCGCATGCAGACGGAGTTCGTCGCGGTGCCGCCGTTCTGGACCGTCGGCCAGACCATCGACTACATGCGCGAGGACAAGAACCTTCCCGACCGCTTCAGCCAGATCTTCGTCATCGACCCGAGCTTCAAGCTGCTTGGCGCCATAGACCTCGACCAGATCCTGCGCACCAAGCGCTCGGTCAAGGTCGAGGAGGTCATGCATGAGACGCGGCATGCCATTCCGGCCACGATGGACCAGGAAGAGGCCGCGCGGGAGTTCGAGCAATATGACCTTCTGTCGGCCGCCGTCGTCGACGAGAACGAGCGGCTGGTCGGCGTGCTGACCATCGACGACGTCGTCGACGTCATCCAGCAGGAAGCCGAGGAAGATCTCCTGCGCATGGGCGGCGTCGGCGACGAAGAGCTTTCCGACAGCATCTTTTCGACCTCGCGTTCGCGTGTTCCATGGCTGCTTGTCAATCTCCTGACCGCCTTCCTCGCGGCATCGGTGATCGGCCTGTTCGACCATACGATCGAGCGCATCGTGGCGCTTGCCGTGCTGATGCCGATCGTGGCCGGCATGGGCGGCAATGCCGGCTCGCAGACCATGACCGTTACCGTGCGGGCGCTGGCGACAAGGGATCTCGACATCTACAATGCCGGCCGCATCATCCGTCGCGAGATGGGCGTCGGTTTCATCAACGGCATCGTTTTCGCCATACTGATCGGCATCGTCGCCGCCGTCTGGTTCCGCGATGCCAATCTGGGAGGCATCATCGCCGCGGCCATGATCATCAACATGTTCGTTGCGGCTCTTGCCGGCATCCTGATCCCGCTGCTGCTCGACCGCTTCAAGGTCGATCCCGCGGTCGCTTCGGCGGTCTTCGTCACCACGGTCACCGACGTCGTTGGCTTCTTCGCTTTTCTCGGCCTTGCCACGTGGTGGTTCGGCGTCCGTTGATCCGGCTCAATTGACTTTTACGTAAATGCCGTGCGAGGCTCGGCGACAGGCAGACTGCGGCCGATTCCGGCAGGTCTGCGGCGGACGGAGAGCAGCAATCGCCAATCTCCGGCTATGGGGTGAGAATGCGGGAATATTATTCGATCACCGAGCTGACGCGCGAATTCGACGTGTCGACGCGGACCTTGCGCTTCTACGAGGACGAGGGGCTGGTGCAGCCGGTGCGGCGGGGCCGCACGCGGCTGTTTCGTCCATCCGACCGACACCTGATCCGGCAGATCATGCGCGGAAAACGGCTCGGCTTCTCGATCAACGAGATCCGCGAAATCATCCAGATGTACAAGGAGCCGCCTGGCGAGGTCGGCCAGCTGAAGCTGATGATCAAGCGCATCGAGGAAAAGCGCGAGGATCTGAGGCAAAAGCGTCGCGACCTCGAGGAGACATTGGCCGAACTCGATCAGGCCGAGGAATCCTGCGTCGAGCGGCTGGTCGAGCTGGGCGTGAACACGTAGCGGCCTTCCCGGGCACTTCTCCCCGTATAGTGACGGGAGAAGGGGGCTGGCCGTAATCTCGGCCTCCTTCCTGCAACATTGGCGATTGGCGAAACCGCCGATGACAGCGCTCCTCTCCCCGTCACTATACGGGAGAGGATGCCGGTCGGCAGGTGAGGGACGGCGCCGACGTCGACAAATTGTTGGTCTCCGCCACAAATCGGAAACTGTCATCTTCCCGATATGGCTCTGGCAGCCGGCATTCAGATGCTCAAATCCAGCGCCGCACTCGTTTGGCATAGTCGCGGTATTTCTTGCCGAACTTTGCCGCCAGCATCTTTTCTTCCTTTTCCACCGCGACCTTCTGCGTGACGAAGGCGGCGATGAAGGCGAGCGGCAGGAACCAGACGATCCCGGAGATGAAGGCAACGCCGATCAACAGCAGCGTGTTGGCGAGATACATCGGGTTGCGGCTGACGCCGAATGGACCCGAGGTGACGAGATGGTCCGGCACGGCGTTGGGGTTGAGCGTGGTCTTGGCCCGCGTCATGGTGCGGATGGCGGTGAACCAGAGTGCGGCGACGCCGAACAGCGCCACCCAGCCGGCCGCGTAGAGGAGGTCGCCCAGGAGGTCGCCGATCCAGGGCAGGGGAAAGAGCAGGCCGAGCGCGATGCTGATGGCGATGGCGGCGATGTAGATCAGCGGCGGCCACGGTATCAGCCCAGGTTTGGGCGGGGTCTCGGTCATTCGACACCTTCCTCCGTCATCTTGCTGTCGGTCTGGGCCGTGCAGGTGCCGGCGAGATCCGCCAGATGCGCTCTCCATTCGGCGGTCTGGTCGTTTTTGTAGAGCCGATCAAGCGTGGCCTCGCCCTCCAGCGTGTCCAGCATGCACCCACAATAGCTCGAACAGAACTTGCTGTCGCGCTGCTGTTCGCACGAGATCTGGCAGGTCTTGAGAAAGTTCACCTGCGGGGTTTCGACCTTGGCCGGCATTACTTGCGAGAACAACCAGACACTGCCGATCAGCAGCGGCTGATGGATCAGGTAGAAGGCCAGGCTATGCCGGCCGATGAAGACCAGCGGGTAGGACCAGCGCCCGGGTGCCACATCCGCCAGGCGCGCCAAGGCGCCGAAGCCGGAGGCGAGCTTGGTCGCTCCGAGGCCCACAAGCACCGCACCGAACCACGGGAACAACGGGACATAGTCGTTGGAGTGCGGGTTGACCGCGGAAAGGCCGACCCACCACAGCCAGGGGTGATCGAACGATTCCAGCCGAAAATAGAAGGGAATGGCGATGACCACCGCGGCGATCAGCAGTGTGAGCAGCGCCGGCAGACGCAGGAATGCCAGCCCAAGCAGGCTCGCCAGCGCGATCTGGTGCAGGATGCCAAAGAAGATCCACCCGTCCGGCGTGGCGATACGGGTGGCGACCGAAATGGCGATCGCCGCTCCGGCGACCATGGCAAAGCGTCTCCAGAAGCCGCTCCAGCGGATCTCTTTGCCATGGGCGAGATACAGGCTGACGCCGACCAGGAACAGGAAGGTCGAGGCGATGCAGCGAGCATAGAACTTCCACCAGCCGAAGGCGGTCAGGCCGGGATCGGTGTAGCCGAAGAATTCCAGGTCCCAGGTGAAATGGTAGCTCGCCATGGCGATCAGCGCGATGCCGCGCAGCATGTCGATGGCGACGATGCGCTTGGTCTTCGGCAACTCCGCGGCGGGCATGGTCGGCGTCTGGATGCTCATGGTCTCGCGATCTGATTCAGCCCCGCACGAGGACTATCACGGTTACGCCGGACAAAAGAAGGCCGTGAGCTTCGATACGGACGGTCAGCCGGCGCTGTGTCAGGCGCGCCTTTAGGCCAGCAGCGGAAAGCCTTTGACCGGCTTCGTTTTAACCGGGGCACGTCGGTTTCCTGTTACCGGCCGCGAAATGATGGCCGCAGATTTGGCCAGTGATTCTGCTTTGGGGAAGCAATGTCCACGCATGTGCGCCATCCGATCTGGCTACCGGCCCTCAAGGCCGCGGATGCGCGCACCTTCGCCTCGCTCTACGCGGTCGAATCCTTCGCTCGCGCCACGGTGTCGAGCGTCATCCCGATCCAGGCCTACGAGATCCTCCACAACGAGCAGATCGTCTCGATCCTCTACACCATTGTGGCGATGCTCGGCCTGTCGGTGACCTTGTTCATGCCGATGCTGATCCAGCGCTTCGCCCGGCGCTGGGTCTACACGGCGGGCGCCTGCCTGCTGGCGATCGGCTCGTTGTTCTTCGTCACGCATACGCTCGCCGGGCAACTGGCCGGCATGCTGTGCCGTGTCATGGGCGCCAGCGCGCTGTCGATCACGCTCAACCTCTATATCATGGACCACATCCGCAAGACCGATTTCATGCAGGCCGAATCGCTGCGCATGGCGTGGTCGATGTTTGCCTGGACGGGTGGGCCGACGCTCGGCATCTTTCTCTACACGCGCTTCGGCATCTATGCCGCGCATGGCGCGGTCGCCGTATTCGCCTTGGCCCTGCTGGCGTTGTTCTGGACCTACCGGCTCGGCGACAATCCCTCGATCCGGCCGGGCAAGACGCGCCCGGTCAACCCGCTCGCCAATATCGGTCGCTTCGTCGCGCAGCCGAGGCTGAGGCTGGCCTGGCTGATCGCCTTCGGCCGCTCCTGCTTCTGGACGACCTTCTTCGTCTACGGACCGCTGTTCATGGTCATCACCGGTGAGGGCGAACTGGCCGGCGGCATTCTGGTTTCGGCGGGCAACGCGCTTTTGTTCATGGCGATTTTCTGGGGCAAGGCGGGCAAGCGCTTCGGCGGCCGCAGGACCATGACATTTGCCTATTTCGCCATGTCGGCGATGCTGCTGGCGGCGGGTGCCGTCGGCGAAAGCGCGCCACTCATTACCGGCGCCTTCCTGCTCTGCGGCGCCTTCTTCACCATCGCGCTCGACGCGCTGGGCTCGACCGCCTTCATGCGCTCCGTGCGCTCTTACGAGCGGGCGCAGATGGCTGCGGTCTACCGCACCTATCTCGATTTTTCCGAACTGACGCCGCCGCTGGTCTATTCGGTGGTGCTGGCCTTTTTCGGCCTCGGCTCGGTTTTCGTCACGCTCGGCCTGCTTGCGGCGGTCTGCGGCTATGTCACCTGGCGGTATCTGCCGAAGTCGCTGTGAAGCTTACGGCACAAGCGCAGCGTGCCGTTCGCGTACCCAGTCGTGGAAGCGGTGAAGGTCGTATTCCTCCGGCATCAGCACGCCGGCCTTGTGGCGCATGGAGCGCAGCCCTTTCTGGTTGACCTCGCAGATCGCGGCATCCTCCTCCAGCACCTGGGTGCCGAAGCCGACGATATTGTCGATGTCGGTGGCGGCGAGCGCGTCGGGCGCGAACAGCCATTCGGCGGTCAACTCGGTCTGTTCGGGGCCAAGCGGCACCAGCCGAACGGACCTGACATAGTCGACGTGGCCGACGATGAACATCGAGGGCAGGCTGGTGGCATAGGTCTGGCCGGCGGCGCGCTCGGCCGGTGTCAGGCCCGAAAAGACCGGCCCATGCGCCTGACCGTCACGCGACCATGTTTCGGCACCCGCCCGCAGCCCGCCGGAAAACTCCGGCGCGTCATTATCGGCGTGGCGCGTCCATTCAGGATCGTCGTGCCGGCCCATCAGGCCTCGGCCATAGATCGGCACCAGTCGCGACAGGTCCTTGTGGACGCCCGGGCAGTGCAGGCATTCGTTGAAGTTCTCCCAGAAGATCTTCCAGTTGCAATCCATCACCTTGCGCAGCACATGGCCTGACACGAGGCTTTCCAGCGGCCAGTTGCCGAGATCGCCGGAGGCCGGGTCGAAGGATGATTGCGCCGAACCGGCCGCATCCTCGGCGAGATTGACGAAGACGAAGCCGCGCCAGACCGACAGCGCGACGCGATAGAGCGGATGGTCCGCCTTGTCGAAACCGTCGGGCAGCGTTTTCGACGGCACGCGTACGAGATCGCCGCGCAGCGAATAGGACCATGCGTGATAGGGGCAGGTGATCAGCCGCGCCTTCAACCGGCCAGCACTTTCCTGGCAAAGCTGCGAGCCGCGATGCCGGCAGGTGTTGTGGAAGGCGCGCAGTTCGCCGGTGTCGTCGCGCAGCACGACGATCTCCTGAGTGCCGACACGGAAGGTGCGGAAAGCCAGTGGTTGGGCGAGATCAGCTTCACGGCAGACGAGCAGCCAGTTCCTGTACCAGATGGCGTCGAGGTCGCGCTGGTAGGCCGCTGCATTCCAATAGGCCGAGGACGGCAATGTCGGCTCAGCCCGGGTGAGGCCGTTATAGGCGGGGTGCGGGCTCTGGACGGGCTGCATGGCTGGCCTCCTGTGAGGATGGCAGCCGACACCCGGCCACGGAAATTGTCAATTGCAGCGGAGCAGGCGGCCGGACGGCGCTAAAGCGCTTGTCGTCGTCGGAATTTGGTTTGCCGGATGCGGCGATTTTCCCTATAGTCACCTTCGTCGTCGGTTCCGATTGGAGCCAAGAGGGAATGCGGTGCGGGCAGATTTGCTGCCCAATGCCGTGGCTGCCCCCGCAACTGTGTGCGGTAGTCCTCTCCATATGCCACTGAAGATTTTCTTCGGGAAGGTGGGGAAGGGCGCTGATCCGCGAGCCAGGAGACCTGCCGGCGACAGGAAACTGACTTCGATGCCCTCGGGTGGAGGGTGAAAGGACAAGACATGAATACCGCTTCCGTCTCCCTCGGCGCCTCCATCTCCTCGCAGTCGCGCCTCATGCAGCTCGCGCTCGCGGCGCTGCTCGGCATTTTCGTCGTCGGCTTTGTCGGTTTCTCGCATATCGACGCGGTCCACAATGCCGCGCACGACTATCGCCACTCGATGGCGTTTCCCTGCCACTGATAGGGATTTGACATCATGAACCTGTTTCGCAACGTCGTGTTCGTCGCGGCGATCGCAGGGCTCGTGGCCGGCGTCGTTCTCGCCTGCATGCAGGCCTATGCCACCGTGCCGCTGATCCTGAAGGCGGAAGTCTACGAACAGGCGGGCGGCGGCCATCACCACGACCATGCCGCACCGGCCGCGACCGACAACAACGCCATGAGCGCTGCCGCCCCGGCGGGCAACGCCATGAGCTCCGCGGCGCCGGCAGCCGCTGAAGCTGCTCCGGCGGAAGAGGAAGGCTGGGCGCCGGCCGACGGCTTCGAGCGCTTCGCCTTCAGCGTGCTTGCCAACATCGTCACCGGCATCGGCTTCGCGCTGGTCCTGGTCGCGGTTTCGGAATTCGCGGGCGGCATCGGCAACTGGCGCCAGGGCGTGTTCTGGGGACTGGCCGGCTTTGCCGTGTTCACCCTGGCGCCGGGTCTCGGCCTGCCGCCGGAACTGCCGGCCATGCCCGCCGCCGAGCTTCTGCCGCGCCAGATCTGGTGGACGGCAACGGTGGCGGCGACGGCGATCGGCCTTGCCCTGATCGCCTTCCGCAAATCACTGCCGCTGGCGATACTGGGCGTGGTGTTGATCGTCGCGCCGCATATTGTCGGCGCGCCGCAGCCCGACAGTTTCGAGACGCCGATCCCGGAAGGCCTGCACCATCAGTTCGTGGTGGCGGTGACAGTGACCAACCTGGTGTTCTGGCTCGTGCTCGGCGCTGCCGTCGGCGTGGTGCGTGGACGCTTCACCGGCCGCGCGACGAGCCTGCGCGACAGCTTTGCCTGATCGCGGAAGACTGACCTTCATCATCGGTGGTGCGCGCTCCGGCAAGAGCGCGCACGCCGAAACGCTGATGACGGCCTTGCCTTCGCCATGGGCCTACATCGCCACGGCGCAAGCCTATGACGACGAGATGCGGCAGCGTATCGCGCTGCATCGGTCGCGACGCGGTGAAGGCTGGATGACGATCGATGCACCGCTCGACCTTGTCGGTGCGCTTGAGGCCTTGCCCGACAACCAGCCGGTGCTTGTTGATTGCCTGACGCTCTGGCTGACCAATCACATGCTGGCCGATCATGATGTGGAGGCCGAATGCCGGCGGCTGGCTGAGCTGCTGTCGCGGCCGCGTGGCCCCTGGTTCGTGGTAACCAACGAGGTCGGGCAAGGGATCGTGCCCGACAATGCGCTGGGACGCCGGTTCCGCGACGCCGCCGGCCGGCTCAACCAGCAGGTCGCCGCGATTGCCGATACCGTGCTTTTGATGGTGGCGGGGCTGCCGCTCAAGGTGAAGTGACATGACCGACATCGACGAAAAGGACGAAGAGCGCCACCGCGCCAAGATGGCCAAGCGCAAGGCGGTGCAGGATGCCGAGGTGGCGGGCAAGACGGTTGAAAAGGGGCTGCTGATCGTCAACACCGGTCCGGGTAAGGGCAAGACCACGGCTGCCTTCGGTCTGGCGTTGCGGATGCTCGGCTACGGCAAGCGCGTCGGCGTCGTCCAGTTCATCAAGGGCAAATGGCATACGGGTGAGAAGGAGGCCTTCGCTGCGTTCGGCGACCGCGTCGTCTGGCACGCGATGGGTGAGGGGTTCACCTGGGAGACGCAGGATCTGAAGCGCGACATCGCGGCTGCCGAGGCCGCCTGGGCCAAGGCGCTGGAGCTGATGGCCGATCCGTCGATCCGTCTCGTCGTGCTCGACGAACTCAATATCGCGCTGCGCTACGAGTATCTCGATCTCGACAAGGTGGTCGCCGCGCTGAAAGCGCGCCGCGAGGGCCTGCACGTCGTCGTCACCGGCCGCAATGCCAAGCCGGCGCTGGTCGAGGCGGCCGATCTGGTCACCGAGATGGGGCTGACCAAGCACCATTTTGCGGCCGGCGTGAAGGCGCAGCAAGGGATAGAGTTCTAGAACGCCAGAATCGCGAGCAGCGAAACCAACCCGAACAGCGCGATCAGCAGGTAGTCGGCGACCCGGTAGAGTTTCAGCGCCCGCCTTATATCGATGCTCTCGGCTTCGCGCCGGCCGCCTTCGCCCATGAACGCGTCGTCGACCGTTACGCCGCCATAGCTGCGCGGCCCGGCGAGCGCCAGGCCGAGTGCGCCGGCCATCGCCGCCTCCGGCCAGCCGGCATTGGGCGAGCGGTGCTTTTTCGCATCGCGCTGCACCGCAGCCCACGCGTTGCGGGGATCGGCTCCCTTGACCAGGAAAGCCGCCAGCACGATCAGCAGCGCCGTCAGCCGCGAGGCAGGCAGATTGATCCAGTCGTCAAAACGTGCCGCCGCCCTGCCGAACGCTTCGTGGCGCGGCGTGCGATGGCCGATCATGGAATCGGCGGTGTTGGCGGCCTTGTAGGCGGCGCCGCCGGCAAGGCCGCCGACGCCCGTCCAGAAGGCGGGGGCAACGATGCCGTCGGAAAAATTCTCGGCCAGGCTCTCGATCGCGGCGCGGCAGACGCCGGCCCGGTCCAGGGTTTCGGGATCGCGGCCGACGATGCGCGAAACGGCGGCTCGACCCATGTCGAGGCCGCCCGAGTCGAGCGCGTCGGCGACGGCCTCGACATGCTCATAAAGGCTCCGCTGTGACAGGAACGATGTCGCCAGAAGGGCAGTGATGAACAGTCCCAGGGGAACGAACCAGAGCAGGATCTGCACGCACAGGCCAATTAGCGCCGGCACCAGCACGATGACCAGAAGCGCCTGGACACCACGTTGGCGACGCAGTGCGTCGGGATCAGTGGCGCGGTTGAGCCTGCGATCGAGAAAGGATATCAGCCTGCCGAACCACGTCACGGGATGGCCGATGGCGCGAAACAGCCAGTCGGGGTAGCCCAGCGCGGATTCGACGGCCAATGACAGGAAAGCGATCAGGACTGACATGAAGCTTCTTGAAGGAGCGGTGGACCATGGTGGAAGTCTCGGCCGGGCAAGGGCGCTTTTCCCCAATGCCCCCCAGCCTTTCGTCGACCTCTCGACCGGAATCAATCCGCACTCCTACCCGCTTTTCGAGCTGCCCGCCACCTCGCTGTCGCGATTGCCGGAAGCAGGGCGGGCGCGTGAGCTGACGGCGATCGCGGCCGGTACCTACGGCGCGCCGGCGCCTGCCAACGTCGTGGCTGCGCCCGGCACGCAGATCCTGCTGCCGCGCGTGGCTTCGCTGGTCGCACCGGGCAGGGCGCTGGTGCTGGGGCCGACCTATGCCGAACATGCCCGCGCGGCGGCGATCGCGGGGCACGAGGTGACCGAAGTCAGCGATTTCGCTGATCTGGCGAATGCCGACCTTGCCATCGTGGTCAATCCGAACAACCCGGATGGGCGCATCGTCGAGCGCGATCGGCTGCTGGCGCTGGCCGCCGGTTTGCGCGCCAAGGGCGGGCTGCTGGTCGTCGACGAGGCGTTCATGGATGTCGGCCCGCGCGAACACAGCCTTGCCGGCGATGTCGGCCAGGGCGGCATCGTCGTGCTGCGCTCTTTCGGCAAGTTTTTCGGGCTGGCCGGCCTGCGGCTTGGGTTTGCGCTTGCCGATGCGCCGACGGCCCAACGGCTTGAAATGCAATTCGGACCTTGGGCTGTCGCCGGCCCGGCGCTGGAATATGGCATTCGCGCACTTGGCGATATCGGCTGGCAGGACGAAATGCGCGCGTCGCTGGCGGAGGCATCGGCTCGACTCGACGCACTGTTCGGTCGTTTCGGCGTGCCTGTCGCGGGCGGCACCACATTGTTCCGCTATTTCAGCCTGCCGGAGGCCGCCGGCTTGTTTGCAGCGCTTGGCGAACGCGGCATCCTGCTTCGCCATTTCACCGACCGCCCACACGTCCTGCGGGCCGGCCTGCCGGGAAACGACGAGGAGTGGGCGCGACTGGAATCCGCCCTTGCCGAATGGGCGATGCGGCGCGAGGATCGAGCAAAAGGCATCAAACCATGATCCATGTCTGCTCGCTGGCAAAGGTAGAGGAAACGGTGGCGAGGACCGGCGCCGAGCGGCTGCTGTCGCTGTTGGCCGCGGGTACCGATGTGCTCCGCCCAGCCTCGATCATGAGGGAAAATCATCTGCACCTGGTCATGCACGACATCGCGGTGGCGCAGGATGGCATGACGATGCCGGGCGAGGAGCATGTGCGAAATTTGCTTGATTTCGCGCGCCGCTGGGACCGGGCGAGACCGATGGTGGTGCATTGCTATGCCGGCATCAGCCGCTCGACAGCCTCCGCCTATATCATCGCCGCCGCGCTGGCACCGAAACGCGACGAGGCCGAACTGGCCCGGACGTTGCGGATGCTGTCGCCATCGGCGACGCCCAATCCGCGGCTGATCGCGGTGGCCGATGCCTTGCTCGCACGCGACGGCCGCATGATCGCGGCGATCGAAGCGATCGGGCGCGGCGCCGACGCTTTCGAGGGCACGCCCTTCGAACTGAAGATCGATATTTAGGCGGCTACTTCAGCCAGTCTGCCAGCTTCGCCTTGTGAACATCCCGCAGCAGGCCGATGAAGCCGTCGGCCTGATATTCCGCGGTCAGCCGGCCTTTTTCAGGGGTCGCGATGCTGGCATCGCCGACCACGCCGTTCGGATTCAAGTCGCTGGCGATCCACGCGAAGGCATGGGTGCCGGTGTGGCGCAGCAGCGAGAATTCCTTCTCGGCCTTCGCGACATTGGACACGAAATTGTCGGCCTTGCTCACGTCGACCAGATCCGGCCGGAAATGCAGCATCAGCGACGTCTCGACGTCGCCGCCATGGATGCCGTGGCGGTCTTCAAGTTCGGTGTACATGCCGGCCGGGCGGCCAAAGCGCTGCCAGCTGGTCTTGACCGCCAGCATCCTTTCGCGCACCCGCAATTCGCGCGTGACGATGCCCATGATCTCCTCATTGCCGCCATGCGAATTGACGACGACCAGCTTGCGCACGCCGGCCCGCGCGATCGAAACGCCAAGCTCGGTCCAGGCCTCCACCAGCGTCGTCGCTGGCAGAGTGAGGGTGCCCGGCGCATGCAGATGCTCGTTCGATTTGCCCACCGCCTGGATCGGAAGGATGCGGATGTCGAGATCGTCGGGCAGGCGAGCGATGACCGTGTCGAGCATGCCGTTCATGATCGAAGTATCGGTCGAGACAGGCAGATGCGGTCCATGCTGCTCGATCGCCGCCACCGGCAGCACGGCGATTGTCGCCTCAGGATTGATCGAGGCATATTCGGTTGTCCGGTAGTCGCCCCACCACACGCGTTTCTTCGCAGTCATGTCGTGCCTCTTCAATTGTCCGGGCAGACCTAGCGCGGGACGGACTGCCTGTCGATCACCCTGCCGCCAGCACTTCCACCTCGACCTTGAATTCCGGCCGGGCAAACCCCGATACGATCATCAGCGTCGAGGCCGGTGCGGGATCGGAGAACAGGCTGTTGCGGACATCCATGTAGGATTGGAGATGAGCGCGATCGGTCACGAAGGCGTTGATGCGCACAATATCCTTCAGCCCCAATCCGGCCTCGGCCAAAATGGCGATTATGTTGGCGAAGCAAAGCTCGGCCTGGGCGCCGGCGTCTTCCGGAACGAAATCGTCGAAACGGATGCCGAGTTGGCCCGAGCACAGAATCAGACGCTTTCCAGCCGGCACCTCGACGCCGTGGCTGTAGCGCGCAAAGGGCGGCTTGATCGACTTTGGCTTCAGAAATTTGAACATGGCAATCTCCTGTCTGTGGCAGCCTAGGACCGGATGCCTCGTACCATCAAGATGGCGGTGCATGTCGCCGGTGCGATTGTGGACAGGCGTTTAAAAAATAGGCACGATGCCTCCGGTGCAGCACGACCTTTCCGGCGTTCGCAGATGGCTGTGGTGCAGGCGGGCGGGTCCCGGCGCGAGACGCCGGTGGCATGTGTCTTGCTTCTTGAATCTCTGGTGTCGAGCCTGGCGCGTGGCGCGCCGGAGCAAACAAAGGGTGGTGGTGTCGATGTACGGAAAACTGAAGATGTCGGTAGCGGCGGTGGCCGTGCTTGCGGCGAGCACGCTTGGTGCCGCGGCAAATGAAAAAGTCACCTTCGGCACCAACTGGCTGGCCGAGCCGGAACATGGCGGCTACTACCAGGCCGTGGCCGACGGCACCTATGCCGCCTGCGGCCTCGACGTCACCATCATGCAGGGCGGCCCGCAGGTCAGCGGCCGGCCGATGCTCCTGGCCGGCAAGATCGATTTCTACATGGGCGGCAACCTGCTGTCGGCCTTCGACGCCGTCCAGCAAGGCATTCCGATGCGCGTGGTGGCGGCCGATTTCCAGAAGGATCCGCAGGTCATCATGTCCCATCCCGGCGAGGGGCTGGACAAATGGGAGGACCTGAAGAACGCCGAGCAATACATTCTGGGCGACGAGGGCGCGCAGACCTTCTTCCAGTGGATGATCATCGAACTCGGCTTCGACGCGGCCAAGCGCGTGCCCTACACCTACAACACTGCTCCCTTCCTCGCCAACAAGAAGTCGATCCAGCAAGGCTATGTCACCTCCGAGCCGTTCGCGGTCAAAAAGGAAGGCGGCTTCGTGCCCAACCAGTTCCTGCTCGCCGACTATGGCTGGGACACCTATTCGACGACGATCGAGGTGATGCAGGACACGATCGACAAGAAGCCGGAGGTGGTCCAGTGCTTCGTCGATGGCTCGGCCAAGGGCTGGTACAAATATCTCTACGGCGACAACAAGGCCGCCAACGACATGATCAAGAAAGACAATCCTGACATGACGGATGAGCAGATCGCTTTCTCGATCGAGCAGATGAAGAAGTTCGGCCTGGCCGATTCCGGCGACACCGAGAAGCTCGGCATCGGCGCTATGAACGAGGCGCGGATCAAGAGTTTTTACGACAAGATGGTCAAGGCCAAGGTCACGCCCGCCGGCATCGACATCACGAAAGCCTACACGGTGGCCTTCGTCAATAAGGGCGTCGGACTCGAACTGAAGAAATAGGCCGTTCCGGCATGATGCAAGAAAAGGTGGCGCAAGCGCCGGTGAAGGCTTCGGCCTCCTTGCTGGCGCTGCGCGGCGTCGGCAAGGTCTTTTCCAATGGCGTGACGGCGCTCGCCGACGTCGACCTGACGATCCGGGAAGGGGATTTCCTCAGCCTGCTCGGGCCGTCCGGCTGCGGCAAATCGACGGCGCTGCGGCTGATCGCCGGCCTGGCGACGCCGACCTCCGGCATGCTCGACTGGCGTGCGGGCGGTTCGCTCGACCGCTCCAACATCGGCTTCGTATTCCAGGAGCCGACATTGCTGCCCTGGGCCAGCGTCTTCGACAATGTCTGGCTGCCGCTTAGACTGAAAGGCGTCAGCCGCGCCAAGGCGGCACCAGTGGTGACCGAGATGCTGGCAAGGGTTCATCTCACCGGCTTCGAGAACGCCGTGCCGCGCGAACTGTCGGGTGGCATGAAGATGCGTGTCTCGATCGCGCGGGCCCTGGTGACCAAGCCGCGCGTGCTTTTGATGGATGAGCCGTTCGCGGCGCTCGACGAAATCACCCGCTTCAAGCTCAACAACGATCTCCTGGAGCTATGGCAGGACGAGCGCTTCACCGTGGTCTTCGTCACGCATAGCGTCTTCGAAAGCGTTTTTTTGTCCAACAGGGTTGTCGTGATGGCGGCGCGGCCAGGCAGGGTGTTCGACGAGCTTGCCATCGATGCGGCCTATCCGCGCGACGAGGCCTTTCGCACCTCACCCGATTATGCGGCGCTGTGCCGGCAGACTTCCGACGTGCTGGTCAAAGCCATCAATTCAATTGCAGGCTCGCATCATGACGGCCATTGACAGTGCGTTGAAACTCGACCCCGAGGAAGCACGCCGCGCGCGCCAGGAGCGGCTCGAGCGGATCGGCCGCTGGGTCCTGCCGCTGGCGATCATGATCCTGGCGATCTGGCTGTGGGACCGTATCTGCGTGTGGAACGAAATTCCGCAATACATACTGCCGCGACCCGGCGTGGTGCTGGCAACGCTCTACAACGACGCCGGCCTGCTGTTCTCCGCACTGCTGGTCACCTTGCGCATCACCTTCCTCAGCCTGCTCCTTGCCGTCATCGGCGGCGTCGGGCTGGCAGTGCTGTTCGCACAATCGAAATGGGTGGAGATGTCGTTCTTTCCCTTCGCCATCGTGCTGCAAGTGACGCCGATCGTGGCCATCTTCCCGCTGATCAACATCTATGTCGACAACCAGACAACCAAGCTTCTGCTCTGCGCCTGGATCGTCGCCTTCTTTCCGATCCTCTCCAACACCACCCTCGGCCTCAACTCCGTCGACCGCAATCTGCGCGACCTGTTCAAGCTCAACGGCGCGACGCGCTGGCAGCAATTGCGCTATCTCAGGCTGCCGGCGGCGATGCCGTATTTCCTCGGCGGGCTGAAGATCGCCGGCGGCCTGTCGCTGATCGGCGCCGTGGTGGCCGAGTTCGTGGCCGGCGCTACCGGCCAGTCGTCAGGGCTCGCCTCGCGCATCATCGAGGCCGGCTACCGGCTCAACGCGCCGAGGCTGTTCGCGGCACTGTTCCTGATCTCCCTGACCGGCATCCTGATCTTCCTCGTGCTGTCGCTGATTTCCCATCTCATTTTGCGGCGCTGGCACGAGAGCGCACTGAAGCAGGAGCGGTAGGGGTGTGTGACGTGATTGAGATGCTGGCGCGAGGCGCCCCCCTCTGTCCTGCCGGACATATCCCCCTCAAGTGGGGAGAGGGGGGCAACGCTTGATACCAACCTTCGGCTCTTACCATCTCGCCAATGTTCGCCTGCATCGCTCACTGACGCCAGGATTTGTCGCGCCCTTCGACGGTGACGGCTTTGCGCTCGCCGATATCTCGGTCGCCGACGGCAAGATCACAGGCATCGCCGCGCATGCCGGATCGAAGGCGCCGCCCGGTGCCGTCGACCTTGCCGGCCGGATCGTGATGCCCTGCTTCGTCGACTGCCACACACATATCGACAAGGGCCATATCTGGCCGCGAAAACCCAATCCCGACGGCACTTTCATGGGCGCGCTGAATGCCGCAGGTGCGGACCGCACTGCCCGCTGGAGCGCCGAGGACGTGGCGCGGCGCATGGATTTCTCGCTGCGCTGCGCCTACGCGCATGGCACCAGGGCACTGCGCACGCATCTGGACAGTGTCCCGCCGCAGGAGGAAATCTCCTGGCCGGTGTTCGAGACGATGCGCGAGAGGTGGCGCGGCCGCATCGAGTTGCAGGGCGCCTGCCTGATCGGCATCGAGGGCGTGCGCGACAAGGAGTGGTTCGACAGGCTGGCAAAAAGGGTGGCCGCCGCCAAGGGCGTGCTTGGCGTCGTCACCTACATGGTGCCGGATCTGGAAGAACTGCTCGACCATGTCTTCGCCCAAGCCGTCAAGCATGGCCTCGATCTCGATTTCCATGCCGACGAGACCGACGACGTCGCGGCCATCTCGCTGAAGAAAATCGCCGAGGCGTCGCTGTGGAACGGCTTCGAAGGCAAGATCCTCGTCGGTCACTGCTGTTCGCTGGCGCGCCAGCCCGACCTCGAGGTGCTGGACACGCTGGACAAGGTGGCGAAGGCCGGGCTGGCAGTGGTGTCGCTGCCAATGTGCAATCTCTATCTGCAGGACCGGCGGAGCGGTCAAACCACGCCGCGCTGGCGCGGGGTGACGCTGCTGCACGAGATGAAGGCGAGAGGCATTCCGGTCGCGGTGGCTTCCGACAACACGCGCGATCCCTTCTATGCCTATGGCGACCTCGACATGCTGGAGGTCTACCGCATGGCGACGCGCATCCTGCATTTCGATCACCCGGTCGCCGATTGGCCGCAGGCCGTCACGGCGACGCCGGCTGATGTGATGCGGCTCGATGGTTTCGGCATGCTTGCCGCCGGCGGCGATGCCGATTTCATTGTCTTCAAGGGCCGCAGCTGGACCGAATTGCTGTCGCGGCCCGAATCGGATCGCATCGTTGTGCGCGCCGGGCGCGCGATAGACCGGCAACTGCCCGACTATGCCGAACTCGACGAACTGATGGTGGAATGATGGATATCGCCGCGCTGAAACGCGACCTCGAAGGGATAAAACTCGACGACAATCCGGCCATCGTCCAGCAGAAGAGCCGCGACTTCTATTGGTGCAGCCCGGTGCTGAAGCGGCAGCTCGATCACGTCACCGGCGACATGGTCGTGACACCGAAGACCGAGGCCGAGCTGATCCGCGTGCTCGCCGCCTGTCACCGGCGCGGCGTCCCGGTGACGCCGCGCGGCAGCGGCACAGGCAATTACGGCCAGGCGATGCCGCTCTCGGGCGGCGTCGTGCTCAACCTTGCCGAGATGAACGAGATCAAGTCGATCGCGCCGGGGCGCGTGGTGACGGGGCCGGGCGCGGTGCTGGCCGACATCGACAAGGCAACGCGGGCGCATTCCGGGCAGGAATTGCGGCTCTCACCCTCCACCTACAACACCGCCTCGATCGGCGGCTTCATCGCCGGCGGTTCGGGCGGCGTCGGTTCGATCAATTTCGGCGGCTTGCGCGATTTCGGCAATGTGCTGCGCCTGCGCGTGGTGACCATGGAGGCCGAGCCGAGAGCGCTGGAACTCACCGGCGAGGACCTGCACAAGGTGACGCACGCCTACGGCACAAACGGCATCATCACGGAAGTCGAGCTGCCGCTGACAGCTGCCTATGAGTGGGTCGATGTCATCGTGGGCTTCGACAAGTTCATGGACGCTGCGCGCTACGGCAATGCGCTGGCCTGCCAGGACGGCATCCTGACCAAGCTGATCACGCCGATCGCGGCACCCGTGCCGCAGCTCTATTTCAAGCGCCACCAGAAATTCCTGAAGGATGGGCAGAGCATCTGCGTCGTCATGGTGGCGCGGCACGGGCTGGACGCCTTCCTCGCTTTCACTCGCCGGGCTGGAGGCGAGGTGATCTTCAATGCCGCCATGGCGATGGCGGAGGAGCAGAAGGGCCTGCCGCCGGCCTATGAGCTGGCCTGGAACCACACAACGCTCAGGGCGCTGCGTGTCGATCCCTCGATCACCTATCTTCAATCGCTCTATCCCTTTCCCAACCAACTCGCGCTGGTCGAGAAAATGGACGCGATGTTTCCGGGCGAAGTGCTCTCGCATCTGGAGTTCGTGCGGCTGGACGGCAACATCACCTGCTTCGGCCTGCCGCTGGTGAAGTTCACCACTGAGGCACGGCTCGACGAGATCATCCGCCTGCATGAGGAGAATGGTTGTCCGATCTTCAACCCGCATCGTTACACGCTGGAAGAGGGCGGCATGAAGCAGACCGATGCGGTGCAACTCGCCTTCAAGCGCGAGACCGACCCGCAAGGCCTGCTCAATCCCGGCAAGATGATCGCCTGGGAAAACCCGGATTATGACTACCGTTCTGGACGGACTTTTCTGTTCAAGGGGCTGCAGAGGGTGGGATGAGGAGAGGTTCGCGCCTGAACGCCCCCCTCTGGCCTGCCGGCCATCTCCCCCTCAAGGGGGGAGATTATTCGCGCCACCGCTTTCGCCTGTCTCCAACGTTGGAAGCACAGGCGCGGCATAAGGGCTGCCAATCTCCCCCCTTGAGGGGGAGATGCCCGGCAGGGCAGAGGGTGGCGCCTCGCGCTGACCTTCGGGATATCTTCCCGTGAACATCCTCGTCCTCCACGCCCATCCGGTCGAGACCAGCTTCAATGCCGGCCTGCACCGGACGATCGTCAAGCGACTGACGGCTGCCGGCCATGCGATTGACGACTGCGATCTCTATGCCGAGGATTTCGACCCGCGGCTCTCTCGCCAAGAACGGCTGGACTATCACAATCCGCGCGGCTCCGCCGACCCTGCGGCGCCGTATGTCGACCGCCTGCTGCGCGCCGATGCGCTGGTGCTTTCCTATCCGGTCTGGAATTACGGCTTTCCGGCAATCCTGAAAGGGTTCTTCGATCGCGTCTTCCTGCCCGGCGTGTCGTTCAAGCTGATCGAGGGCAAGGCGCAGCCGTCGCTGCACAACATCAGGAAGATCGCGGCGGTCACCACCTATGGCGGCAGTCGGTTCCGCGCCATGCTGATGGGGGACCCGCCGCGCAAACTGATCAAACGCGTGCTGCGTGCCACGGTCAAGCCCGGTGCTTCCGTTTCCTATCTGGCGCATTATTCGATGAACATTTCGACCGACGAGACGCGCAAGGCGTCCTTGGCCAGGGTCGCGGCCAACATGGACAGGTTCTGATGCGAGCGCTGGTGGTCTATTGCCATCCGGTTCCGGAGAGTTTTTGCGCCGCTATCCGCGACACCGCTGTGGAGGTGCTGACGCGAAGGGGCTGGGAGGTGCGGCTGCTCGATCTCTACGCCGAGAAGTTCGATCCGGTGATGAGCTGCGAGGAACGGCGTTTCTACAACGACCAGGCGCCGCAGGACCTTGCGCTGAAGCCGCATTTCGAGCTGCTCAACTGGGCCGAGGCGATCCTGTTCGTCTATCCGACCTGGTGGTACGGGCTGCCGGCGATGCTGAAGGGCTGGCTCGACCGGGTGTGGGCGACGGACGTCGCCTTCAAGCTTCCGGCCGGCAAGGGGCGGATCAAATCGCTGATGCGGCATGTGACCAAAGTTGGCGTCATCACCACCTGCGGCGCGCCGACCTGGTGGAGCGTCGTCGTCGGCCAGCCCGGGCGCAAGACCTTGCTGCGCGGCATGCGGGCGCTGTGCGCCACGCGCTGCCGGACCTTCTTCCTGGCGCATTATCTGATGGACGCCTCGACGCCGAAGACGAGGGCGGCGTTTCTGGCGAAAGTGCGGACAAAGCTGGAGCGGTTTTGAGGGCAGGTCTTCCTTCTCCCCTTGTGGGAGAAGGTGGCCTCGCGAAGCGAGGTCGGATGAGGGGTGTTCCAGGGAACGCCAGCGTCTCACTCCGCTGGAACACCCCTCAACCGTCTCGGCGCTGCGCGCCGATCCACCTTCTCCCACAAGGGGAGAAGGAAAAAGCGCCGCTACATCTTCACCCGCTCCGCCTTCGGGTCATACATCGGCTTCAGCGATGCTTCGGCTGCGAAACGCTCGCCGGCGATCTCGATCTCATAGGAGGAGGCCAGCACATCCGCCTCGCTCTCCCCCTTGCAGGGCACATAGCCCAGCCCGATCGCGCCGCCGAGATGGTGGCCGTAATTGCCTGAGGTGATCGGGCCGACGATCTTTCCGTCGCGCAGGATCGCCTCATTGTGGAAGAGCAGCGGCTGCGGGTCCTTCAGGCGGAACTGGACCAGCCGGCGGTTCAATCCGCTTTCTTTCTTCTTCAACACCGCATCGCGGCCGATGAAATCGCCTTTGGCCGTCTTCACCGCGAAGCCGAGACCGGCTTCCAGCACGTTGTCCTCGTCGGTGATGTCGTGGCCGAAATGGCGGAAGGCTTTTTCGATGCGGCAGGAATCGAGCGTATGCAGGCCGCACAGCTTCAGCCCGACATCGGCACCGGCCGCATCGATTGCCTCGAAGACATGGGCCGCCTGGTCGGTCGAAACATAGAGCTCCCAGCCAAGTTCGCCGACATAAGTGACACGGTGGGCGCGGGCGAGGCCCATGCCGATCTCGATCTCCTGGAAGGTGCCAAACGGGTTGTTCTCGTTGGAGAAGTCGTTGGGGCTGACCTTCTGGATCAATTTTCGCGCATCCGGGCCCATCAGGCAGAGCACGCTTTCGGCAGCGGTGACATCGGTGATGACGACGAATTCGTCCGTAAGGTGCTTGCGCAGCCAGGCGAGGTCGCGCTGCAGCGTCGCACCAGGCACGACGAGGAAATAGGCGGTGTCCGACAGGCGCGACACTGTGAGATCGCTCTCGATACCTCCGCGCCGGTTGAGCATCTGCGTGTAGACGATCTTGCCGGGCGCCACGTCCATGTCGTTGGCGCACAGTTTTTGCAGGAAGGCGCAGGCGTCGCGGCCCTCGACGCGGATCTTGCCGAACGAGGTCATGTCGAACAGGCCTACCTTGTTGCGGACGGCGAGGTGCTCCTCGCGCTGGTTGTCGAACCAGTTCTGCCGCTTCCAGGAATAGCGGTATTCGCGCTCCTGGCCTTCGCGCGCGAACCAGTTGGCGCGCTCCCAGCCGGCGACTTCGCCGAACACGGCGCCGCGTGCCTTCAGATGTTCGTGCAGGGGCGAACGGCGCACGCCGCGCGACGTTACCACCTGGCGATAGGGGAAATGATCGGCATAGAGCAGGCCGAGCGTTTCGGAGACACGCTCCTTGAGGTAGCGGCGGTTCTTCTGGAAAGGCTGGGCGCGGCGGATGTCGACTTCCCACAGGTCAAACGGTGCCTCACCGTCGTTGATCCACTGCGCCAGCGCCATGCCGGCGCCGCCTGACGAGACGATGCCGATCGAATTGTAGCCGGTCGCCATCCAGTAGCCCCGCAGTTCCGGCGCCTCGCCGAGATAGTAGCGGTCGTCGGGCGTAAAACTTTCGGGGCCGTTGAAGAAGGTATGGATGCCGGCGGTGGCCAGCATCGGCATGCGGTTGACGCCCATTTCCAGGATCGGCTCGAAATGGTCCATGTCCTCAGGCAACTGGTCGAAGCAGAAATCCTCGCTTATGCCGTCCATGCCCCACGGCTTGGCCACCGGCTCGAAGGCGCCGAGCATCATCTTGCCGGCATCTTCCTTGTAGTAGGCACACTCGTCGGGTACGCGCAGCACCGGCAGGCGGCTCAGCCCCGGGATCGGCTCGGTGACGAGGTAAAAATGCTCGCAGGCGTGCAGCGGGATGGTGACGCCGTTCTGGGCGCCCAGTTCGCGCGCCCACATGCCGGCGCAGTTGACGACGATGTCGGCCTCGATCGTGCCTTGCTCCTCGCCCTGCGCCCAGGACACGCCGGTGACGCGGCCGTTCCTGGTGTGGACCTTAGTGACCCTCACATTCTCCACGATGGTGGCGCCGCGCTGGCGCGCGCCCTTGGCCAGCGCCATGGCGATGTTGGCCGGGTCGCACTGGCCGTCGAGCGGCAGATGCACGGCGCCGACGACGTCGGACACGTTGAGATGCGGGTACATCTCCTTGACTTCCCTGGGCGAAATCTCGCGCACGTCGACATCGAAGGCGCGGGCGAGTGAAGCCTGACGGTAGATTTCGTGCTTGCGCTCCTCGGTCAGCGCGACGGTGATCGAGCCGACCTGGCGCATGCCGGTGCCGACCTCGGTCTCGGCTTCCAGCTTGACGTAGAGGTCGGCCGAATATTTCGCCAGACGCGTCATATTCTGCGAGCCGCGCAACTGGCCGATCAGGCCGGCGGCGTGCCATGTCGTGCCCGAGGTCAGTTGCTTGCGCTCCAGAAGCACGATGTCGGTCCAGCCGAGCTTGGCCAGGTGATAGGCGACCGAGCAGCCGGAAACGCCGCCGCCGATGATAACCGCACGGGCTTTGGCGGGAATGGTCCGGGGGGAAGCGATGTTCATGCGGCCTCGCGGCGATAGCTGGAGACAAAGCGGCGCAGCCGGAGTGCTGCTTCCCGCAGGACGGGTTCCGGCTGGCACAGGCTGATGCGGATATGGCCGGCTGCGGCCTCGCCGAAGCTGGAGCCGGGCATGACGCCGACCTTCTCCTTGTCGAGGAAGGCGAAGGCGAACTTCTCGTCGTCGGATTCGACGGCCGATATGTCGAGCATGACATACATGCCGCCTTCGGAGCCGCGCACGCCCACATCGTTCATGCCGCGCACGGCGTCGAGCAGGACGGCGCGTCGCGCCGCATAGCGTTCGGCGATTTCCTTCACGCCATAACCCTTCTCCAGCGCCTCGGTGCAGGCTATCGAGATGAAGGCCGGCAGGCCGTAGGTCGTCACCAGATTGAGGTTGGTCAGCAGCGAGATCATCTCGCTCGGGCCGGTCAGCCAGCCCATGCGCCAGCCGGTCATGCCGTGGCTTTTGGACATGGAATTGACGACCAGCGTGCGCTCGGCCATGCCGGGCAGGGAACGCGGCGAGATGTGCTCGCCGCCGCCGAGCGTCCAATAGACTTCGTCTGACAGCAGCCACAAATCGTGCTCGCGGCAGACCTCGGCCAGTTGTTCCAGCCGTTCGCGCGAATAGACGGCTCCGGTCGGATTGTTCGGCGTGTTGATCAGGATGGCACGCGTATTCGGCCGCAATGCCGCGCGGATCATGTCGGCGCGGGGCTGAAAACCGTCCTCGGCCGGCGTCTCGACAACCGTGAAGGTCGCGCCCGCGGCGCTGAAGGTGTTGGGGTAGGTCGCGTAGTATGGCGCAACCACGATGGCGTGGTCGCCCGGGTCGAGCACGGCCTGCACGGCGGCGTAGAGCGCCGCCTGGCCGCCCGGCGTGGCGATGACCTGGTCCGGCGTCGTCTCGACCCCCGTGCAGGCGCCCGAGGCGGCCGCCATGGCCTTGCGCAAGCGCGGCAGGCCGGGCAGGGGGGTGTAGTGGTGATTGCTGCCGCGAACCGCGGTCACGCAGGCCTCGATCGTTTCGGAAGGCGTATCGAAATCGTGATCGCCGACCGACAGCATGATGATGTCCTCGCCGGCCTCCTTGCGGGCCCATGCGGCGAAGTGGACTTCCCAGCCATCCTTGCCCGACGGCACGATGCCTGAAATGCGCGATGATGGTTTTGGCATCAGGCTCTCAACCTTTCGTTCTTCGGATCCCACAAGGGCTCGTCCTTCTGCACGACCGCCTTGAAGCGGTCGCCGAAGATCTCGACTTCGACCGATGTGCCGGGCTCCGCCAGGTCGGCGCGCAGCATGCCGAGCGCGATCGACTTGCCGACGCGGTGGCCCCAGCCGCCTGACGTCGTCTCGCCGACGATCTGGTCGTCATGCCACAGCGTCGACATGTAGGGTGCGTCGCAATCGCCGGGGTTTTCGACCACCAGCGTGACGAAGCGCTTCCTGACGCCCTGCTGCTTCTCGTTCTGCAGTGCCACCTTGCCGCGGAAACCGGGCTTGTCCCATTTGACGAAGCGCTCGAGCCCGCCTTGCAGGATCGAGTAGTCGGTCGAGAGGTCGCCTTTCCAGGTGCGGTAGCCCTTTTCAAGCCGCAACGAATCCAGCGCGTACATGCCGAACGGTTTCAGGCCGTGCGGCTGTCCCGCCGCGCAGATGGTGTCGAAAACGGCGGCGGTGTCGTCGACCCTGGTGTGGATTTCCCAGCCGAGTTCGCCGGCGAAGGAGACGCGTACCAGCTTCGCCCAGCGCCCGGCGATATCAGTTTCCTGATGCGTCAGCCACGGCAAGGTCAGGTCGGCCTCACAGACGGCTGCGAGGATTTCCCGCGACTTGGGTCCGGCCAGGATTTGGGTGGAGAATTCCTCGGTCCGGTCGATCAGCTTGAAAGTCGCATCCTTGGGCATGTGCGATTCCAGCCATTCGAAGTCATGCCATTGCGCAACCGCCGCAGTGATCAGCGTCATGGACTCCTCGCCATGGCGCACGACCGACATTTCAGTGACGATGCGGCCCTTGTCGTCGGAGAAATAGACGAGACCGATGCGGCCGGGCTTCGGCACGAGGCCGGTCACTTGCCGGCTCAGCCATTCGGCGGCGCCCGGACCTTCGAGGTTGAAGCGCGAAAAACCCGGCAGGTCGAGTATGCCGGCGGCGTCGCGAACGGCCAGGCATTCCTCGCGCACGCGGTGCTGCCACGACCCGTCGCGACGGAAGGTGAGCGTTGCTTCCTCGGAGACGTCGTCGCCATCCTGCGCATACCAGGTGGCGCGCTCCCAGCCATTATAGGCGTCGAAGCGGGCGCCGAACGCCTTGATGCGATCATGGATCGGCGACAATTTCCTGTCGCGTCCCGCCGGCCAGGCATGGCGCGGAAACTGGATGGCGTATTCGTTGCCGTAGATCTCCATGCCTTTGGCAACGCAATAATCCGGCGCCGAAGCGAAGGATGTGAAGCGGCGCGGGTCGCAGGACCACATGTCCCATTCGGTCTGGCCCTCAGTGATCCATTCGGCCAGCACCTTGCCTGCACCGCCGCCTTGCGCGATGCCGAAGGTGAAGACGCAGGCCTCGAACGCGTTGGGGACTCCCGGCATCGGCCCGATCAGCGGATTGCCGTCCGGCGCATAGGGGATCGGGCCGTTGATGACCTTGGACAGGCCGGCGGTACCCAGGATCGGCACGCGAGCGACGGCATCTGCCAGATAATGCTCCAGCCGGTCGAGATCGTCGGGGAAAAGCTGGAAGGAAAAATCCTCCGGCATCGGGTCGTTGTGACCAGTCCAATGCGCGCGGCAATTGCGCTCATAGGGGCCCAGATTCATCCCGTTCTTTTCCTGGCGCAGATAGTAGGAAGTGTCGACGTCGCGCAGCAGCGGCAGCTTTCTGCCCTGTTCCTTCGACCATGCGGCGAGTTCGGGGATCTCCTCGAACAATATGTACTGATGGCTCATTACCATCATCGGCACTTCGCGGCCGAACATTTTTCCGACTTCGGCGGCACGGTAGCCGGCGGCGTTGACGACGATCTCGCAGCGGATCTCGCCTTGCGCTGTTACAACCACCCACTCGTCCTTGTCGCGGCGCACGCCTGTCACCGGGCAGAAGCGTATGATCCGGGCACCCATGTCGCGCGCGCCCTTGGCCAGTGCCTGGGTCAGCTGCGCCGGGTCTATGTCGCCGTCGCTCGGGTCGTAGAGGGCGCCTTTCAGCTCATGCGTCTCGATGAAGGGATACCGGCGCTTGATCTCGTCCGGGCCGACAATCTCGATGTCCATGCCCTGGTAGCGGCCCATGCCCTTGGCGCGCTGGAACTCCTGCATGCGCTCTTGCGTGTGGGCAAGACGCAGCGAGCCGGTGACATGGTAGTTCATGGGATAGTCGACGGCCTCGGCCAGCCCGCGATAGAGCTCGGTCGAATAGCGCTGCATGTTCATCAGCGACCAGGACGAGGAGAAGGTCGGCACATTGCCGGCGGCATGCCAGGTCGAGCCGGAGGTGAGTTCGTTCTTTTCCAGGAGAACGCAGTCGGTCCAGCCCGCCTTGGCGAGATGGTAAAGCGAGGAGGCGCCGACGACACCGCCTCCGATGATCACCACGCGTGCCGTGCTCGGCAAACCGGCCATGTTCTTCTCCAACCCTTGGTCCAATTTTCATTCAATAAACCGGCGGCGAAACCACCCAGATGACGACCGCCGGCTCCATTCCCGGATTGCGCCAGCGGAAAGGCTTGCCCTCGAAGCGAAAGGAATCGCCTTCGCCGAGGCGATGCCATGTCCCCGATATTTCGATGTCGAACGTCCCCGACACGACATATCCAGCCTCTTCGGTCGGCCGACGCGCCTCCGTCCTGAGTTCGGCGCCCGGGGCGAAGACCGAACGCAGCATCTCGAAGCTACCGCCGAGATCGGGCGACAGAAGCTCCTCCATGAGGCCGGATTCGCTTGTGCCAAGGGTGCGGCGGCTGCCGGCGCGCACGACCGCGCCGCGCTCGCTTTCGACGGGGACGTCGTGGCCGAAGAACAGGCTGACCGGCACGCCGAACAGTTCGCCGAAGGCCCTGAGGTCACTGAGCGACGGTGTCGACAGGCCGCGTTCGACCTGGCTGACCCAGCCGACCGACCGACCGAGTTTCAGGGCGATCTCGGCAAGCGTCAGGCCACGCGCCTTGCGCAGCGCCCTGATATCGCCGGCCAGCAATCGCTCGTAATTTCCCTGCAATGCTTTCGCTGTAGCTGGAGGCAAATCGTGCCCTCGTGAAAAAATCCAATCAAATTTCATGAGATGCCGGAGCGGTGAAAAAATCAAGCGGATTTTCACGGGTGCACAAGATTTGCTTGCGCGATTTTGGCGGTTCATGCAAAGGCTCGGCCGCGAACGGCGAGTGGGGACGTCCGATCGGGACACAGGGTAAGGGACGGCCCATGCTGGAAAAGAAGGCTCGAATCGCTGACGATGCCGATATCGTCGACGACGCGATCGTATCGCGCCGGTCGGTGCGCGCTTTTCTGCCCGACATGGTCGACGACGATACGATCCGCGACATACTGGCGGTTGCGGCGCGCGCGCCCTCCGGCACCAACATGCAGCCATGGCGGGTCTATGTCACCAAGGGCGACACCAAGCAGCGCATATCGGATGCCATCCTGAATTCCGGCATCCGCGCCGAAAAGGCCGACTGGGACGAATATCGCTATTATCCCACGCAGTTCTTCGAACCCTACCTGACCCGCCGCCGCGCCAACGGTTTCGGGCTCTACGGCGCACTCGGCATCGGCCGCCGCGAGGTCGACAAGATGCGCGCCCAGCACGACCGCAACTTCGTCTTCTTCGACGCACCGGTCGGCATGATCTTCACCATCGACCGCCGCCTCAACCAGGGTTCCTGGATCGACTACGGCATGTTCCTGCAGAACATCATGGTTGCCGCGCGGGGCAGGGGCCTGCACACCTGTCCGCAGGCGGCGTTCGCGCCCTATCACCGGCAGATCAGGCCGGTGCTCGGCATCCCCGACGAGGAGATCGTCGTCTGCGGCATGGCGCTCGGTTATGAAGATACGTCGAAGCCCGAAAACGCCTTCCGCACCGACCGCGTGCCGCTGGAGGAATGGGTGACGTTCAGCGAGTAGGCCGATTGTGCCTGCGCTGCGACATCCGCTATTCCGTGTTCATCCGGGCGCCATGGCCGCTGACATGGGCGCCATCCTGCGGCGTCAGCTTGAGATAGGCTGATAGCGCGCACAGTGTGATGACACCCTCGATCACGAACAGTATCCGGAAGTCATTGGCGACGGCCGGACCGCCGCCGGCCAGAAACGATAGTGCCGCGGCGGCGAGGCCGACGCTGATCGCCACCGCCAGTTGCCACAATATGTAATAGAGCGCGCTGAAGCGGGCGAGCTGCTCGGGCGCGATATCGGAATAGGCAAGGTTGCCGGTCGACGCCCATTGCGCGGAACGGAAGACGCCGAAGATGAAGATATAGGCAAGCACGATCCACACCGGTGTGGTCGCCTGCATCAGGGCAAAGCCCGCAACCATCGCGGCAACGACTGGGGTATTGAAGACCAGCACGCGGCGGAAGCCGAAGCGGTTGAGGAGGCGTGGCATGAAGACACGCATCACCACCGACCCGACCGCGGCGACGAATGTCAGCGAGCCCGCCTGCACCGCGCTCATGCCGAAGCCGAGCTGGAACATCAGCGGCAGCAGGAAGACGACGGAGCTGAGGCCGATCGTGTCCAGACCGCCGCCGGTGAGGAAGGAGATGCGGAAGGTGCGGATGCGCAGGAGCTTGAGGTCGAGCAGGGGGTTGCGCACGCGCAGGCAATAGAACGAGGCGACCGTCAGGATGACCAGCGCCAGGGCAAGCTCGGCCGCGATCACGCCGGCGGCCGCATCTTTCGCCGCCAGCGAATCCATGCCGAAGACCAGCAGGACCATGCCGCTGCCGACCAGCAGGAAGCCCGGGAAATCGAACGGCGTGCGCACGGGTTTGGTCACCGTCGGAAACAGCGAGGCGGCAAGGACAGCCGCCGCCAGCGCGAAGGGCACGTTGATGAAGAAGATCCAGCGCCAGGAGATGTAGGTGGTCAGCGCGCCGCCCACGAGCGGACCGACCAGCGGGCCGGACTGGCCGGCCAGCGAGATATACATATTGATCTTCAGCGTCCGGCTTCGAGGGAAGGTCGACAGGATGACGACCTGGCCGAGCGTGCCCATCAGCGCGCCGCCGAACCCCTGCAGCGCGCGGGCGCCGACCAGCGTCCAGATATTGTTCGACAGGCCGCACAGCGCCGACGAGGCGGCGAAGACCAGCAGCGCAAAGCAGTAGACGTTGCGCAGGCCGAAGCGGTCGGCGGCCCAGCCGCCAAGCGGCATCGAGATGATCAGGCTGGCGACATAGACGGTGATCAGCAGGCCAAGCTGGCTTGGTGGACGGCCAAGGCTTTCGCTGATGCCGGGCAGCGCGGTCACCACGACGTTCTGGTCGAGGCTGGTCATGAACACGCCGCACGCAACCGTCAGCGGCAGCAGGAGCGTGGCCCTGGCCGACACATCGGCGCGATCGGTGGCGCCGGCGGATATTTCTGCGGTCATGGAGATATTCGAACCAAACGGATGCGCGGATTCTGGAGATGGGTTTTGTTACCCTTCGGACCGGCTTGACGGTCGTATCCTGCCAGTATGAGGGCCCCCGGCGCATTGCTGTAGCGTCAGAGCCGGCCGGCCTTGATGCCAGAATCCGTCGAGGCGCGCTTACTGCACCTCGTAGCCGACTTCCTCGCTGGCGTGACACAGCGCCTTCCAGAATGAGCGCGCGAAGGAGCGGAAGACGTAGATGTCGAACTGGTCGCCGCCGGTGCGCTGGATCTGGGCGAAGATATCGTGATGGGTGGTCGAGCGGCCGGCGCCGAGCGGGAAGGCCGGCAGCGCGAAATCGATGGCGAAGAATTTCGCCAGCACCCACTCGGCCTTCGGTCCGGCGATGCGGATCACGGCGCGGCCATGCGAAAGATCGGTCACCGTGCCGATGGCGGGGGTCACCACGCCCGCGAAAGCCGCGGCCAGCCCCTCGGCTTCGTCGGCTACGGTAAACTTTCCCGGTGCGAAACCGAATGCCGATTTGGCGCCATTGGTGGCGCCGCCGCCGGCACCGTCGGGCAACGTAAGCCCGGTGACGGCGCGGATGCCCGATATCAGTTTCTTCTCTTCGCCCGGCCAGGCGGCGAGCTGCACGATCGAGCCCGGCCTCGTCTCGGTCAGGATGACTTCGACACCATGTTCGAAATCGCCGTGCGAGCCGACATGGAATTCCGGTTCCAGCGGTGAAAGGCGCTCAACCATGCATGCGGCTCCCGTCCGGATCGTAGAAATGGTTGGAAACGATCTCGACCGGCCCGAACCGGTTGCGCAGCGGATCGGAGACATGGGCGCGCGAGCCGTGCCTGGCCTTGCCGCCTTTGACCAGCGCCAATGCGATGTGCTTGCCGAGCGCCGGCGAATAGCAGCAGGCCGTGATGTGGCCGATGGAGCCGTGCGGGTTGGACTCGTCAAGCTCCTCGACGATATGCGCGCCTCCGTTGAGCGGCCTGTTGTCGAGCGCGACCAGGCCGACAAGTTCCAGCCGGTCGGGGGAGATGAGGCCCTCGCGGTCCATCATCGCCGAGCCGATAAACGGCTTCTTCTTCGACAGCATCCAGTCGAGATGCAGGTCGCGCGCCGTGGTGCGGCCGTCGATCTCGGCGCCCGTCACGTGGCCTTTCTCGATGCGCATCGTGCCCAGGGCTTCCAGTCCGTAGGTTACCAGGCCGAACGGCTTGCCGGCCTCGACAAGCGCTTCCCAGACATGGGTGCCATGGTCGGCGCCGCAATAAACCTCGAACGCCATTTCGCCGGAGAAGGACAGCCGGCAGATCATCACCGGCACGCCAGCGATCTGGCCATGCACGATGCCCATGAACGGCAGCGCCGCGTTGTCGACAGCGGTGCCGGCGACGCAGCCGGCCAGGATCTGCCTGGCTTTAGGCCCGCCGATCGCTGCACCCGCCCACTGGTCGGTCACGGAGGTGACATGAACCTTGAGCTCCGGCCAGATCACATCGAGGAAATATTCCAGATGCTGCATCACCTTGCCGGCATTGGCCGTGGTGGTGGTCATCAGGAAATCCTGTTCGCCAAGCCGCCATGTGGTGCCGTCGTCGAAGGCCAGCCCGTCCTCGCGCAACATCAACCCGTAGCGGGCCTTGCCGATGGCCAGCGTGGAAAACATATTAGTGTAGACACGGTCGAGGAATTCGGCGGCGTCCGGACCTTGCACGGCGATCTTGCCCAGCGTCGAAACATCGACGATGCCGGCGCTTTCGCGCGTCGCCCTGGCCTCGCGCACATAGGCCTGCTCGACCGTCTCGCCGGCAAGGCCATAGATCATCGGCCGGTACCACAGGCCGGCGGAATACATGGTCGCGCCATTGGCGACATGCCAGTCATGCATCGGCGTCAGCCGTTCAGGCTTCAGGTCGCCGAAGCGCTCCGCCGCCAGCGATCCGATCGAAACCGGCGCAAAAGGCGGCCGGAAGCGCGTGGTGCCGACTTCCGGGATCGGCGTGCCCAGCGCCTCGGCCATGATGGCAAGGCCGGCAACGTTGGAATTCTTGCCCTGGTCGGTCGCCATGCCGAGCGTGGTGTAGCGTTTCAGATGCTCGACCGAGACGAAGCCTTCGCGGTGCGCCAGCCGCACGTCCTCCGACGTCACGTCGTGCTGGAAGTCGACGAAGCTCTTGCCGCTGGCCTTGATCTCGAACACCGGCGCCGGGTCGGGATCGCAAGGTACGGCTTCGACCGAAGGCAGCGCGGCCGGCGTGGCTTGCGCGCCTGACGCGGCAAGGCCCGCGGCGCGGCCCTCGCTCACCGCTTCGGCGGTGGAAAAGCTGCCGGTGAAGGCGCCTGCGCCAATCCAGTTCTGTGTCGGCTTCGGCGGCAGGAAGGCTTGCCGGGCGGCATTCCACTCCGCCTTGGCGCCGGCCTGGCTGGCCAGATGGATGGTTGGCGACCAGCCGCCCGACATCAAGAGGCAGTCGGCATGGATGCTGCGGGCGTCGCCGGTGAGCGCGCCGTTGGCCATGTCGAAGCGCTGCAGCTTGACGCCGGAGAGCGCCTTGCCCCCCTCGGTGGCGATCACGGCATGGCCGGGAAAGATCTCGGCTTCGGTTTCCTCGGCCAGCTTGCGCATTTCGCCCGAAAGCTCGGGGCGGACATCGACAATCGCGGCAATCCGCGCGCCGGCCTTCTTCAGCGCCAGGGCGCAGCGATAGGCGCTGTCATTGTTGGTGAACAGAGCGATCGTCTGCCCCGCCAGCACGCCGAATTCGTTGGCGTAGCGCTCCGCGGCATGCGCCAGCATCACGCCCGGGCGGTCATTGCCCGGGAATACAAGCGGCCGTTCGAAAGCGCCGGTGGCCAGCACCACCGATCGGGCGCGGATCGCCCAATAGCGATGGCGCGGTTCGCCCTTGCCGGGTGTCTCCTTGTGATCGGTGACCCGCTCAAGGGCGGCGAGCGTATTGCTGTCGTAGTAGCCCCAGACCGTGGTGCGCGGCAGAAGCCGGACATTATCGTAACCCTCGAGCTGGGCCACGGTTCGCCTGGCCCAGTCGGCCGCCGGCAGGTCATCGATCGTCTCGTTCGACCAGTTGGCCGAGCCGCCGAAACGCGGATCGAGTTCGGCAAGTATGACACGCGCTCCCTGGTCAGCGGCGGCCTTGGCTGCCATCAGGCCGGCGGGGCCGGAGCCGACCACCAGCACGTCGCAAAAGGCGTTCATGCGCTCATAGCGCGCCGGGTCGGCTGCGGAGCCGGCACGGCCGAGCCCGGCGGCGCGGCGGATGAAATGCTCGCAGAACATCCAGAAGCGCGTGCCCTTCAGCGGCCCGATCACCGGACCCATGAAGGTCTTGTAGTAGAAGCCGGCCGACAGGAGCTTGCCGCCGAGCTGGTTCACGGCGCTGACGTCCCAGGCCAGCGAGGGAAAACGGTTCTGGCTGACGGCGACCAACCCGTCATGAAGCTCGACCATGGTCGCCGCGACGTTAGGCTCGCGAACCTCGCCCTTCAGCACCGTCACCAGCGCGTTCGGCTCTTCCACGCCCGATGTCAGGAGACCGCGCGGGCGGTGGTATTTGAACGAGCGCCCGTAAAGCGTGACGCCGTTGGCCAGCAGCGCCGAAGCCAGCGTATCGCCGGCATGGCCGGTGTAGGGCTCGCCATCAAAGGTGAAGCGGATGACCTTCAGCCGGTCGATGCGGCCGCCGGTCTCGGTGCGGCGCGGGCTCACGATTTGCCCTCCGCCTTGCGCCGCGCGACCGAGCCGTGATCGCCGCGCGCGAAGGCGACGCTGGAAATCTCGTGCGTCAGCGTGTTGCGCACGACCCTGAGATGCACGCGGCAGCCGCCGGAATGCTGCCAGATCTCGTTGTGGTCTCCGGCCGGGTTCAGCCGGTCATAGACATAGGCATTCCAGGCTTCGAAGTTCTGCGAGGCGGGGTCGGGACGCTCGCGGTTGCCGTCACCCTGGTAGGTGAACTCGATGACGTCGCGCGGGCCGCAATAGGGACAAGTGATCAACATCGGATATTCCTGGTGCAGCCTTGCTCAACGGAGCCTTAGTGAGATCTTGTTCAGTGCAGTCTGGGGTTGGCGCCCTGGCCCTTGTCGTCGATCACCAGGCCGCGATGGAAGCGGTCGAGCGTGAAGGGGGCGTTGAGGTCGTGCGGCTCGTCCTTGGCGATGGTCCAGGCAAAGCACCAGCCGGAGGCGGGCGTCGCCTTGAAGCCGCCATAGCACCAGCCGCAGTTGAGATACATGCCCGGCAGCGGGCCGGTGGTGATGATGGGCGAGCCGTCCATCGACATGTCGCAGACGCCGCCCCAGGAGCGCAGCATGCGCACGCGGGCAAGCCCCGGGAACAGCGCCAGCATCTCGCTCATCACCTCGTCGACGATGGGCAGGTTGCCGCGCTGGGCGTAACTGTTGTAGCCGTCGATGTCGCCGCCGTAGACGAGGCCGCCCTTGTCCGACTGCGACATGTAGAAATGGCCCATGCCGAACGTGACGACCGTATCGATGAAGGGCTTCAGCGATTCGGTGACGAAGGCCTGCAGCACATGGCTCTCGATCGGCATCGTCTCGATGCCGGCAAGCTGCATCACCCGGCCGGTGCTGCCGGCCACCGCGACCGCCACCTTCTTGGCGCGGATGTCGCCGCGTGATGTGGTCACGCCGGTGATGCGGTCGCCGTCGCGCAGGAAGCCGGTGACCTCGCAATTCTCGATGATGTCGACGCCGCGCCGGTCGGCGCCGCGCGCATAGCCCCAGGCCACGGCGTCGTGGCGGGCGGTGCCGGCGCGCCGCTGCATCAGGCCGCCGACCACGGGGAAGCGTGCATCATTGGAAATGTCGAGCGCGGGGATCAGGCGCTTGATTTGCGCCGGCGTCATCAGTTCGGCGTCCACGCCGAGATGGCGCATGGCGTTGCCGCGTCGTGCATAGTCGTCGAACTGGGCCGGCGTGTGCGCCAGGTTCAGGCAGCCGCGCTGCGAGAACATGACGTTGTAGTTGAGATCGTGCGACAGGTTCTCCCACAGCTTCATCGAATGCTCGTAGAAGCGGGTGTTGGCGGGCAGCAGATAGTTGGAGCGCACGGCGGTGGTGTTGCGGCCGACATTGCCGGAGCCGAGCCAGCCTTTTTCCAGCACCGCGACGTTGGTGATGCCGTGTTCCTTGGCGAGATAATAGGCGGTCGACAGCCCGTGTCCGCCGCCGCCGATGATGATGACGTCGTAGGATGCCTTCGGGTCCGGCTTGCGCCAGGCCGGCTTCCAGTCCTTGTTTCCCTTGAGCGCGTTCGCGAGCAGCGAAAGGGCCGAGTACTCTGCCATGGATATGATGTCCGTTTCGGGCGATGCGGCAGACTATAGAGCAGGCCGCACGCGCAAAGCCAATATTGCGCCATCGCCTTTCGACTGGCCGACGCTCCGGCCACCGCCAGATCAGCCCAGGTGGCGGTCGGATCAGGCGACGAATCCGGGTGACGGAGTCCTCGTCGGCGCGCTGTTGAACGAAAAAACCCGCCTGTGCGGCGGTCCCTGGCGCGAGTCAGCACCATGGCTGAATATCTACCATAGCTGCCTTCACCCAGTCAAGAAAAAATTCCTATCGCAAAAGCTGCCGGCGCAGAGGGACTGGCCGTCGTCAGGTCTTGGTTGCCCCGGGTTCGGAGCCCTGGCGGTCGGATGCGACGGCTTGCCCCATGATATGGCCGTCTTTATCAAGGACAGGCAAATTCATTGCCATTGCCGCCTTGAGTCGCCAACAAATCATGTTTTTCAAATTGCTTCGCCTCGTTCTGATCCTGACGCTTGTCGTTTCGGCGCCGCTCTCCTTCGACGCGTCGGCGCAGGGGCTTGGCCAGGCGCCTGCCGGATTGGTCGCCGACCAGCAGAAAATCCTCCAGGACCTGACGACCAAGACCGACAATCTCGACAAGAAGATCCAGCAGGACGGCGATGACGACGCCACCCTCGTCGATATCCGCCTTCAGCTCGAGGAACTGTCGCGGCAATCGCTGAATAGCGCGCTGGCCTTCCGCACCCGCCTTAGCGAGATCAACAGCCGGCTCGAGCAGCTTGGCCCGGCACCCGCCGCCGGCCAGCCGCCGGAACCCGATATCGTCAGCTCCGAGCGCCAGGCGCTGGTCTCCGAAAAGGCCGAGATCAACGCCGTCATCGCGCAGGCGCAGACGCTGTCGATCCGCATCAGCGGGCTGATCGACAAGATCGGCAACATGCGCAGCGCGCTCTTCCGCAATCTCCTGACCAAGCGCTATGTGCTGTCGGATGCGCTGAGCCCACAGGTCTTTTCCGACGCCCGCGACGAATTCGGCAATTTCTACAAGGCGGTCTCGTCCTGGCTGAGCTTCGCCTTCAGGTTCAAGTTCCAGGCCATTCTGGCGGCAACGTTTGTTGCACTCGGGCTGGCCCTGGTGCTTCTGGTCGGCGGCAGGCGGTTGTTTGGACGGGTGTTCGAAGCCGATCCGTCCAACGAGGACCCGTCCTACCTCAGTCGCCTTTCGGTGGCCTTCTGGTCGACCTTGCTGCCGACGCTGGCGGTCGGCGCATTTCTTGGATCGACGATTTTCTTTTTCAACTATTACAACGTTTTGCGCGGCGACATTGGCCTCTTCCTCAATGCGCTGGCGACCGTCATCGGGGTGGTGTTCTGCGTCAACCGGCTGGCCAATGCGGCGCTCGAGCCGCGGCTGCCGAACTGGCGCCTGATCCCGGTCGAAACCGGGCCGGCGCGCTGGCTGGTGCGGCTCACCACCGCCATGGCCGTGGTCATCAGCGTCAACACCTTCCTGTCCGTCATCAACGACAAGATGGGATCGCCGCTGTCGCTGACGATCGCGCGCAGTTTCGTGGCCACCATCGTCGTCGGCATCATCCTGATCCTGATGGCGATGCTGCGGCCGTTCAAGGCCCGTGACGGCAGCTGGCGGCCTTGGCCCGCATGGCTGCGCTACCTGGCGCTGGCTTTGGGGTTCTTCACCATCATCGCGGCGCTGCTCGGCTATATCGGCCTTGCGCTCTTCGTGTCGCTGCAGGTCGTGGTCACGGGCACCGCCCTGGTCACTGCCTATATCGGCTTCCTGTCGGCACAAGCGATCGGCGACGAGGGCGCCTTCGCCAACACATCGGTCGGACGCTGGCTGTCGGCCAATTCCAGCTACGAGGACACCGCGCTCGACCAGCTCGGCCTTGTCGTCAGCGTGGCCATCAATGTGATGATCGTCCTGGTCTTCCTGCCGCTGATCCTGTTGATGTGGGGCTTCCAACTGGGCGACATCCAGGCCTGGGCCTACAAGCTGGCGACCGGGATCAATATCGGTTCGGTGACAATTTCGGTCACCGGCATCCTGTCGGGCATCGTCGTCTTCATCATCGGCTATTTCCTGACGCGCTGGTTCCAGGGCTGGCTCGACGGTTCGGTGATGGCGCGCGGCAAGGTCGACACGGGGGTGCGCAACTCGATTCGGCTGGCCGTCGGCTATGCCGGCGTGGCACTTGCCGCACTGATCGGCATCTCGGCGGCGGGCATCGACCTGTCCAGCCTCGCGCTGGTCGCCGGCGCGCTTTCCCTCGGCATCGGCTTTGGCCTGCAGAACGTGGTGTCGAACTTCGTCTCGGGCCTGATCCTGCTGGCCGAGCGGCCGTTCAAGGTCGGCGACTGGATCGTCGCCGGCGACATCAGCGGCACCGTCAAGAAGATCAGCGTGCGCGCCACCGAGATCGAGACCTTCCAGCGGCAGTCGGTGATCCTGCCCAATTCGAACCTGATCAACAACGCCGTCGGCAACTGGACGCACCGCAACAAGCTCGGCCGCATCGACATCAAGGTCGGCGTCGCCTATGGCAGCGACGTCAAGCAGGTGCACGCCGTGCTGCTCGAGATCGCCCGCGGTCATCCGCTGGTGCTGAAGAACCCCGAACCGTTCGTGCTGTTTTCCAATTTCGGGCCTGCCGCGCTGGAATTCGAGATCCGCGTGTTCCTGGCGGATGTGATGAACGGCAACATCGTGCAGAACGATATCCGCTTCACCGTACTGGCAACATTCAGCGACCAGCATATCGAGATACCCTCGACGCCACGCGCGGTCGTCGAGCCCAAGAATGCGAAGGCCTGGCCGACCGACGACGACAAGATCGAGGCCGATTTCGCCGAGCAGGAACAAGCGAAGCTGGAGGCCGCGGCCGAGGCCAAACGTCTCGCCAGATCGGGACGCAAGGCGAAGAAGCCTGACCCGGATTAGATTGGCGATCGGAAGGTTTCAGGCGGTCAAACCAATTGCGGCATGAATGCGGCATTCAGTTGCGGTTCAGCTTCCATCTCATATAAGCTCCCATGCAAAGGCGAGGATGCCTTGCGAAATGCAACAGAGGCGGTGGGAACACCGATACTGCACATGTGGAAGTCGCTCGTCGCCGCCGTCGCCTTGCTCGCCGTGAGCGGCCCGGCCCATTCCGCCAGCGCGGTCAACAAGGACGCCGAGACCCGCACGCTGATCGTGACGGAAGGCGGCAGCAAGACCGACCTGGCGCTGGCCGCCGGTGAAACCGTGGAATTCTGCCCGAATGGCTGCTTCGTCACCTTGCCCAATGGCGACCTCGAAGCCCTGACCGGATCGGAAACGGTCGAGATCTCGGGCGGCGTCGCCCGCATCAAGTAATTTCGACGGCATGCCTTGAAAGGCCGGGCGTTTGTCCGGCCTTTTATTGTTTCCCGTAGCGGTTGTTTAACAATGACGCGGGAAATACCGCGGCGACAGCCGCCCACAACCGGGCGTTTTAACGTTCGTTACGCCACCTCCCCGCTATACGTCCTGCGAAGACGCCGACAAACGGCGCGACGGGTTCGAGGCAGGACAGGACGACATGGACGCGCGGTCGGACGGAAACGCAATACCGCTTGCGGTCGATCTCGACGGCACGCTGATCGCGACCGACCTGCTATGGGAAGGGCTGTTCATCCTTCTCAAGAAGAACCCGCTCTACATTTTCCTCGTGCCTTTCTGGGCCGCCGCCGGGCCGGCCCGCCTGAAGCAGGCCATCGCCCAGCGCGTCGATATCGATCCCGCGTCGCTGCCTTACCGCCAGCCACTGCTCGACCGCATCCGGGCCGAGCATGCCGAAGGCCGCAAGATCGTGCTGGCGACAGGCACGCCGCGCAAATTCGCCGACGCCATCGCTCGCCACCTCGGTGTCTTCGACCGGGTGCTGGCCACGGACGGGGTCGACAATCTGACTTCCGGCAAGAAACGTGCCTCGCTTATCGCGGCCTATGGCGATGGCGGCTTCGACTATGCCGGCAACAGCCGCCATGATCTCAAGGTTTTCGATGCGGCACGCAGCGCGATCGTGGTGGCGCCGGATCGCCACGCCGCGCGCTGGCAGGCGGCGCATGGCGCCGAAACCATGTCGGCGCCGAAACCGACATTGCGGACCATCGTCAAAATGCTGCGCGTGCATCAGTGGCTGAAGAATTCGCTGATCGCGGTGCCGATGGTGCTTTCGCACGAATATTTCAACGCCGGCATGATCTGGGAGTGCGTGCTGGCGTTCATCTCGTTCAGCGCGGTGGCCTCGGCCATCTATATCCTCAACGACTTTTTCGACCTGGCGCTCGACCGCAAGCATGCCACCAAGCGTAACAGGCCATTCGCCAGCGGCGCGCTCTCCATCCCGTTCGGGATCGGCGCGATCGCGGTGCTGCTGGCGATCGGCATCGGCACAGGATTGTTTCTGTCGCCCGAATTCCTCGCCGTGCTCGGCGGCTACATGGCTGTCACCACGGCTTATTCGCTGTCATTCAAGCGCATGCTGCTGGTCGACGTGCTGACGCTGGCCGGCCTCTACACGATCCGCGTTCTGGCGGGCGCGGCCGCGACCGGCGTCGAGGTCTCGTTCTGGCTGCTCGCCTTCTCGATCTTCTTCTTCCTGTCGCTGGCGCTGGTGAAGCGCTTCGTCGAATTGCGCACCACGGCCATTCCACCCGGCGAGCGCATTGCCGGGCGCGGATATCGCACCGAGGACCAGGAGATCGTCGCCCAGGCCGGCATGGCTTCGGCCTTTTCCTCGGCACTGGTGCTGGCGCTCTACATGGACAGTGTCGCGGTGCGTGAGCTCTATCCGCATCCCTGGCTGATCTGGCCGCTGCCGCCGATCGTGCTTTATCTCACCATGCGGGTCTGGATCCTGGCGCGTCGCGATGAGATGCATGACGATCCGGTCGTGTTCATCATCCGCGATTGGCGCAGCCAGATCGTGGTGCTGATCGGCGCCGTGCTGCTGGTGATCGGGGGCTGGTAGACATGGCCGGCGAGCGCTTCGACAGCTTCGGGCGCGCGACGCCGCCCGCGCCGCGCGCCATCGGCGTCGATGATGCTATCGTGCTGCTGAGGCGCGGCCAGGCCAGGCACGCCTCGCTGCTTGCCTATGGCAATGGCAGATCCTATGGCGATTCCTGCCAGAACGAGGCCGGCGCGGTCGTCGACATGCGGCCGTTGAACCGCATCCGCGCCTTCAATGCCGAGACCGGCCTTCTCGAAGCGGATACGGGCGTTCTTCTGTCCGACATTATTGCCCACGCCGCGCCCTACGGCTTCTTCCCGGCAGTCGTTCCGGGCACGCAGTTCGTCACGCTCGGCGGCGCCATCGCCAACGACGTCCACGGCAAGAACCATCACCGGCGCGGCACGTTCGGTTGCCATGTCGAAAGCCTCACGCTGCTGCGGTCCGATAGACGGACCTACCGCTGCTCCGCGACGGACAATCCGCGGTTGTTCCGGGCGACGATCGGCGGCATGGGGCTGACAGGCCTGATCCTGTCGGCCTCGATCCGGTTGATGCGGGTGCATTCCCTCGACATCATCGAGAAGGTGACGCCGTTTCGCGACCTGGGCGAGTTCTTCGACCTGGCCGAGGCGGCGGACCAGGCCAATGAATATGCGGTCGCCTGGATCGATCAGCTCGCCGGCGGCCGGGGCAGCGGGCGCGGCCTGCTGTTCACGGGAAATCAGGCCGAGCATGGCTCGCATACCGCCGCGCGCGCCCGCGGCAATTTCGCGGTGCCGTTCCAGCCGCCGTTCAATGTGCTCAGCCGACCGTTCCTGAGCGCCTTCAATGCGGCTTACCGATGGAGGAAGGGCCGCTCTGTCGCGCCGCGCCAGGTCGGTTACCAGGGCTTCTTCTTCCCGCTGGACGGCGTGCGCGATTGGAACCGGCTTTACGGCCCGAACGGGCTGTTCCAGCATCAGAGCGTCGTGCCGGAAGAAGCCGCGCGTGAAGCGGTGCCGACGCTGCTCGCGACTGCCAGGCGGGCCGGGCAGGGCTCGTTCCTCACTGTCCTGAAACGCTTCGGCGGCGTCCGATCCCCGGCGCTGCTCTCCTTCCCGCGGCCTGGCTACACGCTGACGCTGGATTTCCCCAACAGGGGAGCCGCGACCCTGGCGTTGCTGGACGAACTCGACCGCATCGCCATCGGAGCCGGCGGAGCGGTCAACCCCTACAAGGATGCGCGCATGAGCGCCGCAACCTTCGCCGCGTCCTTTCCGGAGTGGTCACGGCTGGAGGCGCAGCGCGATCCCGCCTTCATGTCCGATTTCTGGGCGCGCACCGCGAAAAACATCGACCTGCGAAGACGGGGTGCCGAGGCCGCCGAATAGATAAAATTGAAATGGATCTTGGTTAGCGAGTGGTTAACGAGGAGATTTACTCAAAATATCCTTGTGAGTTCACGAAATCTTTTCGGGTTTGTAATAGAAGGCCTCACGGGTGGGTGAGCTGACATGAAATATATCGTCTTCATTCTCTTTACGGTCATGACCAATGCGGCCGCGCAGCTGATGCTGAAGCAAGGCATGATGTCGCTTGGGCCGATCTCGTTCGAAGGCGCCAACCCGCTTGTCAAGCTTTTGCAGATCGTCTTCAGCCCCTGGGTGTTCCTCGGCCTGTGCACCTTCGTCATTTCCATGGCCTCGCATCTCTACGTGCTGTCGAAGGTCGAGCTTTCCTTTGCCTATCCGTTCCTTAGCCTCGCCTATGTCGCCGTCGCGGTCTTCGCCTATTTCGTCTTCCGCGAGGACCTCAATGGCTGGCGCGTCGCGGGTATTGCCTGCATCTGCGTGGGCACAGTGCTGATCGCCCAAAGCGGGCGAGACTTGGGTGCCCGCGGACATGACGAGCAGACCGTTTCCATCACTCCCGACAAGATCGGCACCAGCGAGATCGTTCGATGAGACATGTGATTTTCGGCGGCGACGGCTTTGTCGGTCGCCACCTTGCCCCGAAGCTCGTGGCGGATGGCGAAGAGGTTGTCGTTGCCGACATCGTCAAGAGCGACCTGGCGCATTACCGCAACGTAGGCTTCATCCATTGCGACGTAACCGATCCAGCATCGGTGGTGGCGGTTGGGCTGAAGGCCGACGACATGGTCTATAATCTGTCGGCAAAGATGCTGTCGCCGATCCAGGTGCGCGCCAAGCGTCACGATTTCTTCTTTCCGGTCAACTTCCATGGCACCGAGCATATCATGCAGGCGATGGACAAGGCCGGCGCGCCCAGGCTCGTGCATTACACGACCGACATGATCTACGGCCACACGGTCACCCAGCCGATGACCGAAGAGCATCCGGTCGCGCCGCTCGGCGAATATGGCTGGTCGAAACAGAAGACCGAGGAACTGGCTGCCGAATGGCGCAAGCGTGGCATGTCGATCTCGCTGTTTCGTCCGCGCCTGATCATCGGTCCCGGCCGCCTCGGCATCCTTGAAAAGCTGTTCAAGCTGATCGACTGGAACCTTCCCGTGCCGATGATCGGCTCGGGCCGGAATCCATACCAGTTCATTTCTGTTTTCGATTGTGCGGAAGCTGCCCGCGCGGCCTGGAAGGCCGGCGTGCCGAATGAGGCCTATAATCTGGGTTCGCTCAACCCGCCGCCGGTCAGGAAATTGCTCGGCGACCTGATCAGGCATGCCGGTTCGAAATCGATCCTGATTCCGACGCCGGGCTGGGCGGTGAAGCGCACGCTCGACCTGCTCGACCTCATGAACCTGCCGATCATGGATCCGGAGCAATATCTGATCGCCGACGAGGAATGCGTGCTCGACGTCTCCAAAGCGGGACGCCAGCTCGGCTGGGTGCCGCAACATCGCGACGAGGACATGTTGATCGCCGCCTACAGCGAATACCGCGCCAGGAAGGCCGGCCACGCCGTCGCCACCAAACATGTGCCCGCCGAATAGCAGCCCGCCAACAGTTTCATCTGCGCACGATCCCCGATCCTGCGCGCGGACAGGAGATTGAAAATGACCGTCATGGCCAAGCCCGATCAGGCGAGCGCGCGCACCATGGTCAGCGCGCCGGCACTGTCGCCAGCCACCATCGCCAAGCCTGACCTGATCAGCGTCGAGCAGGCCAAGGCGATGGACGTCGCTGCGATGACCGACCTGTTCAAGGCACATCTCAACCCGGGCCAGCTGCATTTCATGAAGCTGCTCGGCTTCCACAAGATCAAGGTCGAGCGCGCCGAGGGCATGTTCTATATCGACCAGAACGGCCGCAAGATCCTGGATTTCTTCGGCGGCTTCGGTTCGCTGGCCTTCGGCCACAATCATCCGCGCATCCTCGAAGCGCGCAAGAAATTCCAGGAGGAGAAGCGCCAGGAGATCGCCATTGCCTTCATGTCGCAATATGCGGCCGCGTTGGCGCACAACATCGCCAAATGTTCGCCGGGCGATCTCGACATGGTGTTTCTGGGCTCGTCCGGCTCGGAAGCGATGGAAGCGGCGGTAAAACTCGCCGAGCGTGCCGCCGGTCCGAAGCGGCCCAAAATCGTCTATGCCGAGAATTCCTTCCACGGCAAGACCAAAGGCGTTCTGGCGATCACCGACGGCCAGCTCTACCGCGCCGATTTCAAGGTGGCCGACAATGCGGTCCGCATTCCGTTCGCCGACATCGAAGCGGTCGAGCGCGCATTCCGCGCCGATCCCGAGATCGGCGTCATCGTGCTGGAAACCATCCAGGGCGGCGGCGGCATCATCCAGGCGCCCGCGGAATATTGGCAGAAGCTGCGCGCATTGTGCGATCAGTACGGTGTGCTGTGGGTGGCTGATGAAGTGCAGTGCGGCTATGGCCGCTCCGGCCGCTTCTATGCTTTCGAACATTATGGCGTCGTTCCCGACGTGACGGCGCTCGCCAAGTCGCTCGGCGGCGGCAAGGCGGCGGTCGGCGCGATGGTCGCCCGGCGCGAGATCTATATGAAGGCCTACGGCACGCCGAAGACGGCGATGATCCATGCCATGGCGACTTTCGGCGGCATGGGCGAGGCTTGCGTCACCTCGATCGAAGCGCTCAACGTTCTCTATGACGAGGGCCTGATCGACAATGCCGCCGCCACCGGCGAGTACCTTTTGCAGCGCCTGCGGGCGCTGAAGGACAGATACCCCAAGATCATCAAGGACGTGCGCGGCAAGGGGCTCATGATCGGGCTCGAGTTCCATGATTTTTCGCAGACCTTGCCGACGGTGTTGCGGCCGGTGGTCAGCGTGCTTGATGACAAGCTGAAGGGCTCGCTTTCGGGCTTCATCGGAGCGCTGCTGCTGCGTGACCACGACGTGTTGGTCGCCTTCACCGAGTACAACCGCAACGTCATCCGGCTCGAGCCGCCGCTGATCTGCCGGCGCGAGCATGTCGACCGGTTCGTCGACGCTTTCGACAGCCTCTTGTCGCGCGGCATTGTGGGAATCGTGAAGGATTTCGTCAAAAGCCAGGTTCGTTGAGCACCACGACGATGCTGACCAAGTCGCCCGCTCAGCAAAACCCGCTCGACCGGCTCACCGCGGCCGGCCTGGCGTGGGGTGAGGGGACCTATGCGCGGCTGGCGGCACCCATCGGCGCGGCGGCTTTCGCGCTCTACATCCTTTTGACGGCGCTGACGGCCTGGGTGATGCCCGATGCCAATTGGGACATGCTGCCCTATCTCGCCATATCAGAGGAAGGCACGTATCCCGATGCGCAGGCACTGCATGACTATGCCTACAACACCGTCAAGGCCGGAGTATCGGCAGGTGACTACAAGACGCTGACCGATGATGGCGGCGGCTTCCGCAGCCACATGGCGCAGAATGCCGCCGACTTCCATTCGCTGCTCGGCATGTACCGGATCAAGTTCCTCTACGCCGAAATCCTGTCGACGCTGAGCGCGGTCATGTCGCCGGTCGAAGCGATGCGCCTGGTGCAGGTGGCCTCGGTGCTGCTGTTCGGCGCGACCACGCTGCTGTGGCTGCGCTCGGAAAAGGCATTGGCCTTGGCGCCGGTAATCGGCGCGGTGCTGATCATGGCCGATTTCGGCGATGCGGCGCGCGCCTCGACGCCGGATCTGCTGACTTCGGCCCTGCTACTCGCAGGACTCTATGCCTATGTCCGCGGCCGCGAGGCGGCGACGGCGATCCTGCTCTTCCTCGCCTTTATGGTGCGGCCGGACAATATTGTCTTTCTTGCCGTTTTCGCCGTTCTGCTCACCGCCTTCCGGCAGCAGGCATGGGGCGCGCTGGCCGGTTTTGCGGCGTCCTTCGTCGCCTATTTCGCCATCTCGCACTGGGCGCATCATCCTGGCTGGTGGCCGCATCTGTGGTTCTCCAGCGTCGCGCAGCACTACAATATGGAGGGGTTCGAGCCGCCCTTCTCGGTCCTTGCCTATCTCAAGGCGTTTGCCGCATCGCTGCTGCGCGCCGTCAGCCTGAACAGCTGGATCGGCGTCTCGGTGCTGGCGCTGGCCGGCTGGTACGCGGCCGGCCGGGCCGGCTTCCGGCTCGACCGACGCGCCGGCATTCTGTTTGCCGCGCTCGTGCTCGGCGCGCTGGCGAAATTCACCGTCTTCCCGATCCACGACACGCGCATCTATTTCCCGCATCTGGTCCCGTCATTCCTGCTGCTGGCCACCCCTTTCATGGCGCTGTGGGCGACGATCGCCCGCGGCCAGCACCGCGCCGGCTTGCATGCCATTCCCGGAGACACGCCATGAGTTCGCTATCAAGCCTGACGCGCATCGCGCTGTCGCTTGGCCTTCCGGCCGGTTTGCTCGACCGCGGTCCGTCGCTGCGCGGCACGAAATTCCTGGCCGGGGCGGCACTGAAGGCACGCCTTGGCGGGACAAGGCGGCCTTTCCAGATGGTCAATATCGGTGCCTGCGACGGCGCGCTGTTCGACGACGTCACGCCGTGGCTGCATCGCATACCCGGCGCCCGTGCCCTGCTGGTCGAGCCGATCCCCTATAACCAGAAGCGTCTGCGCGCCAATTATCCCGATACCAGCCGCTTTATCATCGAGCCGGTTGCCGTCACGAAAACAAGGGGGACGATCACCGTCCACACCTTCGATGCCGCAGCCCTCGAGGCCGGCACGCTGCCGATCGAGTTTATCGGCTGCTCCTCGGTCACCGACACCAACCTGATGTCGGGCAAGAATGCCTGGGGCGAGGATGACGTGAATTTCAATAAGTTCGCGCCCTATCTCAGGGACATCGAAGTGCCGTCCGAGACCTTGCAGACATTGCTCGACCGCAACGGCATCAACCATATCGACGCCTTCCTCGTCGATTGCGAGGGCGCAGACTGGATGGTCTTCGAGCAACTCGATCTGCAACGCTACCGTCCGGGCATGATCAAGGTCGAGGTCGGCGCACTGCCCGCCGCGGAAATCGGCCAAGTCGTGGTCAAGCTCAAGAGCGCCGGCTACCAGGTCGGTTTCCAGGCCGAGGACATCTGGGCCTTCGCCTGACGGCAGCGATTTTCCTGATCCAAATCGGGTCGCGGCGCATCCGCGGCGTGTCGCAAACAGGCGGTAGCGCGCTCACCGTCCTCTGCATATTGTGCGCCGATCAAACGGGCGCCGACGCCGCCCGCAACAGCACCTGGAGTCGCGGGCAATGGCAGAGTTTCCGAAAAAGGCGAAGGTCGTCATCATCGGCCTGGGTGGCATTGTCGGCGCGTCGATCGCCCATCACCTGATCGAACGCGGCTGGGACGACATTGTCGGTATCGACAAATCAGGCATCCCGACCGACATCGGCTCGACGGCGCACGCTTCCGACTTCTGCTACACCACCAGCCACGATTTCCTGTCCTGCTGGACGACGCTCTACTCCATCGATTTCTACGAGAAGATGGGCCATTACGCACGCATCGGCGGTCTCGAAGTCGCGCGCGTCGGCGATGACGGCCGCATGGACGAAATCAAGCGCAAGATCGCTTCCGCCAAGGCTTTTGGCACGCGCGCGCGCCTGATCGAACCGGCCGAGATCAAGGAGAAATTCCCGCTCGTCGAAGAAGGAATGGTGCAGGGCGGCCTGTGGGATCCCGACGCCGGCCTGGTCATCCCACGCTCGCAGACGGTCGCCGGCAAGCTCGTCGACCAGGCGGAAGCCTCCGGCAAGCTCAAATCCTTCGCCAACACGCCGGCCCGGTCGCTCGTCGTCAAGGACGGCCGCATCAGCGCCGTGGTGACCGACCGCGGCACCATCGAGGCCGACTACGTCATCGTCTGCGCCGGCATCTGGGGCCGGCTGATCGCCGAGATGGTGGGCGAGGACCTGCCCGTGATGCCGATCGACCATCCGCTCACCTTCTTCGGGCCCTACAACGAGTTCGCCGGCACCGGCAAGGAAATCGGCTGGCCACTGCTGCGCGACCAGGGCAATTCGGCCTATATGCGCGACACCGGCGACCCCAAGACCGCCGAGGGCGGGCAGATCGAGTGGGGTTATTACGAAGAGACCAATCCGCGCCTTTGCCATCCGCGCGACCTGCTCGAGAAGGACCAGGCTCGGCTTTCGCCGTCGCAACGCGACCTCGACATGGAGCAGATCCTGGCGCCGCTGGAGCGCGCCATGGAACTGACGCCGATCCTGGGCGAACTCGGCTATAACGAAAGCCATTCCTTCAACGGTTTGCTTCAGGTGACGGCGGATGGCGGCCCGTCGATGGGTGAGAGCCAGAAGGTGAGGGGTCTCTGGTATGCCGTCGCCATCTGGGTCAAGGACGGCCCGGGCATGGGCAAGCTCATCGCCGACTGGATGACCGACGGCCGCACTGCGATAGACCATCATGCCATCGACTATGCGCGCTTCTATCCGCACCAGACCAAGGAGCAGTTCATCTGGGATCGCTGCACCGAGACGGCGATGAAGGTCTACAATCCCGCCGTGCATCCGCGCGAGCCCTTCTCCAAGGGCCGCAACATAAGGCGCTCGCCATTCTGGGAGCGCGAGAAGGAACTCGGCGGCTATTTCATGGAGCTGGGCGGCTGGGAGCGCGCGCACGGCTATGCCGCCAACGAGCATCTTCTGGAGAAATACGCCAACCGGGTACCGGTGCGCGAGAACGAATGGGACAACCGCCATTTCTGGCGCGTCTCCAATGCCGAGCATCTGGCGATGAGCGAAGACTGCGGCATCGTCAACCTGTCGCACTTCTCGATGTATGACGTCGAGGGACCCGACCACGTCGCGCTGCTGGAGTGGCTGTGCGCGGCCAAGATCGGCGGCGACAACAATATCGGCAAGGGCATCTACACCCACTTCCTCGACGAGGAAGGCATGGTGCGCGCCGACTTCACCGTTATCCGCATGGCCGACCGCTGCCGTTTGATCGACGGCGCGGACGCCGGCCCGCGCGACTTCCAGTACATGCGCCGCACCGCGCAGGATAAAGGTTTCGATGTCACCATCACCGATGTGACGGAAAAATACGTCACCATCGGCATCTGGGGTCCGAACGCGCGAGCAACCCTGCAGAAGGTGGTCGAGAATCCCGAGGGCCTTGCGCTTGAGAATTTCCCGTTCGCCGCGATCAAGCCGATCCGGATCGGCGGCAAGGATGTCACCGCATTCCGCATCTCCTATGTCGGCGAACAGGGCTGGGAACTGCACATGCGCTACGAGGACGGGCTGGCCGTCTGGGACGCGCTGCGCTCGACCGGCGTGATGCCGTTCGGCGTCGAGACCTATGCCAACACACGGCGCATGGAAAAGAGCCTGCGTTTGCAGAATGCCGACCTGCTCACCGAGTACAACCTGCTCGAGGCCGATCTTGCCCGCCCGAAAGTCAAGGAGAACGACTTCTGCGGCAAGGCCAAGCACCTGGAATACCGCGCCCGCGAGCACCAGCCGGCGATGCTGTGCACGCTGGTGATGACCGAAAACACCGATTCCAAGGGCGTGGCGCGTTATCCGGTGGGCACGATGCCGGTACTGGACCCCGAGACCGGCGAGACGCTGGTCGATGAACTCGGCCGCCGTTCCTTCACCACGTCGGTCGCCTACGGCCCGACCATCGGCAAGAACATCGCGCTCGCCTATCTGCCCTGGGCCTATGCCCAAGAGGGCCGTAAGCTGAAGGTGGAGTATTTCGGCGAGACCTATCCGGTCGAGGTCGCCGGGGTCGGCTACAAGCCGCTCTACGACCCGGAGAATCTGAAGCCGAGAAGCTAGGCAACCGCCCAGCAGGGCTCCTGAGCAAATTTTGGATAAGCCCGGCGGCCGTGGTCGGGCTTTTCTCTTTTTCGGCTGGCGATTCTGGCTTACCCTGCGGCATGTCTGCTTTTGCTCGCGCAAGACATCTGCTTTCAGGCGCCGCCGCCCTGGCGCTGATGCTGTGGCTGGCGCCGATGTCGCTCGCGGACGAGCCGGTCGACGTCGAGCTGGTGCTGGCGGTCGACGTCTCGCTGTCGATGTCGGCTGACGAGCTCGAGATCCAGCGTCGCGGCTACGCGGCTGCATTGACGCACGATCATGTGCTGCAAGCCATCGCCGCCGGCGCTTATGGCAGGATCGCCGTCACTTATGTCGAATGGGCCGGCACCAACTCGCAGCACGTCATCGTGCCGTGGACGGTGATCGCCACTCGCGCCGACGCCGAGCGGGTGGTGGCGCGGCTGTCCGCCCAGCCGCCCAACAGCGCGCGGCGCACGTCGATCTCCGGCGCGCTGGAATTCGGCGCGGACCTTTTCGCCGAAAGTGGCTTTCAAGGGACGAAGCGGGTCATCGATATTTCCGGCGATGGCCCCAACAACCAGGGCGCGCCGGTCGACATCATCCGCGACGAGGTGGTCAAGCAAGGCATCGTCATCAACGGCTTGCCGCTGATGACTCGCGGCGGTTTCACCAGCGCCTATGACGTCAACGATCTCGACCGCTATTACAGCGACTGCGTCATCGGCGGTCCCGGAGCCTTCATGGTTCCGGTCAACGACTGGACGCAGTTCCCTGAAGCCATCCGCCGCAAGCTTGTGCTGGAGCTCGCCGGCTCGGCCTCGCCGCGCTCGGGTGAAGAGGCCGATCGTCCGCCGGTGGTGCTGGTGCAGGCCGAACGAGCCAGCGATTGCCTTGTCGGCGAAAAGATGTGGCGCAACCGCAACTGGATGCTCGATAGCCGCTGAGAAATTCCAGAAAAAGCGCATAGCGCTTTGCCGGTACGCGCGTAACGCTTTCCCTTTGGAATTGATTGAAAAAAATAGTTAAAGCGGTTCGGCGGTTCCGTGAAATGCCGAACCGCTCCAGGCTTGCCAGTCCGGCAGAAGCAGTGGCAAACTGAACTTGCCGCGCCATCCGGCGGGCGGGGTGACGCGGTCAAACCGAGGAAACACCAGATGAGACGTCTAGCTATCCTGACTGCGGTCGCGTCCATGCTTTACGCCGACGGCGCCAGCGCCCAATACGATGATCAGGCCGCCTGCATCATGTTCGAAAATGCGAATTTTCGCGGGCGGTCGATCGCGCTCGGGGCCGACGATTCAGTCAATTTTCGCGGCCGCGAGTTCTGGAACGACCGCGTGTCGTCGGTGATCGTTCGCCGGGGCTGCACTCTCGTTGCCTATGAGGATTCGCGCAGGGGAGGCCGTTCGATCGAGATCAGGCGCAGGGTCCGCGATTTCGGCGGCAGCGACTGGAACGACCGCATCTCGTCCGCGGAGTGCTACTGCGACCAGTATTGACGACAAAGCCCTCGGTCTGCCGTCTTATGGCGTCAAGGCGAACCTTCGTGGCCGATGATGCGAGCGAACACGGCCCTGTTCATTGACAGCCGGGCGGGGTCCGTGAACATTCCCCCGGAGAAAACAAAGGGGAACTGACATGAACAGGACCATTATCCTTACGCTGGCACTTGCCGCCGGCCTGTCCGCGCCGGCGATGGCCGCCACATCGGTCACTATCGGCATCAGCGGCTGGACCGGCTTCGCGCCGCTGACGCTCGCCAAACAGGCCGGTCTCTTCGAGAAGCACGGCCTCGACGTGACCTTGAAGAAAGTGCCGCAGGCCAGCCGGCCGCTCGCCATCGCCAGCGGCGATCTGCAATGCGCCGCCACCACGGTCGAGACGTGGCAGGTGTGGAACGCCAGCGGCGTCACCACCAAGCAGATCTTCCAGCTCGACAAGTCCTACGGTGCCGACGGCATCGTCGTGCGCAACGACATCAAGACCGTCGCCGACCTCAAGGGCAAGACTGTCGCGTCCTCGGCGCCGGGGACCTCGCCCTATTTCCTGCTGGCCTGGGTGCTGAACAAGAACGGCATGTCGACCAAGGATGTCACGGTCGTCAACCTGGAACCGGATGCGGCGGCGCAAGCCTTCCTTGCCGGCCAGAACGATGCCGCCGTCACCTATGAACCGTTCATCTCGGCGGTGCGCGACAAGGCCGACCAGGGCCACATTCTGGCGACCACGCTCGACTACCCGATGGTTCTCGACACGGTCGGCTGCACGCCCGAATTCCTCAAAGCCAATCCGGACGCCGCCAAGGCGCTTGCCGACAGCTATTTCGACGCGCTCGACCTGATCAAGAAGGACCCGCAGAAATCCTACGGCATCATGGGCGCGGACGTAAAACAGTCGGCCAAGGAGTTCGAGGATTCGGCGAAGTACCTGAAATGGGCCGACCGGGCGGAGAACAAGCAGTTCTTCACCAAGGAGTTCCAGGATTTCTCCAAGACCGCCGGCGAGCTTCTGCTGCAGATGGGGCTGATCAAGGAAGCGCCTGACGTCTCCACGCTGGCCGACACCAGCGCCGTGGCGAACTGACCGGCCGCTGTCTCGCGGCGGCGCCCCGCGCCGCCGTTTCGCTTCCACAAGGACCGTTGTGAATGCCGCGCCCCCTGCATCCGATCTCGCCGGGCACGCGAACCGTGCTCGGCATTTCCTTCTTCGTGCTGTTCGTCGTCTTCTGGGCGTGGATCACGCTTGGCGGTCACGTCAACCGCATCTTTCTCGCCGATCCGCTGTCGATGCTGCGGGATGGCTGGCGGCTGCTGGTCGAGGACCGGTTCTGGCTCGACATACTGATCACCATCTGGCGCGTCTTCGGCGGCTTCGTGCTGGCATCAGCCGTCGCCGTGCCGCTGGGCATTGCGATGGGCGCGTGGAAACCAGTCGAGGCGTTCCTGGAGCCGTTCGTCTCCTTCGCCCGCTACCTGCCGGCCTCGGCCTTCATTCCGCTGCTCATCCTTTGGGCCGGCATAGGCGAATTGGAGAAGCTGCTGGTCATCTTCGTCGGCTCCGTGTTCCAGATCATCCTGATCATCGCCGTAAAGGTCGGCTCCACGCGCCGCGATCTCGTCGAGGCGGCCTACACGCTCGGCTCTACGGACAACGGCATCGTCAAGCGTGTGATCATGCCCGCCAATGCGCCCGAGATCGCCGAGACGCTGCGGCTGGTGCTCGGCTGGGCTTGGACCTATGTCATCGTGGCCGAGCTGATCGGCTCGTCGTCTGGCATCGGCTACATGATCATCAACAGCCAATCGCGACTGGCAACCGGCCAGATCATCTTCGGCATCATCGTCATCGGGCTGATCGGCCTGTTGTCCGACCTTGCCTTCAAGGCGCTTAATCGCTGGCTCTTCCCATGGAGCCTGGCATGAGCAAGCTTCTCATCGAGGGCGTCTCGCGCACGTTCGCCGGCGTGCGCGGCGGCTCACCGGTCCAGGCGCTGATGCCTGTCGACCTGGCGGTCGCGGCCAATGATTTCATCACCATCCTGGGACCTTCGGGATGCGGAAAGTCGACCCTCTTGCGCATCGTCGCCGGGCTTGAGGCGCCGAGCGAAGGGCGCGTGCTGCTCGACGGCAAGGCGGTGACCCGGCCGGGGCCGGATCGCGGCATGGTCTTCCAGTCCTATACGCTGTTTCCGTGGCTGACGGTCGCCGAAAACATCGCTTTCGGCCTGCGCGAACGCGGCATGGCCGAGCGGGAGAGGGGCGAAATCGTCGCTTCCTATATCGACCTCGTCGGGCTGAAGGGCTTCGAGAACCACTGGCCGAAGCAACTCTCGGGCGGCATGCAGCAGCGCACGGCGATCGCCAGGGCGCTGGCCAACGACCCCGCGATCCTATTGCTGGACGAGCCGTTCGGCGCGCTCGACAACCAGACGCGCGGGCTGATGCAGGAACTGCTGCTTGGCATATGGGAACGGCGCAAGAAGACGGTGCTGTTCGTCACCCACGACATCGAAGAGGCGATCTTCATGGCGTCGCGCGTGGTGGTGATGACGGCCAGGCCCGGCCGGATCAAGTCAGACGTTGCCATCGACCTGCCGCACCCGCGCCACTACACGCTGAAGACCAGTCCGGAATTCTCCGTTTTGAAGGCGCGGCTGACCGAGGACATCCGCGTCGAGGCGATGCGAACGGCAGAAGTGCTCTGAGGCGCGCCTCTACGCCGCCAGCAGCTGCTTGCGGTCGACGCGTTCCTGCTGCGGCGAGCGGGCGTAGAGCTCGCGGTAGCATTTCGAGAAATGCGAGGCCGAGACGAAGCCGCAGGCGACCGCCACCTCGACCACCGGCATCGAGGACTGGATCAAGAGATGCCTTGCACGGTCGAGGCGGATTTCGAGATAGTAGCGGGCCGGCGAGCGTCCCATCTCGGTGCGGAACAGCCGCTCGATCTGGCGACGCGACAGGTCGACATGGTCGGCGATCTCGATCAGCGACAGCGGCTCCGACAGATTGCCTTCCATCAGTTCGATGATGGTCAGCACTTTCGAGTTCTGTACGCCGAGCCGGGCGCGCAGCGGCAGGCGCTGGCGGTCGGTCGGGCTGCGCACACGGTCGGTCAGCACCTGTTCGCAGACGCGGTTGACGAGATTCTCGTCGAAATCGTCGCCGATAAGCTTCAGCATCATGTCGAGCGCGGCGGTGCCGCCGGCGCAGGTGTAGATGTTCTGGTCGATCTCGAACAGGTCGGCAAAGACATTGGCTTTCGGGAATGCCTCGGAGAAGCCCGGCAGGTTCTCCCAATGGATGGCGCAGCGCTTGTTGGACAACAGGCCGGCAGCGGCCAGGACATGCGCTCCGGTGCACAGGCCGCCGACGGAGACGCCGCGATTGTATTCCTCGCGCAGCCAGGCAAAGGCGGACTTGTTCTGGTAGCGCTCGACATTGGTGCCGCTACAGACGATGGCCATGTTGGGGCGATCCGGCCCCCCCATCTTCCTGCGTTCCTCCTCCAGCGAGGTGTTGACCGCGCATTCGACACCGTTCGAAGCGCGCACCGGCTTGCCGTCGATGCTGGCGAGGCGCCATCGATAGGCCTCGTAGCCGAGCATGCGATTGGCCGAGCGCAGCGGGTCGAGGGCCGTCGCAAAGGCGATCATGGTGAAGTCGGGGATGAGGAAAAATACAAACGATCGCTTGATCGGATGCTTAACGGCGTTCACGGGAACCTCACGCAGCCATGGCGCGAACAGAATGTCGCGAATAGCATAGCGACAACAGGAAAAACCATCCTTGTCAATCGGCTAAGGAGCTTTAGCAAGATTTAATTTGCGACATGGGTCGCAAATGGGCAATCCGCCGCCGCGCCGCACCGCCGTCATGGCGCAAGCGCTGGCAAAGGAGTGTACAAACAAAACGCCGCCCCGGCGGAACCGGGCGGCGTCATCCATTCAGACAGTGCGAGGGAGCGCTGCCTGCGGGATCGGTTCAGGCGACGAAACCGAGGCGCGCGGCAGCCATGGCGCCGGTCTGGCCAGGCATGGTGTTGGCAAGGCGCTGGCGCTCGAGGGCCGTGGTCAGGTTCATTTCGCGGCGAGGGAAAAGGCGGGCAAAAAGCTTCATGTTCATCTCCAATCGGTTGCTCAGACGGGTCGCCTTCGCTTGATGGAGTGGGGCAGCTCGTTTGCTGGCGTGGATATAGGCTTGTGCAAGTAAAAACTAAATCGCAAAAGCGAAGCACTTGATATGAAAAGCGACACGCAAGGCGGGAGACTTTGCAAGCACTCCCGGATTTTTCGATAATTTACAGATGGTTAGCTCAAAACCAAGCCGCTATGCGGCTTGTTCATATGCGCCATGCAGCGGCAGCATGGCTCCGAAATTCATGTGAACGCAAATAAAACGGCAAAAACAGGTCGGTAAAACAAGAAGACCTGCCGGGCGGTTTGCGCGGCAGGCCTTCAATGCATGATACACACGGTTTACTTTGCTCCAGCCCAGGATCCGACGCCGGTACGCGTGCCGGCCTTCGTGTCGGCCGCTTCAGGCCAGCCAATATCCTTCTGCAGCTCGATCGGCAGGGAGCGGATGGCGCGTTCGGTCTGGTAGCGGGCGCGGGCCGCGCTGAATTCGGTCGCAAGCCGACCGATGGATGACAGGATAGACATTTCGATCTCCTCATGTCGGGGCGGAAGTGCCCGGCAATGCCTTACGTCAGGTCTGTTTCAGCTTCATTTCATGTCGAAGGCAGGTCTGTGTCGTGATCGTTCGTGGCTGCCTTGGCAGCTTCCTGCTTCGATGGAGTTGACTATGCGCCCGAATTGATGTTCAATCAAACGAAATGGAATGATAGTTTGCATCAGAAAAATTGAAGGTCGATCGTCATGAACGCCCCACTCAATCATCCGCTGCCGCTGCTGGACCTCGACGTGCTGCGCACGTTCGTGGCGATTGCCGAAACCGGCAGCTTCACCACCGCGGCCAATGCCGTCTTCCGCACGCCGTCGGCGGTCTCCATGCAGATCAAGAAGCTGGAGGATATTCTGGGCCGCTCGGTGTTCGCGCGCGATGCGCGCTCGGTGACGCTGACCACAGATGGGGAAATGCTGCTGGGCTATGCCCGCCGTCTGCTGTCTATCAATCGCGAGGTGGTGTCCAAGTTCATCGTTCCCGACATTGTCGGCGTTGTGCGGCTGGGCTCCCCGGATGATTATGGCGAGCGCGTGCTGCCACATGTGCTGAAGCGTTTTGCGCAGTCGCATCCGTCGATCGCCGTCGACGTCACCATCGACCAGAGCAGCAATCTGCGCCGGCGCATGGATGACCGGGCGCTCGACATCACGCTGCTCACCAATTCCTACAAGACCAGCGCGCTCGGCGCCGAAGTGCTGTTGACGGAGCCGATCGTCTGGGCCGGCGCCAAGGGCGGCTGCGCGCATCTGCGCGAACCCTTGCCGGTGTCGCTGTGGGAAGAGGGCTGCGCCTGGCGGGCAGGGGCGCTCGAAGCGCTGAGCCGCGAGGGCCGCAACTACCGCATCGCCTATATGAGCGCGCATACGGCCGGCCAGCGCGCCGCCATCATGTCCGATCTGGCAGTGGCGCCGCTGCCGAAGTCTTTCCTCGGCAACGACATGGTCGAGCTCTGCCCCAAGGACGGCATGCCCGATATCGGCACCTATAACCTCGCCATGGTGGTAGCGCCGGATGCCAGCGCGCCGGTCAAGGCGGTGGCCGACCACATTCGCGCGACGTTCGAAGTCTTCCGGGAAACCGGCAAGTTCTGATCAGCTAGGGTGCTCCGACTGGAGGCTCAGCCCCGAAGCCTCGGCGGACGGCGCTTCGAAGCTTGCGCCGGCGCCTTCAACAAGGGGCGAGGGGTTCTCGGTCAGAAACGCCACGATCCGTTCGCGCGCGCGGCGTGATTCCGGCATGTCGATCAGCGGCCAGACGTGGAACATGCCTTCCTCGTGGACGAGCTCTACCTCGACGCCGGCGGCCCGCGCCTTTTGTGCGAAGATCAGATTGTCGGGCGTGAGAAGATCGCGAGAGCCCGTCAGGAGCAATGTCCTGGGCAGCACCGAGAGGTCGCCATAGACGGGGCTGATATGCCAGTCCGTCGGATGTATTCCGGCACTGTAGAGCCGGATTGCCTCCCGTCCGCCCGCGATGCCGAGCCAGGGATCGTTCCGCTCCGCCTCGAACACCTCGGGGTTTGCAAGCGAGACGTCGAGCCCGGGTGAGATCAGCACATGGCGCGACGGCAAGGGCAGGCCTTCTTCGGCAGCCATCATGGTCAGCACCACGGCCATGTTGCCGCCGGCGGAATCGCCCATGAAGATGATGTCTTCCGCCTCCGTCTCGCCGAGCATCCGGCGATAGACGTCGCCGACCATGCCGAACATGGCGTGGAAGTCATGCTCGGGCGCGATGGGATAGATGGGCACCGTAAAGGCATAGCCCAGCCGGTCGGCCATGTCGGCGATCAGGTGCCAATGATAGGGTGTGATTTCAAAGACATAGGCGCCGCCGTGCAGATAGAGAATCCGCTTCCGCTCGCCGGCCTTTGGGGCGATCTCGTAGACGGGAAAGCCGTCGACGGTGCGTGTCTCGATGTTGAAGCGCTGCTGCACTGACGCCGGAGGGTGATGGTCCTCCGTCCGGCGCGCCGCAGCGATCCAGCGCTGCAGGTTTTCCGGGCTGGAAAACGCCTTCTTGCGACTGTGCCTGAGCACGAAGGACACGACGTGGCTTTTCAAACTTGGCATGCGGATACACGGGTTTCGGCGGCAGCCGACTAAGAGAAGTCCCCTTCATATTTGAAGATCGTGCCCTGGTCGAAGATGTCAAGATTTGCGCTGTGTGCACACGTCGCTGTGATCGGCCCCGCATTTCTCGCGGGAGGGATCAGCGCTGCGGCAGAAGGGCTGCGCGCAGGCGGTTGCTGGTGACAGCCGGAGCCCCGCGCGGGCTCCGGCGCGTGCCGAGCAGTTTGCACTTTTCGGCGAAGGTCATCAGCGCGCAAAGCCCAAAAGCAGGGCGGAAAGCGCCGCCTGCGGGTCGCTGGGCGGCGAGGCCGGCCAGCCGATGTCCTTCTGGACGTGCGCCGGCAGGCTGTTCAGGGCGCGGACGGCCTTGTTCCTGGCATGGGCCTGCCTGATGGTCGCACCGTAGCGGCCGAGATTTTCAAACATCGACATTTTCATCTCCCTTGAAGAACGGCGGCGGCCGAGGATTATCTTCGGCCGCCGTTCGATGCCGGGTAAATGCGCCTGCCATGTATCGGTCGGATTTCGCGAAAACGGTGATTTGGTTTCCAGATCAGTCAATCCGGAAACATTTGCATACAAATGAAATAGGCGTTCGATGCCGGTGGAAGATGGGCGTCAGATAGTGCCTGTCATTCTGCTCGCATGCCCATGCTATTCCCGGCCACGTCGCGCAGCGTGGCCTTCGCGCGAGCGCCGGCGCGGGGTGGCGTCGCCGGCGATGCCGTCTTCGCTCACTGTCTTGCGCGGCGGCAGTTTCACCGCCGCCGACAGTTTCGGGAACGGATCGACCTTGTTCGGCAGCGCCATCGCATAGACGAAGTGCTCCTGGAATTTGGGCTCCAGTGCGGTCTCGATCTTCTCGATCTGGCTGACCGTCTCCTCGATCTCGCGACGATAGCCGCGATTGAGCAGCGCCATGCGCGCACCCGCGCCGGCGGCGTTGCCGACGGCCGAGACCTTGTCGAGGTCGCAATCGGGGATCAGGCCCAGCACCATGGCGTATTTCGGATCGATGAAGGAGCCGAAGGCGCCGGCGAAGTGGATGCGGTCGACATGCTCGGTGTTCTGCTTTTCCATCAACAGCTTGGTGCCGGCATAAAGCGCTGCCTTGGCGAGCTGGATGGCGCGCACGTCGGTCTGGGTGATGGTGATCTTCGGCTCGCCTTCCTTCAGCACGTAGGAGAAGGTGCGGCCGTTGGCGACGATACGCGGCGAGCGCATGCTGAGCGATCCGTCGACGACGCCGTCTTCGGAAATGATGCCGGCCAGATACATCTCCGCTACGATCTCGATGATGCCGGAGCCGCAAATGCCGGTGACGCCGGTCGCCTGCACGCTGTCGAGGAAGCCCTGCTCGTCGGACCACAGTTCAGAGCCGATGACGCGGTATTTCGGCTCCAGCGTGTCGGGATCGATGCGCACGCGCTCAATGGCGCCGGGCGCGGCGCGCTGGCCGCCGGAAATTTCCGCGCCTTCGAAGGCCGGACCGGTGGGCGAGGAAGCGGCCACGACCCGCGCACGATTGCCGAGCACGATCTCGGCATTGGTGCCGACGTCGACGATCAGCATCATCTCGTCCTGGCGATGCGGGCCCTCCGACAGCGTCACCGCCGCGGCGTCGGCGCCGACATGGCCGGCGATGCAGGGCAGCATGTAGAGGCGTGCGCCCGGGTTGAGCTTGAGGCCGATATCCGAGGCCTTGATGCGCACCGCGCCGGAGACGGCGAGCGCGAAGGGGGCGCCGCCGAGTTCGGTCGGATCGATGCCGAGGAACAGATGGTGCATGATCGGATTGCCGACGAAGACGGAATCCAGGATGTCGTTGCGCTGGACATTGCCTTCGGCGCAGACCTTGTCGACAAGGCCGGAGATCGCCTCGCGCACGGCGACCGTCATGCCCTCACGGCCATCCGGGTTCATCATCACATAGGAGACGCGGCTCATCAGATCCTCGCCGAAGCGGATCTGCGGGTTCGATGTGCCGGAGGAAGCGGCGACGCGGCCTGAAAGCAGCGACACCAGATGCATGGCGATGGTGGTCGAACCGATATCGCAGGCCAGCCCATAGGCCTCGTTCTTGAGGCCAGGCCACAAAGCGATGACGCGCGCGATGTCGCTGTCGGCATCCTTGTGGATGGCGGCGGTCGCGGTCCAGTTGCCCTTGCGCAAGATGCCCTGCACCTGCGGCAGCAAATAGAAATCGAATTCGAGGTTCTTGACGTTCCAGTCCTTCATCAGCGCGATCTTGAGCCGGTCGAGGTCGCCTGACGGATTGTGCATGTCGGGTTCTTCGATCTCGACATAGCACATGCGGATCGCCGTATCGCGCGCGATCACCCTGGTGTCGGCATCCTTGCGGATGGTCTGTGCGTTGATGACCGTGTCCTGCGGCACATCGATGACGAGGTCGCCGAGGATCTGCGCCGAGCAGGAGAGGCGGCGCCGTTCCGGCAGGCCGCGCACGCGCTCATAGCGCTCTTCCTTCGGGCCCTTGGGCGAGATGTGGTCGTTGGAGGAGACGATCTTGTGCTTGGCGAAATTGCCTTCCTGCACCTCGATCTGGCAGCGCCCGCAAGTGGCGCGCCCGCCGCACACGCTTTCGACATAGACGCCGAGCTGGCGCGCGGCGTCGAGCACCGGCGTGCCGACCGGAAACCGCCCGCGCTTGCCCGACGGCATGAACAGCACGAGCGGATCGGTGATGTTGGTATGCGAATTCACGATTGCGCGCTTATCCCCTTGCCATGCGGGCTTCACGGCCGCCACGACGGCGACCGCCATTGCCGCCGCCTTGGCCCGGTGCATTGACCGCCGTCGGTGCGGCGACCGCCTGGCCGCCTTCGGCCGGCTTGTAATCCTTATAGGTGCGAATCCAGTTGGTGCAATTCTCGTCGGTGCCGTTCAGAACGTTGGCGCCGCGCACGGCCTCCATTTCCTGCGGGCGCACCGGGTTCATGATGGCCGATGTCATGCCGGCGCCGATCACCATCGGGATGAAGGCGGCGTTGATGCCGTGGCGGTGCGGCAGGCCGAAGGAGATGTTGGACAGGCCGCATGTGGTGTTGACCTTCAGTTCCTCGCGCAGGCGCCGCAGCAGGGCGAACACCTGGCGGCCGGCATCTCCCAGCGCGCCGATCGGCATGACCAGCGGATCGACGACGACGTCATGGGCGGGAATGCCGAAATCGGCGCAGCGCTGCACGATTTTCTTGGCGACGGCGAAACGAACGTCCGGATCCATCGAAATGCCGGTCTCGTCATTGGAGATGGCCACGACCGGGACGTTGTATTTCTTGATCAGCGGCAGGATGGCTTCGAGTTTTTCCTCCTCGCCGGTGACGGAGTTGACCAGCGGGCGGCCCTTGGCGACCTTGAGTGCCGCCTCGATAGCGGCGGTGACCGAGGAGTCGATCGACAGCGGCAGGTCGACCAGGCCCTGGACGATCTCCAGCGTCTGCACCAGCAATGCCGGCTCGGTCGCGTTGGGGTCGACGGCGGTGACGCCGGCATTGACGTCGAGCATGGTGGCGCCGCAAGCGGCCTGTTCCAGCGCGTCCTTGATGACGGTTTCGAAATTACCGGCGACCATCTCGGCGGCGAGTTTCTTGCGGCCGGTCGGGTTGATGCGCTCGCCAATCACGCAGAAGGGCTGGTCGAAGCCGATGATGATTTCTCGTGTCGCCGAGGCAACGATGGTCCGGGTCATGAAATCTCTCCGTCGTGATATAAAGAGTTCTTTATATCGTTATCTCTTGTGGATCAAGCGAATGGTGGTTCTCCGCGCAAGTCAATGCGCGGTCTTCACCATGTCCACCTGGGTTTCGGTAACATCGTCGTGCAGGATATGGTCGAGCCGGTCGGCGACCATCTGGTCGTCGCGGCGGATCTCGCGTTTCCAGGGCTGGCGGCCCTTCAGCACGCCCGATTCATCGACGATCTCGGCGACATACTCCTCCTGGCGGTAGGCCATCACATGGATGCCCGAAACGCCCGGGATTTCCTTCACCTCATTGATGATGTCGATGCAGAGCTGCTTGCCTTCCTTCTTCTGGTCCTGGGCGCCTTCCAGCCGCTTGATGACGGTATCCGGAATATGGATTCCCGGCACGTTGGAGCGGATCCATTTGGCGGTCTTGGCCGAGGCGAGCGGTCCGACACCGCACAGGACGAACACTTTCTCCGTGTGGCCGAGATCGCGTGCCTTTTGCATGAAGGTCCTGAACATCGGCACGTCGAAACAATACTGCGTTTGAACGAACTGAGCACCGGCGGCGATCTTCTTGCCGAGATGGATCGGGCGGAAGTCGAAAGGCGGTGCGAACGGATTGACGGCCGCGCCGAGGAACAACTGCGGCGGCGTGGTGAGCTTGCGGCCGGACAGGAACTTGCCGTTGTCGCGCATGATGCGGATGGTTTCGAGCAGCGACATGGAATCGAGGTCGAACACCGGCTTGGCGCCGGGCTGGTCGCCGGCTTGCACGCCATCGCCTGTCAGGCACAGCATGTTGGCGACGCCCATGGCAGCCCCGCCCAGCACGTCGCCCTGGATGGCGATGCGGTTCTTGTCCCGGCAGGCGATCTGCATGATCGGGGCATAGCCCATGCGGGTCAGGAGCGCGCAGATGCCGACCGACGACATGTGGCAATTGGCGCCGGACGCATCGACGGCGTTGATGGCGTCGACCCAGCCGTCGAATATCTTCGCCCTGTTGTAGACGTCTTCGGGATCGGCGCTGTCGGGCGGGTTGAGCTCGGTGGTGACCGCGAATTCACCGCGTCGCAGGACGCGTTCGAGCCGGCCGCGCGAGGTGTGGCCGGGCAAGGGGTCGAGCGGCAGATGGATGCCGGCCGGGTTCTCGTCACGCTGGCGGGCGATCATGCGGTCGCTCCGGTCTTCGCATCGGCCGCGGCTTCACGGGCCGCTGCCGCCTGCGCGGTGACGCGCAGCCAGGCGGACGTTTCGCGCAGCGACTGGTCGACCGGCTTCTGCACGGTAAGAATCCTGTCGCCGTGCTCCATGTTGCGCGAGCCTTCCCAGGCCTTGACCCAGACGCAAGGCATGTCAGGCTCGACCTCGCAATTGCCGTTGGCGCGCACGCCGCCGCAGGGGCCGTTGCGCAGCTGTTTTGGGCAGTTCATGGGGCACGACATGCCGGTCGAGGACAGGATGCACTGGCCGCACATGCGGCAGTCGAACATGAAGCCCTTGACGCGCTTTTCGACAAATTTCACCGGGGCCTCGACACGGCTGTAGCCGATGCCTTTCCACAAGGGATGCAGCAGAAGGAACGTGTCGGCGAAGCGGGCATAGAACCATTCGAGCAGGCGCGAGTGCCGGACCGACCATAATCTCACCGCGAAGGAGCGCTGCACGCGGCGCTGCGGCGACACGTCGGCCGGCTTGTAGTCGGATTTCGGTGCTGCCTTCTTGACCAGTGTGGCCTGGGTGACCGGCTGGAGGGCCGCCGGGCTCTCCTTGGCGGGAATGGTTTCAGACATTTTCTTTGCCGCCCGCCTTCACCAGAGCGACCAGCCGCTCGCGGTCATATTTCGCGTCGATGTCCTGGAATGCCTTCTCGACCTCGGCTTCGAGGTCGTCGCCGACCGGAACCGGGTCGGCCTTGCGCCATTCGGCCAGATAGTCGTCCGTGCCGCCGGCGCCGGTCCGCATGGCGCACATGTCGATCGCCTCGGTGAAGCGCAACGGGAGTTCGCGCTTGGCGTTCTGGCGGCCTTTCCTGACGATGACCTGGGCAGGGATATCGCGCCAGTAGACGACGATCAGATCGGCCATGAATTCTCACTCCTCGGACTGCGAGCATTGCCGCATGCGCAATTGGGCCGCTTGTTATGGGACGACGCGCGCGCATTCAAAAGCGACGCATTTGGATGTCGTAAAATGAAAGGCGCGTTTATTCGTTCCGGCTTTGCACGTCGGCAGGCTCGAGACGTTGGGATAGCCCTGCCTTCGGCACGCGGCGCCGGACGAGGAATGCGCTACCAGATGCCGGTTCTGAACCCCGTCCAGAGGTAATACCAGATCGTCGGATGGTACCATTGCTTCGACGGCAGACCTGGATCGAACGTCGTGAGTTTTCCGGCAAGCGCATCGCTGACCGCCTCGACGCAGATGTCGCGCGAAAACGCCGTCTGGCGCAGCGCATAGCTTGAGATCGTGTCGCCTGGTTTCGGCTGACCGTAAGCCTGTTTCAGCACGCCGCCCGTGTCCACGCCGGCATCGACCAGATGCACAGTGGTGCCGAAATTCGCGGCATCTCCCGATGCCCGCGCCCAATAGCCGCCATTCATGCCGCGATATTTCGGCGTGATGCCGGCGTGGTAGTTGAGCACCGGGCATGGCATCCTGGCCAACATGTCCTTTGACAACAGCCGGCAGCCGTTAAGCAGGACAACACCGGGCTGGATCTTCCGGATCGCCGCGAGGCACTCCGGGCCGTTGGCCGAGGCAACATGGATGATCTCCTGGCCCGGCCGCGGCTCGGTCTCGAGCTTCTCCTGCGCAATCAACCGGGCGGCATGGCTGGCGTAGAGCCGCTTGCCCAGCCTGCTCAGCACCATCGTGCCGAGCTGGCCGATGGCCTGCAACCAGCCCTGGCGGCGGGCACGGCCAAGCAGCAATCGCTTTTTCGATTCAGGGACTTCCAGGATGACGCTGACAGGGCCGACACGGTCGGCGATGGCGTTGACCATTGCCCATACATGCGCGCCACCCCCGGTGACGACCACGATCGGTCTCGGATTGGTTTCCGGTATTGCCATTGATCTTGCCACCCCTGGGACCAACTGCCACGGCCGGACCTTAGGCGAGGCGGGTTAATCCTTGGTATGCCGGAGCCGGCAGGAAGGCTCCGCTCAGCGCTTGAACTCCATGATGTCGAGCTTCGACTCGTAATAGGGAGCGGGGAACTCGATGCGCCATTCCTCGGCGCTATTGCGGAAGGCGTAGCCGACCTGGTCTGTCCGAGGACCGCTGCCATAGGGTTTTGCCTGGTCGTTGTTGACGGAACCGGAACCGAGATAGATCGCGCGCTTTTCGCCGTCGTCGAAGAAGCGGCCCTTGGTGCGCTGCGAGCCGGTGAGCTTTTCCAGCCGCCAGCCGGAGCCGTCGTCGCTCACCCTGCATTTGAACCAGCCATAGATAACGAGCGGGCTCAGCCCGCCCACCTTGATGGTGCGGCATTGCCATTTGCCGGTGAGGTCCTTGTCGGAGAAAGCAACCAGCGGCTTGGCCAGCAAGGCATCGAGCTGCCTGACCTCGCCAGGATTGCCCGCCTTAGCCTCGGCAAGAGCCGCCTTGCGCGTCTCGCCATATTTGTCCAGCCGCGCCTTGTCGGCGGCGGTGATCAGCTTCTGCACCTCCCCGTCGGCAAGCGCGGGCAAGGTGCAGCAGAGAAAGCCGGCAACGGCAAGCATCGGGCGAAGGGTCATCGGCATTCCTCGTCGGTGTCCGGCAGCCGACCGCTGGACGGCGCCTTTAGATGGCTGGCGCGCAATTTACCCATTCGCGGCAGGCTGTCATCAGTGCTTAGCAATGTCCGAGGTCAAAAACCATGGTGCGGCGAAATGCGGATCTTGCTTGCAGGATCGTCGGGCTGGCTGGGTCGAAAGTGAGCCTGCCATGGCGATAGACGGCGACAGCCTTCCACGGGGACTGTCCGGAAAGATGTTTCGGACCGCAGCTGAGAGCACCACGGGGGTCGTGGTGCTCGGCGGTTCCAGCGGTCGCGTGGACGTGTCGCGAGCCAGACTTTTTGCTAACGAGGGAACGACGGCGGTTGCGCTCCGCTGGTTCGGGGGCGAGGGCCAAGCCGCCGGCATCTGCGAGGTGCCGCTGGAGACCTTCTTTGCCGCGGTGGACTGCTTGGTGGAACTCGGCTGCAAGCGGATCGTCTTTGTCGGCACGTCGAAAGGCGTCGAAGCCGCGTTGCTCGCGGCAGTGCACGATTCGCGCATCAGCGCGGTCGTCGCGTTCAGTCCTTCGTCAGTCGTATGGGGAAATATCGGAGCTGGCCTCGATGACATCAGCTGGCCGGAGCGCTCGTCCTGGACACTGCGGGGCAGGCCACTTCCCTTTGTGCCCACGGACCCTGAATGGAGGCCAGAATATAGGGACGGGCTTGTCGCCTACAGGAGCTTGTTCGACCATTGCCTGAAGAGGCACGAGACCAAGATCGAGGCGGCGACCATCCCCTTGGAGAAGTCCAACGCCCGGATCCTGCTCGTCGCTGGACGCGATGATGCCCTTTGGCCCTCGGACAAATTTGCGACCTCAATTGTGGAACGGCGAGCGCATGCCGGTTTGCCGACCCAACTTGTCCTGGCGGAGGACGCGGGTCATCGCGTACTGCTGCCGGGCGAAACGACGCCGCGATCATCCTTGCATGCGCATGGTGGAAATGATGAGGCTGACGCCAGATTGGGGCAATTGGCCTGGGAACAGATCAAGGCCATTCTCCAGTAGGAGGCGGCGATCCGTCCTGTCTTCGCCTTCGGAAAGGGCGATAATCGCCAATCGCCGCGCAGGAGGGCCGCAGCCCAGCCAGCGTCAGATGTCAGCCGCGGCCTTGGCCAGCCCGGCCGTCAGGTCTCCATAGCCTGTTGCGCGCCGCTCATAGACGAGGCCAAGCAGTTTCGCGGCCTTTTCCGCGACCTTGTCGAGCTCTGGATCGTCGGTCTGGGCCAGGTAGATCAGCTTCTCGTAATTGCCGAAATAGTCCTTGATCAGCTCCGGATGCCTGTCGAGGCCGAGCGGCTTCATGAAGAAGGCGTCGAACTGGCGGCAGAGGAAATCGGTCATGTAGAAGGACATCATGTCGTCGTCGGCGACCTTCGCATAGGCATCCATGCCCTGGTAGAAGGCGAAGCAATGCGGACCGGCCATGCGTTCGACGCCATGCTTCTCGCAGACCCGATCGAGCAGGCCGCCGGTGCCGCAATCGGCGTAACCGACGAAGATGTTGCTGTAGCCTTCCGCCTTGGCCTTTTCGATGGCCTTGTCCATCGCCGGCGCGATGCGGTCCGGATAGAAATGAAACTCGGCCGGAAGGCACGTCAATTCGAGGTGATGAAGCCCGAGCTGTTCCTTGACGGCCAACACCTCGCGCGCAATCATCCCGCAGGCGATGATGAGCAGCTTGTCCGCTTGATTCTGCTGGGGCCTGGGCATCTTCATGAAACCAGCCGAGCCGGCTTTCGTTGCTGTGGGGCGATCTACCGAGAGAGGGATAAACCGTCGATGAAACTGTTACGCATTGCGCCAATCGCAATCCTGGCTTGTGCCCTGGCCCTTTCGGCCTGTGCCAACACCGTTCGCGGCGTCGGCAGGGATATCAAGTCTACCGCCAAGGCCGTTGACGATACCGTCAAGAAACCCTGACCGCCGCTGCTCCCAACATCTGGGAACAAAAAAGCCGCGCTGCAAGGCGCGGCTCTTCCTTTGTCGAGCGTCTGCCTTGCCTTGGTATCAGGCGGAAGCGCGCACATTGTGTTTGCGCTTCATGTAGTCCTTGGCCGTTTCGACCGCCACAGCGGCATCGCGGCAATAGGCGTCGGCGCCGACCGCCTTGCCGAATTCCTCGTTCAGCGGCGCGCCTCCGACCAGGACGACGTAGTCGTCGCGGATGCCCTTTTCCTTCATCGTGTCGATGACGACCTTCATGTAGGGCATGGTCGTGGTCAGCAGCGCCGACATGCCGATAATGTCCGGCTGGTGCTGCTCGATGGCATCGAGATATTTCTCGACCGCATTGTTGATGCCAAGGTCGATGACGTCGAAGCCGGCGCCTTCCATCATCATGCCGACGAGGTTCTTGCCGATGTCGTGGATGTCGCCCTTGACGGTGCCGATCACCATTTTGCCCTGCTTGGGCGCGCCCGTGGCGGCGAGCAGCGGGCGCAGGATGGCCATGCCGGCCTTCATCGCATTGGCCGACAACAACACTTCGGGAACGAACAGGATGCCGTCGCGAAAATCCTCGCCGACGATGCGCATGCCCTCCACCAGCGCCTCGGTCAGCACCTTGTAAGGCGCCCAGCCGCGCTCGAGAAGGATGTTGGTGCCTTCCTCGATCTCTTCTTTCAGACCGTCATAGAGATCGTCGTGCATCTGCTGCACCAACTCGTCGTCGGAAAGCTCGGAGAGGATGATCTCGTCGTCGGACATTGTTTCTCAGGCTCCTTGCTGCCGGGAACGACCATGGCAGCTTAAAATCAACGCGCCAATACCTAACCCGCGAGGGGTGCGTATCCATAGCTGATTTGCGACTTCCCGCAAAAGGAAAGCGACTGAAAAATCTATCGGTTTTCTTGTCGATTTTGCGACAGGCGTTGGCGCGGACGGGCCGTTTCGAATAGGGTGCATGGCTACGATCCGCCGGAAGCCGCGATAGGCGGCCACAACGGTTCCGGGCCGGACGCTAATCAAGCCGGTCCAAATTCAGGGAAGAACGATCATGAGCGAACACGCGGCAGTGGACCAGGAAGCGTCAAACGCGCGACGTGGACGCGGCGCCAGCGGCGGGGCGGCGGCAAGGCGGGCGGCGCGTTCGGGCGGCGGTCCCGGCACCCAGCTCACCTACATCAAGCGCAAGATCAACGTCTATGAAGTGCTCGACGAGGAAGGCCTGGCGCTGATCGAGAAGAACACCGACACGGTGCTCGAAGAAATCGGCATCATCTTCCGCGACGATGCGGAGGCGTTGCAGCTGTGGAAAGAGGCGGGCGCCGACGTCAAGGGCGAGCGCGTGCATTTTCCGAAGGGGCTCTGCCGGTCGCTCTTGAAGACCGCGCCCTCCATCTACACCCAGCATGCCCGCAATTCCGAACGCTCGGTGCAGATCGGCGGCAATGCTACCGTCTTCGCCCCGGTCTACGGACCGCCCTTCGTGCGCGACCTCGACGGCGTCAGGCGTTACGCGACGATCGAGGATTTCCAGAATTTCGTGAAGCTCGCCTATATGGCGCCTTCGATCCACCATTCGGGCGGCACCGTGTGCGAGCCGGTCGACGTGCCGGTCAACAAGCGCCATCTCGACATGATCTACGCGCACATCAAATATTCCGACAAGCCGTTCATGGGTTCGGTCACCGCGCCGGAACGTGCTGAGGACACGGTCGCCATGGCCAAGCTGGTGTTCGGCGACGACTTCGTCGAAAACAACACGGTCCTGACCAGCCTGATCAACGCCAACTCGCCGATGGTGTTCGACGAGACCATGCTTGGCGCGCTGAAGGTCTATGCGCGCCACAACCAGGCATGCATCGTCACGCCGTTCATCCTCGCCGGCGCGATGAGCCCGGTGACGGTCGCCGGCACGCTGACCCAGGTGCTGGCCGAGGTGCTTGCCGGCGCTTCGTTCACGCAGCTGATCCGGCCGGGCGCGCCGGTGCTGTTCGGCACGTTCGCCTCGTCGATCTCGATGCAGTCGGGCGCGCCGACCTTCGGCACGCCGGAGCCGTCGCTGGTATCCTACGGCGCCGCACAGCTCGCACGGCGCCTCGGCCTGCCATTCCGCACCGGCGGTTCGCTCTGCGCCTCGAAAATCCCCGACGCACAGGCAGCCTATGAAAGTGCCAACACGCTGAACTCGACCATTCTTGCCGGTACCAATTTCGTCCTCCACTCGGCCGGCTGGCTCGAGGGCGGACTGGCGTCCTGCTACGAAAAATTCATGATGGATATCGACCAGCTCGGCATGACGCAGAAGTTCTCCGAAGGCGTCGACCTGTCGGAAAACGGCCAGGCGATGGACGCCATCCGCCAGGTTGGGCCGGGCAGCCATTATCTCGGCTGCGACCACACGCAGGCGAATTTCCAGACCGCCTTCTACCGTTCCAACATCGCCGACAATAATTCCTACGAGCAGTGGCTGGCCGAAGGCGAGAAGACCGCGCCGCAACGTGCCAACGAACTCGCCCGCCGCTGGCTGGAATCTTATGAGGCGCCGCATCTCGATCCGGCGATCGATGAAGCGCTGAAGGACTTCATCGCCAAGAAGAAGGGGTCGATGCCCGACGCCTTCACGTGAAAGGAGCCCGAGTCAGGCGGGGCTAAAGTCGCCAACATCATCCACAAGGAAGTCTGGCGGAGCGCCTTCTCCGATCCGGTCAAGAAGGGATGATTCTTTCGCGCGGCAGGATGGAGGAGATTGCGGCCGCGCTTGGCGCCAACGGCCTCATCCTGCGTGGCGGCTTCACCTTTGCGGATGGCGAGGCGGCGCCTTGTGGCCGCTCCGGTGCACCGGCCAGGTCGGCGCTCCTGATAGGGCAGGCGGGGGCGGCACCCTGGCCGCATTTCCTGCGCTGGCGCGACAGTCAATCACAGGCCATCGCCGATCCCCTCGATACCTGGTCCCGGCAGGTCATTGGCGCGGTCGCGGAAGAATTCGGCGCACGCGCCGTATCGCCTTCCGACAAGCCCTATCTGCCGTTCCAGCAATGGGCGATGCGGGCCGAGGGCCTGAAGCCGTCGCCGCTCGGTATCCTCATGCATCCGCAATACGGGCTTTGGCATGCCTATCGCGGCGCGCTGCTGTTCGCGGACGAGATCGCGCTTCCGGAGACTCGCGAGGCGATCCATCTCTGCGACGCCTGCGTCGATAAACCCTGCCTGAAAGCCTGCCCGGTCGACGCCTATTCCGCAGAGGGGTTCGCCCATCAAGCCTGCCTGGCGCATGTGCGCGGGCCGAGTGGCGACCCCTGCCGTGACGGCGGCTGCCTCGACCGCAACGCCTGTCCCTATGGCGTGGCCTATCGCTACCCCCCGAACGTGCAGGCCTTTCACATGGCGGCGTTCGCAGGCCTGTAAGCTCGTCGCGCTGCCGCACGAAATGTTGACTGCCAAAATCAGGCAACAGCTTGCCCTGCCGGCCTGCCCGGATATGTATCGCCCAGCAACCGAACGGAGCTGGCGATGGCGAAACAGGACCTTCAGATCAAGACCAGGGACGGTAAAGCGAGGGCGAGGCTGTTCCGCCCGGTCAACGCTTCCCCGGCCAAGGCCGGCGTCATCCTCTACATGGATGCTTTCGGCCCGCGCCCCGCGCTCGACGGCATGGCCGAGCGGCTGGCGGAGGAGGGCTACGCGGTTCTGGTGCCCGATCTCTTCTATCGCAACGCGCCCTACGGTCCGTTCGATGCCAAGACCGCCTTCGTCGAGGAAAAAACCAAAGTGCCGCTGATGGCGCTGATCAGCGGCACGACGCAGGAAATGACGATTGCCGACAGCGGCGCCTTCCTCGACGCACTCGCTGCCGAAGGCGTCACCGGGCCGATCGGCGTTGTCGGCTATTGCATGGGCGGCGCGCGGGCGCTGAACGCAGCCGCCTTCTATCCGGATCGTATCAGGGCGGCGGCCAGTTTCCATGGCGGCAATCTCGCCAGCGACGCGGCCGACAGTCCGCACCGCAAGGCGGGGTCGGTCAAGGCACGCGTCCATGTCGGCATGGCCGGCGTCGACAGGAGTTTTCCGCCCGAACAGTCGGCGCGGCTGGCCGAGGCCTTCAGGGTGGCGGAAGTCGATTACGTGCTGGAGAATTATGTCGGCATGGCGCATGGCTGGTGCGTGCCGGACCACAGCGTCTACAATGAAGTTGGCGCCGAGCGGCATTGGAACCGGTTGATCACCCTGTTTTCCGAGACACTCGGGTAGGTCCTTCGGCCCCAACGCAAACCCAGCCCAATTTGCTGGACGCAGTGGGCCCAAACTTTCATGAGCTCGCGCCGCCCGTCCTTGGGCACCTTCATCCCGTAAACGGGGTGAAGGAGAACTGCTTTCCAAAAAAATCTTTCCCTCACCCCAAGGATTAGCCATTAGCCTTCGTCCAACAGGCAAATGATGGCGATGATGCTGGATGAGAGCGAAGCCTCCGACGCCGAGCTGATCGGGCGGGCGAAGGGCGGAGACAAGGGGGCTTTCGGCGCGTTGCTCGAAAGGCACTACGACTTCGTCTATCGCGCCGCCTACCGCTGGTGCGGCCGGAAGGCGGATGCCGAAGACATCGCCCAGGAAGTCTGCGTCCGGCTCGGCAAGGCGATCCGCGACTATCGCGGCGGCAGCGCCTTCACCACCTGGCTTTATGCCATGACGCTGAACGCCGCGCGCGACATGATGCGCAAGAGCGCCCGCGAGACGGTCAAGACCGAAGCCTATGGCGTCCATGCGCTGATTTCGGGCGAGAATTGCGAAGAGCCGGAAGATCCTGCCGAGGCGCTGTGGGCCGCGGTGCGGCGACTGCCGGACAAGCAGCGCGACGCCGTGCTGCTGGTCTATGGCGAGGGCTTGAGCCACGCCGCCGCCGCCGAGGCGATGGCGATCTCGGAGGCGACGGTTTCCTGGCACATCCATGAAGCGAAGAAACGGCTGAAGACGTTGATGCGCTCGGCCGGGGAAGTGTGACCATGGTCGACGACAAGGACCTTAGAAGGCTGCGCGACATCGCAGCACCAGCACCCGGCGAGAGCGCGAAGGCGCGCGCCTTCGAGGCCGCCATGCGCGCCTATGATGAGGAAAATATTTCCGCCGTCACCCAAGGATCGGTCGGCGGTCTTCGTCTCACAGAGCGAGCACGAAAGCTCTGGAGCGAAATCATGCAAAAGAAACTCATTGCCACGCCGGCCATTGCCGGGCTCGTCGCCCTGCCGATCGCCGCATACGCCACTTTCCATATGCTGAGGGAGCAGCCGTCGACTTTCGGTGGTGGCGAGAAGATCACCGAGACGCTAGCCGACAAGCCCGCCACGGTGAAGCCGCTGGCCAAACAGGCGACGGGCGATCAGGCGATCAACGAACCGCTCGCAACGAGCGCGCCTGAGAAAGACAAGAAGGCCGACGCGGAAAGCCGCGACGCAAAAGACGCCTTGGCGGCGCCGAGCAAATCCGAATCGGCCGTTGCCGGAGGCTTGGCACCGCAGAATGCGCAGGAACAGGTTGCGCCGGCGGAACCTGCACCACCTGCGCCAACGGGCGAGTTCGCCCTGGATAGCACTGCCGCGCCCAGCACGTCGCGAGCCGCACGCATGTCCAAAACGATGGTACCGCAGCAGCCCGCCATGGCGCCGGCGGACCAGATCGCACCACCGGAGGAAAACCGCGATCGCGTCCAGGATTTCAAGACCAATCCGGTGCATTCGGCACTCGAGGACCCGGTTTCGACCTTTTCGATCGATGTCGACACCGCTTCCTATTCCTTCGTGCGCCGTTCGCTGAAGGAGGGCTTCCTGCCGCAGGCCGACACGGTGCGGGTCGAGGAGATGATCAACTACTTCCCCTATGACTGGAAGGGGCCGGATGCGGCGTCGACGCCGTTCAATTCGACCGTCAGCGTCATGCCGACGCCGTGGAACGCACACAGCAAGCTGATGCATGTCGCCATCAAGGGTTTCGACGTCAAGCCGGCCGAGCAGCCCAAGGCCAATCTGGTGTTTTTGATCGACGTCTCGGGCTCGATGGACGAACCGGATAAGTTGCCGCTGCTCAAGTCGGCATTCCGGCTTCTGGTCAGCAAGCTGAAGACCGACGATACCATCTCGATCGTTACCTATGCGGGCGATGCCGGCACCGTGCTGATGCCGACGAAGGTTGCAGAGAAGGACAAGATCCTCAACGCCATCGACAAGTTGCAGCCCGGCGGCTCGACCGCCGGGCAGGCGGGCATCAAGGAGGCCTACAAATTGGCCGAGCAGTCCTTCATCAAGGACGGCGTCAACCGCGTGATGCTCGCCACCGACGGCGACTTCAATGTCGGCCAGAGCGACGACGACGATCTCAAGCGCCTGATCGAACAGGAGCGCAAGAGCGGCGTCTTCCTTTCGGTGTTCGGTTTCGGCCGCGGCAATCTGAACGACCAGATGATGCAGACCATCGCGCAGAACGGCAATGGCACCGCCGCCTATATCGACACCCTGGCCGAGGCCGAGAAGGTGCTGGTCGAGGATTCCTCCTCGACGCTGTTCCCCATTGCCAAGGACGTGAAGATCCAGGTCGAGTTCAATCCCGCCAAGGTCTCGGAATATAGGCTGATCGGCTATGAGACCCGCGCCTTGAACCGCGAGGATTTCAACAATGACCGCGTCGATGCCGGCGAGATCGGCTCGGGCCACTCGGTCACCGCGATCTTCGAGATCACGCCCAAGGGCAGCGGGGGGGAGCAGGTCGATCCGCTGCGCTATGGCCAGGCCGCGGTGAACAATGGCGGCGTCGCCAATGCGGACGAATACGCCTTCGTCAAGATCCGCTACAAGCTGCCCAAGGAGGACGTGTCGAAGCTGATCACCACGCCGGTGACGTCGGCCAACGAGGTGGCGTCCTTCGACCAGGCCAGCGCCGACCAGCGTTTCTCCATCGCCGTCGCGGCGTTCGGCCAGAAGCTGCGCGACGAGGATGCGACGGCGAAGTTCGGCTATGACAAGATCATGGAGATCGCCACAGCCGCCCGGGGAGCCGACCCGTTTGGGTACAGGTCCGAGTTCCTGTCGCTTGTGCGCCTTGCCTCGGCGCTGGGCGGCAATCGGTAGTGATGACGGCCGGTTTCTTCAGATGAGATCGTTCCGACGGAGAAACCGACCCACGGGCGGGTGAGGCAGGCCGGCGAGGGATTTCACCCTTGCCGGCCTTTTTTCGGAATCTGCGATCGTTAAATTGCGCGGCATTTCCGGTACCGGATCGCAATTTCCTGTTGCTACGCCGGATAGGTATAGGGGCTTGAGGGAGCCGGGATTGCAGATCAGGACTACCGCTAACTCGACACCGCCGGCACGGGACGCTTCGGCAGCCGCCCAATCAGCCGAATCCAGGCGCATCGGCGACGATGTCGCGCAGGCGCGCCACACCGCCATGTCGGCTCTGACCAACGATCGTTTCCGCATCATGCTGGAGCAGATCACCGATCCGGTTTCATCCGGAGCGCTGATGACGATGCGCGGCGACAATGTCGTCGATCTCAAATCGGCGCAGTCGAGCTACGCCGACAACAGCGAGTGATCTAACCCGACCAAGTCAGGCCCGGCTGCGGCGACGCTCGCGGCGGGCCTCGCCGGTCTCGGCGGTGTTCGCCGTGGCCACCTTGTTGCGCATCGGACCGATGCGCTCGACGATCGTCTCGACGGTCGGACGATCCGCCTTGGTGTGGGCGTCGAGCGCCTTGCGCATGGCGGCCAGATGCTGGAACGAGGTGCCGCAGCAGCCGCCGATGATTTTCGCGCCGCCGTCGACGGCAAGGCGCACATAGTCGGCCATCAATTCGGGCGTGCCGGAGTAGTGGATTTCGGTGCCGCGGAATTCGGGAATGCCGCAATTGCCCTTGACGATCACAGTCGCCTCCGGCTTCGCCTGCGTCATGTCGAGCAGCGAGGCGAGGATGTCGGAAGCGCCGACGCCGCAATTGGCGCCGACGCCGAGCGGTGCTTGCGACAAGCCGTCGGCGACGCCGTGTATGTCCTTCGGCAGCAGGCCCATCATGGTGCGGCCGGCGGTGTCGAAGGAACCGGTATAGGTGTAGGGCAGGCCGACGCGGATCGCCGCCTGGGCGGCGGCACGGATCTCGTCGGGCGCCGACATGGTCTCGATCCAGGCGACCTCGGCGCCGCCTTCCTTGAGGCCTTCGATCTGCTCGGCGAAGGCGTCTACCGCCTCGTCATAGGTCATGGCGCCAAGCGGCACCAGCAACTCACCAGTGGGGCCAACGGAGCCGGCGACGATCACCTTGCGGCCGGCCTTGTCGGCAACCGCGCGGGCGATCTCGGCGGCGCGCTTGTTCAGCGCGTGCACGCGATCCTGCGCATGATGCAGCTTCAGCCGGTGACGGGTGCCGCCGAACGAATTGGTCAGGATGATGTCGGCGCCGGCGTCGACGAAATTCTGGTGCAGGCTGGTGATGGTGTCCGGGGCGGTCTCATTCAGCAGCTCAGGCGCCTCGCCGGCCTCCAGACCCATTGCGAACAAATTGGTGCCGGTGGCGCCGTCAGCCAAAAGCACGCCTTTTTGCGCCAGCAGCGCGTCGATCGGGTTGGTCGTCGTCATCGGATTGGCTTTCATATTCTGAATTCGGATAAGGATATAAAGAAGTCTTTATGTCTAGTCAATGAAATAGCGACGGCAGCGTCGCAGCCAAAGGCGCCGTAACGGTCGCCAGTGGTCATGCGGAACCAGCGGAAAACGACATGTCGGCCAGATTGCGCGCGAACGCGGCCGCCTCGTGCGGATTGACGTCGGCGGCACGGATCAGATTGTCGAAATGCCGGGTCAATGCCTGGACCGGCTGGGTGGCGTTCAGCACGACATACATGTCGCCGACATAGATGGCGGCGCGGTAGGGCCCGAAGATGGTGAGCGGGATCGAATAGCGCATACGGCCGTCGTAGAGAAACAGGCGGAAAGTCGGGTAGAGATCGTCAAGCAACGTCGCCATATGGGCGAGTTGCTGCCGACGGTCGGCCTCCGGGAAGCGGTCCCAGACGCCGAGGCCGCGCGCAAAAATCTCCAGCGTGTGTCGCGGCATGCAGACTTCCATGTCGGTTTCCGGGCGCCGGTTGTATTCGATGCGGTATTGCGTCTCATTTGCCTGCGCGAGCCGGCTCCTGTTGGTGATGTTTGCCTCATAGTCGACCAGCGCGTGCGTCCGCAGAAGATCGGGAATGCCGGCCGGCACATAGCGGATCTTGGTGCCGGCGGCCTCGGCGAACCATCTGGCCAGAAGCGTGCGGTCAAAACCGTCGGGGGCTTCCTCGATCTCCAGGCTTTCGCGGATTTCACCGGTGACGCCCTCGTCCTGGCTGAGGCCGAGCAGCCAGTCCAGCGACACTTTGAACTCGGCCGCGATGTTGAGCAGCGTCTCGGCCCGCGGCAGGCGCGTCGACGCGCCCGACATCAGCTGCGACAGCGCCGACCGATCGATGCCGACGGCGGTGGCGAAGGCGGACTGGTTGAGGTCGGACCTTGTCAGGAGCAGCTTGAGACGCTCCCGAAAGATTGCTGACAGATCTCGTTTGTCCATCTCCCAACTCCCGGATCATGAGGAAAAATTTTCGCCGGAACCTCCCCACGAGGCGCTTCTGGCGCAAATGAATCTCTAGGTATGTTTACAATCTGTAACAGGTGCGGTTGAAAATGCGCAATCGCAACATTTTGTACACTTTGTCTCGTTGAGTCGAATCGTTTCTCCTGACACTATCCTGTCAGGAGCCACTGGGGTTCCGGCGACTGAGGGGCGGTGGTCGATAGCATGACTGGCAAGAGCATAAGGCGACGCAACACACCGGCCATCGAGTGGCCGACCGTAGCCCTCGCTTTCTTCTGTTACGGAGCATGGCTCGCCACCGGTCTGCTGCTCTGGCCGTCCTACCCGATCCCCGCACTCGCTCTCCTCGGTTTCATCCTGGCACTCCAGTCGTCGATCATGCACGAAGTGCTGCACGGCCATCCGACGCGCAATGCGCTGATCAACGAGGCTTTCGTCTTCCTGCCGATCGGTCTGGTCTGGCCGTTCCGCCGTTTCAAGACGCTTCACCTGCGCCACCATGCCGACGAGCGCCTGACCGATCCGCTCGACGATCCGGAGAGCTACTACCAGGCGCTGTGGCAGCATGACGACCTGCCGCGGGCAATGAAATTCCTGCTCAAGATCAACAACACCATGGCCGGCCGGTTCTTCCTCGGCCCCTGGCTGTCCTGCATCGGCTTCTTCATCGACGACGCCAAGCATATGATGGCTGGCGACAAGGCCATCCGCAAAGCCTGGCTGGTGCATGCGATCGGCCTCGCCGTCGTGGCGCCGATCGTGCAGTTCGGCTTCGGCATTCCGCTTTGGCTCTATATTCTGCCTGTGTGGCTCGGCCAGTCGCTGATCGCGATCCGCACCTTTGCCGAGCATCAATGGTCCGAGCATCCGGAAGGCCGCACGGTGATCATCGAGCGCTCGCCGCTGTCGTTCCTGTTCCTCAACAACAATTTGCACTTCGTCCACCACAAGACCCCGACGGTGGCCTGGTACCGGCTGCCTCAGCTGTTTCGCGAGCGTCGCGAGGAATGGCTGCGGATGAACAATGGCTATGCCTATCCCAACTATTTCGCGCTGATCAGGTCCTATGCTTTCAAGGCCAAGGAGCCGATCGTGCATCCGGTGTTGCGGCGTCAGCCGGAACCGGGCAGGGCATTCAAGCCGCGCATCAGGGCGCGCAGCATCAGTGGGCTCGGCACGGCGCCGGTCCCGGCCGAGCCGCCCAAGGAATGAATCCCGCGACACGACCGACGGTGTCGGCTATCTCAAATCCGGCGCCGCGTTTTTGCGAACCTCTCTCCAGATTTGATGGTCAAATCCCGGCATGAGCGAATTCGTTGCAGCGCTGCCGATGTATGACTGGCCTGAGGCGCGCCGCGAGGTCGACGCCCAATGGGCACTGCTGCGCGATGCCTTCCGGCAAGGGGGGATAATCGATGCACCGGAGTCCGTCGTTCGCCGCAACGGCGATCTGCCGCCGGTGCCGGGCGGCATCCTTGACGACGCCGGCGTCCTGATCGCGCCCGATCCAGCGACACTGCCGCCGGACGCGCTCGATTTTCACCAGCTCTGGCTGCATCCCGCACTACTGTTCGCGCAGACTTGCTGGGGGCCGATGGAGCTTGGCCTGGCCAGCCATGTGCAGCTTGTCGGCCAGCCGAGCTATGACCTCTACGAAGGCGGCCAGGGCGAGCTTTATTCGAGCGCGCTGGTGATGCGGGCGGACGGCAAGGCGTCCGTGCCTGCGCCTGCCAATGGCAGGCCCGTCATCCCGCTCGATCTGATCCGCGGCAAACGCTTCACCTTCAACAGCCTCGATTCCATGTCCGGTATCATCGCGCCGACGCGCGATCTCGAGGCGCTGGGCGAAAGTCTCGACGTGTTTTCCTCGCGCAGCGAAAGCGGCGGACATCGCGCTTCGATCGTCGCCGTGGCCGAGGGCAGGGCCGATGTCGCGGCGATCGACTGCGAGAGCTGGGCGCTGGCGCAGCGCTTCGAGCCGGCGGCCCGGCAAGTGAAGGTCGTCGGCTGGACGGGCCTTCGCAAGGGCCTGCCCATCATCACCGCGAAAGCGACGCCGGAAAAAGCGGTTGCCGCGATGCGCGAGGCCCTTGCCGGCTTAGCCGAGCAGCCTCGCATCCAGCGGATAGGTTGAAAGCTTTTCGTTGCCGGTGCCGGTGATCAGGATCTGTTCCTCGATCTTGACGCCCTCGCGCCCGCCGAGCCTGCCGATATAGCTTTCCACGCACAGCACCATGCCTGGCTCGATCACACCGTCCGGCGTGTCCGATGTCCAGTCGTCGGCATGCGGCAAGGTCGGGTATTCGTCGGCCAGCCCGACGCCATGGTAGAGCACGCCATAGCGGGCCGGGAAACAGTCGCCGGGCGGCACCGCCGAGCGCTCGGCAAGATCGCGGAAAGAGATGCCCGGCCGCATCAGTTGCGTGTTGTGGGCGATCTGGTCGGCGGCGATGCGGAAAAGATCGCGTTGTTCGTCGGTTGGCTTCACATCCCCGCACAGCCAGGTACGCGAGAGATCGGCACAGAAGCCATAGGGGCCGATCAAATCGGTATCGAAGGCGACGAGGTCGCCTGCCTCGACGACGCGCGAGGAGCATTCCTGGAACCACGGATTGGTGCGCGGGCCGGATGCCAGCAGCCGCGTTTCGATCCATTCGCCGCCGCGCGCAATGTTGCCGCGATGCAGTTCGGCCCATAATTCATTCTCGGAGATGCCGGGCTTCAGCGCCTGTTCCATCTCGCCCATTGCCGCCTCGCAGGCGACGATGGCGCGGCGCATGGCGAGGATCTCGTCCGGGGATTTGACCAGCCGCGCATTCTCCATCACCGCTTCGCCATTGCCGATGGAGATGCCAAGCCGGGCAAGTTCCTCGACGCCTTCCGGGTTGATGTGGTCGACCGCAATGCGGCCGTTGCCGCCGCCATGTTCCCGCACCAGATCGGCGATCCCGGCCGCCCAGCGGCGGACTTTCTGCTTAGTGAGCTCGCCACTGTAGAGATACATCCACGAGACGGCGGGGCGAACCTCGTCGACGACGCCGGAATGGTCCGACAGATGCTCGCAGGAGAAATAGTCGAACAGCACCACCGGCCCCTCGGTGGCAACGAAACAATGCCGTGTCGGGTTGTGCGCCACCCAAAGCTGCATGTTCGTGGAATCGGTGGCATAGCGGATGTTGACGGGATCGTAGAGCAGCGCGCCGGCGTAGCCGCGGCGCCTCAGCTCGGCGCGGATGCGCCCCAGCCGGTATTGGCGCATTTCGGCCAAGTCGGGGGCGGCAATGCCCGCCGCCGCCCATTCCGCTTCGGCTATCGCGCCGTAGCCCAGAACATGCTGGTTGAGATCGGCCGCCTTCCGGCGGGAGGCGTCGCGCAGCGCCTCGATCGAGCCTGATACAAACGGCATGATCTTGCGATGGCGGCCGAAGCTCCCCTTTGGCGCCGCGCTGTCCATGGCGAAACCTCAGCTCCGCATCTTCTCGCCGCTCGGGTCGAATGGCGGCTCGACATTGATGCGGGCCGGACGGCGATGGCCGAGAATCTCGATCTCGAACAGGCCGGCGCTTTCATCCTCGGCCAGCGCCGCCGGCACATAGCCCTGCGCCATCGATTTCTGGACGTAGTGTGCATAGCCGCCGGAGGTCACCCAACCGACCACGCGCCAGTCGCCGTCGACGATGCCGCGCACGGCGGACGCGCCTTGCGCCGCCTTGGAACCACGCAGTTCCTTGCCCGCTGCATCGAAGCGCGGCGCGCCAAAGCCATGCGGCTTTTCCACCGTACCGTAGTCCTTGCCGACCTTGGCCCAGATCGGCTCGTCACCCATCACATCGGCGTCGGCCGCCTCGACGATGAAGGACACGCGGCGCAGCTTCGGTCCTTCGGCCCGCTCCCTGGCGGCCGCGTCGCGGCCGATGAAGTCGTTCTTCTCCAGCTTGATGAAGCGGTCCATCGAGCCTTCGAACGGTCCATAGATCGGCCTGAGTTCGCGGAACCAGGTCGGGAAGTTCTTTTCCAGGCGCATCGACAGCAGGGCGCGCATGCCGAAATCGACCAGGCCGAATTCTTCGCCTGCGTCCTTGATCGCCTTGTAAACCAAGCGCTGATAGGCCGGCGCCATCCAGATCTCGTAGCCGAGGTCGCCGGTATAGGTGATGCGGTTGACCATGCAGGGTGCGCCACCGACCGCCATTTCGCGGAAATCCATGAAGCGGAAGGCTTTGGTCGAGATGTCGACATCGACCAGCTTCTGCAGGAGGTCCCGCGACTTCGGTCCGGCAATCGACAGGCCGACCAGCGTCTGGTCGAAGCGGTGAATCCGCACCGAACCATCCTTCGGCAGATGCTTTTCGAACCAGCGCATGTGATATTTCTGCGCGGCCGAAGAGCCCCAGATCATGAAGCGTTCTTCCGCGGCCTTGGCGATGGTGAAGTCGCCGATCAGCTTGCCGAATTCGTTGATCATCGGGGTCAGCACGATGCGGCCCGCCTTCGGCATGCGGTTGGTCATCAGCCGGTTGAGGAAATCCTCCGCCCCCGGTCCGGAGACCTCGTATTTGGCGAAGTTGGCGATTTCGGTGACGCCGACGCGCTCGCGCGTGGCGCGCACTTCCTCGCCGATCGGCCCAAAATCGTTGGAACGGTGGAAGGAGACGATATCCTTGGGCTCCTTGCCCTTCGGCGCGAACCATAGCGGGGTCTCAAGGCCCCAGGAGTCGCCCATGACGGCGTTGTTGGCGAGCATGGTGTCGTAGAGCGGCGTCGTCTGCGCCGGGCGCGCTGCCGGCAGTTCCTCATTGGGGAATCGGATCGAGAACCGGCGGGAATAATTCTCGCGCACCTTGGCATTGGTGTAGCGCAGGCTGGCCCATTCGCCGAAGCGGGCGACGTCCATGCCCCAGACGTCGAAGCCGGGATCGTCATGCACCATCCAGTTGGACAGCGCCAGGCCGACACCGCCGCCTTGGCTGAAGCCGGCCATGACGGCACAGGCGCACCAGAAGTTGGTCAGGCCCTGTACCGGGCCGACCAGCGGATTGCCGTCCAATGCGAAAGTGAAGGGACCGTTGATGATCTGCTTGATGCCGGCTTTCTCGATGCCGGGGAAATGCTTGAAGCCGACCTCCAGCGACGGCGCGATGCGGTCGAGGTCGGGCTGCAACAGCTCGTGGCCGAAATCCCAGGGCGTGTTGACCGGCGACCACGGCTTGCACGCCTTTTCGTAAGTGCCGAGCAGGATGCCGTTGCGCTCCTGGCGGGTGTAAATCTCGCCCTTGAAATCCATCACGCCGATCATCTCGCGGCCGGTCGATTTGTTGAATTCCTCGACCTCCGGCATGGGTTCTGTCAGGAGATACATATGCTCCATGGCGAGCACCGGCAGTTCGAGGCCGACCATGCGGCCAATCTCGCGCGCCCACAGGCCGCCGCAGTTGACGACATGCTCGGCGTGAACCGTGCCTTGTTCGGTGATGACGTTCCAGGTGCCGTCGACCTGCTGCGTCAGTTCGACGACGCGGTTTCGCAGCACGATCTCGGCGCCGAGCTTTTTCGCCGCTTTTGAGTACGCAATCGTGGTGCCGGATGGATCGAGATGACCTTCGACCGGATCCCACATGGCGCCGACGAAATTCGTCTCGTCCATCAGCGGGAACATCGCCTTGGCCTCGGATGGCGTGATCAGCTCGGTATCCATGCCGAGATAGCGGCCCTTGGCATGGGCAAGCCGCAGGAAGTCCATGCGCTCGGGGGAGTCGGCCATCATCACGCCGCCGGTCAGGTGCAGCGAACAGGACTGGCCGGAAAGCTCCTCGATCTCCTTGTAGAGCTGCACGGTGTAGGCCTGCAGCTTGGCGACGTTGGGATCGCCGTTGAGCGTATGAAAGCCGCCCGCCGCGTGCCAGGACGAGCCGGAGGTGAGCTCCGAGCGCTCGATCAGCATGATGTCGGTCCAGCCGGCCTTGGCCAGGTGATAGAGCACCGAGCAGCCGACGACGCCGCCGCCGATGACAACCGCTTTTACATGGGATTTCATGAAGGTAGGTCCGTTTTTAGAGAAATTGAATCGGGTGAGCGGGGCGCGAAGACAAAGCGGAGGTCGGAGGCAGCGATGTCTTCGGCCAGCCTGCCATCAAGCGCGGCATGGATGGTTTCGCAGACGGGATATCACAAGCCTGCGTCATCCTCGGGCTTGTCCCGAGGATCTGCCGTCCCTCGCCAGTGTAGTGCGATCGGAATTGACCAGTGTAGTGCGATCGGAATTGAGAAGTGGTTAGATCCTCGGGACAAGCCCGAGGATGACGGCGCGGATGAGTTCGCTCCAAAGCCGCCCAATCCTGGCCACTGCGCGTTTCGCCAGCGCCATCCCCCACTCCGTCGCTGGCTCGCAGCGCCACCTCTCTCCCCTCCGGAGGGCAAGGAAGGAAGCCTCCCGGCATAAGCTCGCGCCCTTCCTCTCCCCCGTCGATCGGGGGAGAGGTGTCGAGCGCAGCTCGACGGAGTGAGAGTCGACTGTTCATGAAGCCAATACAGATCAAAAATCGGTCGGCGCGCCGCCTTCGGCGCGACGCTTCTGGACGAAGGCGTTGAGCTCTTCGCGGATCGCCGGGTCCATATAGGGCTCGTCATAGGAGGCCAGCCGCTCCTTCCACACCTTGTTGGCCTTTTCGAGCGCGGTCGGCGAGCCTGCTTCCGCCCAGGTCTCGAAATTGCGCCAGTCAGACAGGATCGGCGAGTAGAAGGCGGTCTTGTAGCGATCCTGCGTGTGTTGGGTGCCGAAGAAGTGGCCACCGGGGCCGACCGACTGGATGGCGTCGAAGCCAAGCGCCTGTTCGGACAGGTCGAGCGGGGTCAAGAATTCCGCCACCATCTGCAACAGGTCGATGTCGAGGATGGTCTTCTCGTAGGAGCAGCGCAGGCCGCCTTCGAGCCAGCCTGCGGCGTGCATCATCAGATTGCCGCCGCCCTGGATGGCGCCCCACAGCGAGAACACGCTTTCATAGGCGGCCTGTGCGTCGACCGTGTTGGCCGCGCAAGTGTTCGAGGTGCGGTAGGGGATGTTGTAGCGGCGGGCGAGCTGGCCGCCGACGAGCTGCGCCTTCATGTATTCGGGCGTGCCGAAGGCGGGCGCGCCGGACTTCATGTCCACGTTTGAGGTGAAGCCGCCATAACCGACCGGCGCGCCCTTCCGGACCATCTGGGCAAACGCGATGCCGGACAAGGCCTCGGCGTTCTGCTGCACCAGCGCACCGGCAATGGTCACCGGCGCCATGGCCCCTGACAGGGTGAACGGCGTGACGATGACGACCTGGCCCTTGCTCGACATCTGGATGATGCCTTCCATCATCGGCACGTCGAGTTTGAGCGGCGAATTGGTGTTGATGATGGTGAAGACGGACGGTTCTTCGAGCAGCTGCTCGTGGCTGATGCCGCGCGCGATGCGGGTGATTTCGATGCCGTCGACGTTTCGTTCCTTGCCGAGCGAATAGATGTGGAACACCTTGTCGGTCAGCGTGGCGAGATCGCGGATGCATTCGAGGTGGCGGACGGAGGGATGGATGTCGATCGGCTCGACCGGATAGCCGCCCGTGCAGTTCAGTATGTTGTGCATCTGCGCCAGGCGCAGGAAATTGCGATAGTCCTGCTGGTTGCCGGGCCGGCGGCCACGATCGATGTCCGAGCAATTGGGCGCCGAGGCCATCATCGAGATGATCAGATTATCGCCGCCGAAGCGCACATTATGCGCGGGGTTGCGGGCATGGATGGTGAATTCAGACGGGCAATGCGACACCAGATCGAGGATCATGTCGCTGTCGAAGCGCACGCGCTCGCTGCCTTCGCGCACGTCGGCGCCATGTTCCTTCATGATGCGGCGGGCTTCGTCATGCAGGACGTCGACACCGATCTCCTTCAGCACCCGCAGCGAGGCCAGATGGATCGATTCCAGCTCGTCGTCGGAAACCAGCTTGGTCGGCTGGAGCGGGATTTTCAGCTGGCGGAACGGCGGCTGCTCGAACGCGGCCGAGCCGCCTGCGCGTTTTCCGGCGCGGCCGCCGCGGCGGGCACGATCGGTTGCCAATGCCGGTTCGGCGGGTTGAAGGGCGGCGGTCATGAGGGGCCTCGTACGATGCGAAAGTGGGCGGCATAATGGACCGGCGGCTGCCCGGCCATTGCGGAGGCGGCGACCACTAGAGCGAGGGAAGCGACATGCCGGGACGGGAGCTGCGTGGTCCCTAAGCAGGCCGGCGGATGGGGGCCATGCGTTGCAGCATCGTCTTTTGCTTCTGATAAGCTTGTGCGTCCAATATCTCTGGAGGGAGAGCCATGCCTGACGTCGTCAAAGTGCGTGCCGCCACCAACAACGAAGTCGCGTTCCTCTCCTGGGATCTCGACGGGATGATCCCGGGCTGCCTGGGCTTCGAGATCGTCCGCCTCTATCCCGACACCGGCGAGGAGCGTTGCCTGGCGTCCTGGGTGCCGTTCAAGGGGCAGCGCAACAAGGATTGGATTCCTCAGGACACCGGCGTCTGGCCGGTGCAGAAGACATTCTGGCGCGATCTTACTGTCCGGCGACGCCGCGACAGCCTCGATGTCAGGCCGGACGGCGAAATGATCGCCTACCGGGTGCGTCCGGTCGGCGACATGAAGGCGGGGCTCGAGCCCGTGCCGGTGCGTCCCGAAAAGACCTATACGGGGCCGGCGCGCCCTCTCGGCTATCTCGGCCGGGGCGCGGTCAGTCCGCCGATCTTCCTCGGCCAGATGTTCGGCAAGGCGCGCGTCGCCTTCACCAATGGCGTGCTGTCGACGCAATGGATGTCGCGCGCGCTGGCCGAGGCCGGCATCAAGGTCGGGCAACGCGACAAGATCAGGGCTGTGCTGCAGGACCCGACCAGCAAGATACGCGCCTACCTGCATGGCGACGTGCCCGACGTGCTGACCAGCCTCTTGAAACGGGCCAAGGCCGAAGGCGGCACGGTCAGGCTTGCGCTCTACGAGCTTGGCGACGACGAACTGTGCGACGCAATCATCGCCGCCAAGGATGTCGTCGAGGTCATTCTTTCCAATTCGGGCAGGGACGACCAGACGAAGGCCTGGGACGCGGCCAACGCACCTTACCGGAAGCGGCTGCACGACGCGGGCGTCGCGGTGACGGATCGCCTGTTCAACAACAACCATATCGGCCACAACAAGTTCGCCGTCTATCGCGATGCGCAGGGCAAGCCGCAATCGGTGATGACGGGCAGCACCAACTGGACCTCGACCGGCATTTGCGGGCAATCCAACAACGCCTTCATCCGCGACGACCCGGCGATGGCGGAGATCTTCGACGCCTACTGGCAGCGCATGAAGGCCGACGTGTTCCCACCGCCGGCCACGGAAAGTGCTGCCGGTCACGTCGCGCAGACGCAAGGCGTGCCGTTCCGCAGGGAGAACCACAGGCCAAATCCGCTCAATGGCGCCACGGCGGCGCTGGACGGCATGACGGTGTGGTTCTCGCCCAATGATCCCGAGCGTAACAAGAAGGACATCTCGGTGCGGCCGGTCGATCTCGAAGATCTCTTCGCCCGCATCAAGGCGGCCAAGCGCGCCGTGCTGTTCCTGGTGTTCAATCCTTCGCGGCTCGGCGACAATTCGATCGTCGACCAGGCGGTGGCGGCGGCAAAAGCCGATCCGAAGCTGATCGTGCAAGGGGCGATCAGCGATGAGACCGCTATGCCCAACTATGTCGCGTCGACCAAGGATCCGGTCACCCATAAGTCGAACAGGGACGGCAAGTCGCCCTTCGTCTATCCGGAGAGGGTCTGGGAGGCACCGAACGTTTCCATCGTGCGGGCGGCGAACCTGACCGGCGCCACGATCGCCCGGGATTTCCAGGCGGAGGTGCTGACCGTCGGCCATGCGATCGTGCACGACAAGATCGTCATCATCGATCCGATGGAGGACAACGCGACGGTCGTCACCGGCAGCCACAATCTCGGTTACAAGGCTTCGTACGAGAACGACGAGAACATGGTGATCGTCGAAGGCGACAAGACCTTCGCCGCAGCCTATGCCGTGCATATGCTCGACGTGTTCGACCACTACAAGTTCCGCGCCTGGCGCAGGACCATCGGCAAGGGACCTTCGGATGACGATGGGCTGTCCACCGATGACAAGTGGCTGAAGCCTTACGCGCAAGGCAGGAAAGGTGCGATCGCACGGTATTTTCCGTAGCGCTGCCGGCAGGTGCCAACGGCTTTTGACGCGAGCCTTCCGCTGCACGGCGCCAGCCCTTGGCGCAAGCGGATTTCGCTGTCCGCCCCTTCCTTTCCCGGGATCGAACCGGTAGCTGATGGCTTGCCGATCCGCAGGTCGGCGATTCACTCACGGAACGGCAGCATGGTCGCGACCGGCTCGAGCCAAGGCGAAGCGGCAACGCAGTGGGCAGCGCTCGCCGGCGTCACCGCGGCGCTGGCGATGTTCGGCGCCGCGCAAGGGCTGAGCTCCCCGCTGTTCACGCTGCTGATGCAGAAGCAAGGCATGTCGCCGGGCCTGATCGGGCTGTCGGCGGCGATGATGCCGGTCGGCTTGATCTTGTCTGCCTCGTTCGTGCCGGCCGCCGTGCGGCTGGTCGGCGCCCGCACGCTCGCCGTCGGCTGCTCGCTGATCGGTGCGCTGTGCTTCCTGGGCATCGGCTATCTGCAGGACTGGGTGGCGTGGTTCGTCCTCCGTTTCATCATCGGCGTGGTCATCAACCCGCTCTATATCCTCGGCGAGGTGTGGGCGCTGTCGCTGGCCCCGCCGGCGCGACGCGGCCGGGTGATGGGCGTGTTCAACACGCTGATGGGGGCCGGCTACGCGGCCGGCCCTTTCACCTTGACCCTGGTCGGCACGTCGGGCTGGGCCCCCTTCAGCGTCGGCATTGGCGGTTTCGTGCTCTGCGCTGTCATTCTGCGCCTTGTCTCCTCAAAGCTCACCGGTTTCGAGGACGACGGCCAGCCAGCCGGCAGCTTTGTCGGTTTTGCCCGGCTGGCGCCGGCGCTGCTGCTTGCCGTGCTGGTCTCGGCGGCGGTCCAGCAAAGCACCTACGCGCTGGTTCCGGTCTTCGGCGCCGGCTATGGCCTGCCGGAAGCCGTGCTCGCCGCGCTGGTGATGGCGTTATCCCTGGGCAATATCCTGCTGCAGATCCCGCTCGGCCTGCTCGCCGAACGCTTCGGCGGCCGCTCCATGATCCTCGTTTGCGCGGTGGCGACCACCGTTTGTGCGCTTCTGCTGCCGCTGCTGATCACGACGCCGCTGATCTGGGCGGTGCTGCTGGTGATGGGAGCGGTCGGCTATGGCGTCTACACGATGGCGCTGGTGGAACTCGGCAGCCGGTTCAAGGGCTCGCTGCTGGTCACCGGCAACGCCGCTTTCGCCTTGTTGTGGGGCGTTGGCGGCATTGTCGGTCCGCCCAGCGCCGGCCTGCTGATGCAGGCGATCGGGCCTTTGGGATTGCCTGCGGTGATCGTCGGCCTGGATGCGCTGCTGGTCGCCTTCGCGCTCTACAGATCGGCCAGCCGCAGAGGCTCCTGACAGAGTTTGGCCGGAACAAGCGTGGGTTCGGGCTTTGGGGCTTACGGCTGTCCGGTCGAAACGCTAAGCCTGCAGCCGAGAGGCGATGTGGATCATGGACCGGGTGGAACCGAAGCGCGACGAGACGATGCAGTGGGCAGCGATCACCGGTGTGATCGCGACCGTGTCGGTGTTCGCGATCGCGCAGGGATTGTCCTATCCGCTCTTGAGCTTCATCCTGCAGCGGCAGGGCGTTTCGCCTGTCATGATCGGCCTGTCGGCGGCGATGACGCCGATCGGCTTCATCGTCTCGTCGCCGCTCATTCCGTCACTGGCGCGGCGGTTCGGGGCAGGGCGCACGGCGCTGACCTGCGCGGCGCTCTCGGCGGTCGTGCTGGCGCTGATCGGCTGGACGCAGAATCTCCATCTCTGGTTTCCGCTGCGGTTCCTGATCGGCGCGGTGACCAATCCGCTCTATGTCTTAAGCGAAATCTGGGTGATCGCACTGGCGCCGCCGGCCCGGCGCGGCCGCATCATGGGCGTCTATTCCACGATCATCTCGGCCGGATTCGCCGCCGGGCCGCTTTGCCTGCTGGCCGTCGGTACGGAGGGCTGGCCACCATTCCTGGTCGGCATTTGCGCCTTCATCTTCTGCGGCGGCTGCCTGGCCCTGGTGATCAGGCGCCTTCCCAAGGTCGACGAGGCCGGGCATCGACTTTCGGTGATGGGCTTCATGCCGCTGGCATGGCTGCTTTTGTCGGCAGTGGTCGTGGCTGCCGGATTCGAGCAGGCGGTGTTGGCGCTGTTGCCCGTCTACGGCACGCATTATGGCATCGCCGAGACCCGCATGTCGGCGCTGCTGTCGACGATGATCGCCGGCAACATCGCCATGCAGGTGCCGCTCGGCCTGCTGGCCGAGCGGCTGACGGCGCGCCTGGTGCGGTTCATCTGCCTGGTGCTGACGCTGCTTGGCTGTCTGCTGCTGCCGCTATTGATCGAAACGCAGCTGGTCTGGCCGATGATCTTCGTCTGGGGCGCGGTGTCCTACGGCATTTATACGATGGCGATCATCGAACTCGGCGAGCGTTTCAGCGGCTCGGCGCTGGTTGCCGGCAATGCCGCTTTCTCCCTGATGTGGGGCATCGGCGGCATCCTCGTCCCACCGCTTGCGGGCGGTGTGATGGACGGGATCGGCGCGAGCGGCCTGCCGGTGACGCTCGGCGCGATCTGCCTGGCGCTGGCGGCTGCGACCGTCATCCGGCGGCGGATCGTGTGACGGCCTGAAGCGATCTGCCGCGATGACGCGGCTTCGACACCTTGAATCCGGCGCCCTTTGACGCGATGTAGGCAGGGCCGCCCCCCGATTTCCCGGAGACCCGCATGACCATTTCGACGACAAAGCCTGGCTTGGCGACCGATGATCCCTTTCTTTGGCTGGAGGAAAGGACGAGCAAGGAGGCGCTCGACTGGGTACATCGCCAGAACGAGGTCACGGTGGCGCAATTGCAGGGCGATCCATCCTACCAGGCATCGTTCGAAACCGCGCTCGATCTGATGACCGCCGAGGACAACATCGCCGTCGGCTCCGCGCTCAACGGCCACGTCTATAATTTCTGGCAGGACAAGACCAATGTGCTGGGCCTGTGGCGCCGCACGACGGTGGCTTCTTACAAGACCGACAGACCGGACTGGGAAACAATCATCGACTTCGACCAGCTCGCGGCGAAGGAGGGAGTGAAGTGGGTGTTCGGCGGCGCCAGCCGGCTCTACCCCGATTTCAACCGCTGCCTGGTTTCGATGTCGCCTGATGGCGGCGACGCCAGCGAGATGCGCGAATTCGACATCGCGGCCAGATCCTTCGTCGAGGACGGGTTTCGCGCGCCCGCTTCCAAATCCGGCTTCGGCTGGCTCGACAAGGACACGGTGATCGTCTCGGCAGCGTTTGAAGAGGCCGACAAGACCGAATCCGGCTATCCACGCGTGGTCAAGCTCTGGAAGCGCGGGACCAGGCTGGAAGACGCGACGCCGATCTTCGAGGCGCAGAAGGAAGACCTCGCCGTTGGCGCGGCGCTCGAGTTCGATGGCGACCGGCGTTATCTCGTGCTGGCACGAACGCTCAATTTCTTCGCTTCGCATATTTTCCTGCGGCTGCCTTCGGGCGAGAACAGGCGCCTGCCGCTGCCTGACGACATGACCGATACGGCGATCTTCAGAGATCAACTCGTCTTCAGTGTGCGCAGCCCGTGGACGGCGCCGGACGGCACGCTGTGCAAGCCCGACGGTCTCTATTCGCTGGACCTGGCGCGCTGGGTAGAAACCGGCGCACTCGGACCCGTCCAGACTTTGCTGGAACCGACGCATCGGGTGTCCATCGCAGGCATGGCCCGCACGCAGGACCGGCTGTTCATCAACCTGATGGACAATGTGCGCGGCAAGGTCGTCGTCTGCGCGCGCGAAAAGGGCGGCTGGTCGCTGAAGCCTGTCGCGCTGCCCGAAAACGGCAATGTCGGCATCAGCCACGCGGAGCATTTCGGCTCCAGCGTGTCCTTCTCCTTTACCGATTTCCTGACGCCGAGCTCGATCATCTGGTCCGACGACAATGGCGAGACGCTCGCCACCGTGAAGTCGCAGCCGTCGCGATTCGATGCTTCGCCGCTCGTCTCGGAACAGTTCGAGGCGCGCTCGAAGGACGGCACGATGATCCCCTATTTCGTCGTCAGGCGGCGTGACCAGAAGGGCCCGGTGCCGACATTGCTCTACGGCTATGGCGGCTTCGAAGTGCCTTTGCTGCCCGGCTATGCCGGTGTGCGCGGCAGGCTGTGGCTGGAGAAGGGCAATGCCTATGTGCAGGCCTGCATCCGCGGCGGCGGCGAGTTCGGTCCGGCCTGGCACCAGGCAGCGCTGAAGGGAAACCGGCAGAACGCCTTTGACGATTTCGCCGCGGTGGCCGAGGACGTCGTCAGGCGCGGCATTGCGACAGCCGCCTCGCTCGGCATCCAGGGCGGCTCGAATGGCGGCCTGCTGACGGGCGTCTCGCTGACGCAGCATCCTGAGCTGTTCGGCGCCGTCATCATCGAGGTGCCGCTGCTCGACATGCTGCGCTACACCGAATTGCCGCCCGGCGCGTCGTGGATGGCCGAATATGGCGATCCGTCTAAGCCGGAAGATGCGACCTGGCTGGCCGCCTACTCGCCTTACCAGCATGTCGGGGCCGGTGACTATCCGCCGGTGCTGCTTACTACCTCGACCGCCGACGACCGGGTGCATCCGGGCCATGCGCGCAAGATGGCCGCCCGCCTGCAGGAGGCCGGCCATGCCGGGACCCTCTTCTTCGAGGAGACCGAAGGCGGCCATGGCGGCCGCGGCGACCGCCGGCCGCAGGCGGCGCAGGCCGCGATGAAGTACGTTTTCCTGCAAAGGGCGCTGGGCGGGAAGGGCTGAACCGAAAGCCATCGGACCAGAGCAAAGGGTGGTTCACCTTGAACCTTCTTTGCTCTAAGGTGCCCTCATGGCTCCCGGGGTGACATTGGCCGGCCTTTTCGGGGTTCGGGTATTTGGGGGCGCGGTGACGCCGTCGCCGCGCACGTTGCGCGCCGAGCTTTTGCGGCTTTGCGCCCGCATCGGCTATTCGCCACCCGCCATCCTCTGAAGAATCCGCCCCGGCGCAGCCGGATTGGTTCCAGAGGAAAGATCAAATCCATGACCTATCAGAATTATTCGCTGAAGCAGCTTCAGCAGCTCGACGCCGCGCATCATTTGCATCCGTTCACCGACCATAGGGAATTGCGCGAGGCCGGATCGCGCATCATCACCCACGCCAATGGTGCCTTCATCTATGATTCCGAAGGGAACGAATTGCTCGACGGCATGGCCGGGCTGTGGTGCGTCAATATCGGCTATGGCCGCGACGAGCTCGCCGAGGCCGCCTATGCGCAGATGAAGGAACTGCCTTACTACAACTCCTTCTTCAAATGCTCGACGCCGACGCCCGTGCTGCTGTCGAAGAAGCTGGCGGAGATCGCGCCGAAGACCATCAACCAGGTGTTCTATGGCTCCTCCGGTTCGGAAGCCAACGACACCGCGCTCAGGCTTGTGCGCCACTATTGGGCGCTCGAAGGCAAGCCGCAGAAGAACCGCATCATCTCGCGCAAGATGGCCTATCACGGCTCGACCATCGCCGGCACGTCGCTCGGCGGCATGGACGCCATGCACAAGCAGCTCAACGGAGAGGTGCCCAACATCGTCCATGTGATGACGCCGTACGCCTACGAGCTGTCGCTGCCGGGCGAGAGCGATCATGATTTCGGCCTGCGCGCGGCAAAGGCGGTCGAGGACGCCATCCTCGAGGCCGGCGCCGACAAGGTCGCCGCCTTCATAGGCGAGCCGGTGATGGGAGCCGGCGGCGTGAAGATACCGCCGGCAAGCTATTGGCCCGAGGTACAGCGCATCTGCCGCAAATACGATGTGCTGCTGATGCTCGACGAGGTCATCACCGGTTACGGCCGCACCGGCGAATGGTTTGCCGCGCAGACGCTTGGCATCGAGGCCGACACCATCACCACTGCCAAGGCGCTGACGTCGGGCTACCAGCCGCTGTCGGCGCTGCTGGTCGGCGATCGCATTGCATCGACGCTGATCGAGAAGGGCGGCGAGTTCAATCACGGCTATACCTATTCCGGCCATCCCGTGGCTTGCGCCGTGGCGCTGAAGAACCTGGAGATCATGGAGCAGGAGGGTCTGGTCGATCGCGTCAGGACCGACACCGGGCCCTATTTCGCCAAGGCGCTGCAAGAGCGCATCGCCGGGCACGAGCTGGTCGGCGAGGTGCGTTCGATCGGGCTGATGGGCGCGATCGAGATCGTCAAGGACAAGGCGACGAAGGAACGGTTCCTGCCGGCGGGAAGTGCCGCGGTGACGGTGCGCGACCATGCGATCGCCAACGGAATGATGCTGCGGGCTACCGGTGACACGATGATCCTGTCGCCGCCGCTGATCTGGACCCGGGATACGATCGACATGGCCTGCGAGCGTATCGGCAAGGCGCTCGACCTGGCGCAAGCGGATCTGCGCAAGCGGTAAGAGAAATGGCCCGGCGTTCGTGACCGAGACGCCCGGCCGTCGATGACCCAATTGCCGGTCCCAGGCGCATCGGAGGGTTCCGGTCGCCGGCGCCATCGGCTACAACCGCCAAGGCAGTTTTTGCCGACGGGGGATGCCATGGCCGGACAACCGCTCAACCAGCCCGCCGAAATCCCGGCCGAGCTCGATCGCTGGAATTGGGGCGCCTTCTTCCTCAACTGGATCTGGGGCATCGGCAACTCCACCTTCATCGCGCTGCTGGCGCTGATCCCGATCGTCAACATCGTCATGATCCTCGTGCTTGGTGCGCGCGGCAGCCGCTGGGCATGGCGCAACCGTGCATGGCGCGATGCCGAGCAGTTCCGCAGAACGCAGCGCAACTGGGCGATTGCCGGTCTTGCCGTCTGGGTGCTCAGTATCGGGGGCTGCGCGACGATGGTCGGCAGCATCCCTTTCATGATCAAGAACAGTGACGCCTATCACATGACCATGGATGCCATTCGCGCCGACACCCGGGTGAAAGCCGCTATCGGCGACGACTTGACCGCCAATTTCTGGGTCGGCGGCCATCTCAACGTCGACGCGAATGGGACGGGTGACGCGCGGTTCAGCATTCCCATCCACGGCGCCAAGGGAAAGGGCACGGTGTTTTCGCACCTGGTTCGCAATGCAGGCACGTGGAGCACGCGCCTGCTCGTGGTCCGGGTCGATGGCGCCGATGCGCCGATCGTGCTGACCAATGAAGATCACGTGCCGATCCCGAACGCTGCAATCGGAATATGAGGGATGTCGGATCCTGGAACGCAAAAACCGCGCCCCACCGGGAACGCGGCTTTGCCAGGTACGCTTGGCGTTTCGCTACGCAAACACTTGGCGAAACTTACGGGCTCCGGTACGCGAGACCTGATCCGGAGCGCCGGGCGGACGCGACATCCGCCTCGCAATCCGTTTTACAGGGACATCGTTACCGCGGAGTTATCGAGAGCTTAAGCAAACCTAAATTTTGCGGTTCTTCGGCGAAGCGCACGAAAGAAAACGAGCTTTATCAACCACTTATTGATTGGCGCCGCGCAGAAAATTTATGATCCCGGAAAAATCGGCGCCGGCATTCCCTTGCGCGTTGAACAGGCCGTAGAGCTGTGTCGCTTCGGCACCAAGCGGTGTCACCGCGCCCGCGGCTTGAGCGGCTTCCTGCGACAGCTTCAAATCCTTCAGCATGAGTGCGGCGGCGAAGCCGGGCTTGTAATCGCGGTTGGCGGGCGAGGTCGGCACCGGGCCGGGCACCGGGCAATAGGTGGTCAGCGACCAGCACTGGCCTGAAGAGGTCGAGGCAACGTCGAACAGCGCCTGGTGCGCCAGGCCGAGCTTTTCGGCCAACACGAAGGCCTCGGCGACGCCGATCATCGAAATGCCGAGAATCATGTTGTTGCAGATCTTGGCCGCCTGTCCGGCGCCGTCGCCGCCGCAATGGACGATGCGGCCGGCCATGGGCTTCAGGATCGGCTCGGCGGCGGCGAAGGCATCGTCGGAGCCGCCGGCCATGAAGGTCAGCGTGCCGGCCGTGGCACCGCCCGTACCGCCCGAGACCGGCGCATCGACCGACAGCAAGCCGTGCTTTGCGGCAATGGCATGCGCCTTGCGCGCCGAATCGACGTCGATGGTCGAGGAATCAATGAACAGCGCGCCCTTCTTTGCCTTGGACGCGATCTCTTCGTAGACCGACAGGACATGCTTGCCGGCGGGCAGCATGGTGATGACGACGTCGGCATCCTTCACCGCGGCCGGCGCATTGGCCATGACGACGACGCCATGCTCGCGCGCGACGGTAAGGTTCTCCGGCACCAGATCGAAGCCGTGCACGGCATGCCCGGCCTTGACCAGATTGGCGGCCATCGGATTGCCCATATTGCCGAGGCCGATGAAGGCGATGGTGGTCATGGCGGTGCTCCGTGATCGAGTAGGGACTAGGCAGTAGGCAGTAGGCAGTAGGCAGTAGGCAGTAGGGCTGGCTACTCTGGCGTAAGTCTGAAAATGAGTTGGCGAAGCATTTTGCCGATGCCTTCGGTCGATGTCAGCAAGTGATCAGCTTGACCCGGCGTGGTAAGGCCAATTCGTTCGGCAATCTGAAGATGTGTCTCGAACTCCTTCAGCGAGCCTTGGGCAATCCGGAGAAATTGCTGGTAAGAGCCTCTGTTGTCTCGGCCATAACCTTCCGCGATGTTTGCAGGAATAGAGGTTGCTGAGCGGCGGATTTGGCTGGTCAACCCGTACAATTCTTCTTTTGGCCATGCCTTTGTCAAAGAATAGGTGGCGACAGCCAAATCCATCGCTTGCTGCCATACAATAAGATCCTTGTACGAATCGATTTTGCCGGTCATTTACTGCCTACTGCCTACTTTATCGCCCCATCAACGCGCGGGCGATGATGACACGCATGATCTCGTTGGTGCCTTCGAGGATCTGGTGCACACGCAGGTCGCGCACCAGTTTCTCGATGCCGTAATCGTGCAGGTAGCCGTAGCCGCCGAGCAGCTGCAGCGCATCGTTGGCGACTTTGAAACCGGTGTCGGTGACCAAGCGCTTGGCCATTGCCGACCATTTGCCCGCATCCGGCGCCTTGCGGTCGAGCCTGGAGGCGGCGGCGTAGAGGAAGATGCGTGCCGCCTGCAACTCGGTTTCCATATCGGCCAGCCGGAACTGCAAAGCCTGGAACTGGTTGATCCTGGAGCCGAACGCCTTGCGCTCTGATGTGTAGGACAGTGCCTTGTCGAGCGCCGACTGGGCCCCGCCCAGCGAACACGCGGCGATGTTCAGCCGACCGCCATCGAGCCCGGCCATGGCGATGCCGAAACCGGCGCCTTCACCCGATAAGAGATTTTCCGCCGGCACTTTGCAATCCTCGAAGATGACCTGGCGGGTCGACTGCATGTGCCAGCCCATCTTGTGTTCATTGGCGCCGAAGGAAAGGCCCGGCGCATCTTTCGGCACGACGATGGTGGAAATGCCTTTTGGTCCCTCGGAGCCGGTGCGCACCATAACGGCATAGACATCGCTGTCGCCGGCGCCGGAGATGAACTGCTTGGCGCCGTTCAGCACGTAGTCGCCGCCGCTCTTCACCGCCCGCGTCTTCAGGGCAGCGGCGTCGGAGCCGGAACCCGGCTCGGTCAGGCAATAGCTCGCCAGCCATTCCATGGAGGTCAGCTTCGGCAGGAAGCGCCGGCGCTGGTCGTCGTCGCCGAAACGGTCGATCATCGAAGCCACCATATTGTGGATCGAGATGAAGGAGGAAAAGGCTGGGTCGGCATGGGACAGCGCTTCGAAGATCAGCACGGCGTCGAGCCGGCCGAGCGCGGAGCCGCCGACATCGTCCCCGACATAGATACCGCCGAGGCCCAGCGGGCCAGTCTCGCGGATAACGTCGGCGGGGAAATGCTTGTTGCGGTCCCAGTCTAGCGCGTTCGGCGCGACCCGGTCGGCGGCGAAGGCCTGAGCCATCTCCTGGATGGCGCGCTGGTCCTCGTTGAGTTCGAACTGGCTGGTGCTCGCATCGACCGCGGCGTCCATAGCGTGCTCCCTATATGCTGGCCAGCGGGCTCGCTGGCCTGTCGTTTTTGGCTTTGCGCGCGCACCAATCTAGACCAATGATGCCGCCGCGCAACCCGAGCCGCCGCGGAGCGGTTGTGCGTCAATGCATGTTCGGAGCAAGATGTGACGACAAAATTCGATGAGCTGCTAGATCGGTTCCACGCCTATCTCGCTTCCGTGGATGAAGTCCGGGTGCAGGATGCGGTGGCGCGCATAGAGTGGGATATGCCCGCCCGCGAGCTTGAGCCGCATCCGCTCGGCTGCCTGCGCCATCTCGATCGCGCCGCCGAATTGACACCGGCGCGGGCCAAGCAACTGGTGCGATTTCTGGCGCAGGAGCGCGGCGAATTGCGCTGGGGCCAGACTTACGGCGAGGCGGATTTCGGCAAGGCCTTCATCGACAATTATGGCTGGCTCGAAATATTCGGCACCCGCGGCCACTTCGCCAATGACGAGGTCGCCGCCGGCGTGCTGATCCTTGGGCCCGGTATCGTCTACCCCGACCACCACCATGTCGCCGAGGAGATCTATATCCCGCTCACAGGCGGCACGGAATGGCGCATGGGCGAGGGCAGCTTTCACAAGCGAGAGGCCGGCGAGGTCGTGTACCACGCTTCCGAGGTCAATCACGCCATGCGCACCGGCAGGGAGCCGTTGCTGGCGCTCTACATCTGGCGCGGCGGGCCGCTGGCGCAGAAATCCACGATCACCGGGACCGCGACGCAGGGCAGGGGCTGAGCCATGGCTAAAGCCATCATGCTGCAAGGCACGGGTTCGGATGTCGGCAAGACCGTGCTGGTCGCCGGGCTGTGCCGCGCCGCTAAAAAGCGTGGGCTGAAGGTGCGTCCGTTCAAGCCGCAGAACATGTCGAACAATGCCGCCGTCGCCGACATTCCCGGCGACAACAGGGCTGGCGGCGGCGAGATCGGCCGCGCGCAATGGCTGCAGGCGATCGCCTGCGGCGTGTCGCCATCGGTTCACATGAACCCGGTGCTGCTCAAGCCGCAGACGGATGTCGGTGCGCAGGTCATCGTGCAAGGCAAGGTGTTCGGCGAGGCGCGGGCGCGCGACTACCAGGCGTTGAAGGGCCGGCTGATGGACGCCGTGCTGGACTCCTGGGCAAAGGTTGGCGAGGGCGCCGATCTCGTCATCGTCGAGGGCGCCGGCTCGCCGGCGGAGATCAACCTCAGAAGCCGCGACATCGCCAATATGGGCTTTGCGACGCGGGCCGATGTGCCTGTCGTACTGGTCGGCGACATCGATCGCGGCGGCGTCATCGCCTCGGTCGCGGGCACCCATCTAATCCTGTCGGAGGAAGACCGGCGCATGATCGTCGGCTATCTCATCAACAAGTTCCGTGGTGACGTCTCGCTGTTCGACGACGGCATCAAGGCGATCGAAGGGTTCACCGGCTGGCGCTGCTTCGGTGTCGTGCCGTGGCTGAAGGCGGCAGCGCGGCTGCCCTCGGAGGATTCGGTGGTGCTGGAACGGCTTGCCTCCGGGGAGGCGCGTGCGCTGAAGGTGGCGGTGCCGATGCTCGGTCGCATCGCCAATTTCGACGATCTCGACCCGCTCAAGGCCGAGCCGCAGGTGGAAGTGGTGTTCGTGCCGCCTGGAAAGCCGTTGCCGCAGGATGCGGGACTGGTGGTCATTCCCGGCTCGAAGTCGACGATCGGGGATCTGCTGAAATTTCGCGAAAATGGCTGGGACCGTGATCTTCTTGCCCATCGCAGGCGCGGCGGCCATGTCGTCGGCATTTGCGGCGGCTTCCAGATGCTTGGCCGTGTCGTGCGCGATCCCGACGGCATCGAAGGCAGCGTCACCGAAGCGGAAGGGCTTGGCCTGCTCGACATTGAAACGGTGATGGAACCGGAAAAGACGGTGCGCAACGTCAGCGCCCGCTCGGTGCCGTTCGACCTGCCGCTCGAAGGCTACGAGATCCATCTCGGCCGCACCACCGGCCCGGACATGCTGCGGCCGTCGGCGATCATCAACGGCGCCGAGGATGGTGCGGTCTCGGCGGATGGCAAGGTGGTCGGAACCTATATGCACGGCCTGTTTGGCGCCGACGCCTTTCGAGGGAGATTCCTCGAAAGCCTTGGCGTCAAGGGCGGCGGCATCGACTATCGCGCCGAGGTCGAGAGGGCTCTCGACGAGGTCGCGGCCCAGTTGGAAAGCCATCTCGACTGTGACGCGATCTTTTCGCTGGCGCGGTAGCTAGTTGGCCATTTCGCCTGCCTTCGGCCAGTAGGTGCCGAAGGACCAGACACTGCCCTCCGGGTCGCGGCAGATGAATTCGCGGCTGCCATAGTCGCGGTCGGTCAATTCCTGGAGGATCGTGGCGCCTGCCTTCTTCGCTTTGGCGTAGGCGGCGTCTGCGTCGTCGACGGCGATGTAGATCGACTTGCCGCCGCCTGAGCCGGGTTCGCCGACCATCTTGCCGTAGTCATCGTCGCGCGTGCTGCCGAGCATGATCATCGAGGAGCCGAAGACCAGTTCGGCGTGATGCACGACATCGCCTTCGCCGTAGCGGGCACGGACGCTGAAGCCGAAGGCATCGCACAGCCAGTCGATCATTGTTGCCGCGTTCCTGTAACGCAAGGCGGGGTACAGGCGGGGGGCTTCAGGTGATGCGGGCATGGCAACCTCCTTCATTCGGGCTCATCGATGAACCCAGTCTGAGCGACAGCTGTGCCGGCGTCTTGAAGAAATGTTACCCGGGCTTCACGCCTGTGCTGGAACCGGGAGCGCTGTCGGTGTCTCGCCGGCAAGGACGCGGAACTCACGCACCAGATGCGCCTGGTCGGCATAGCCGCAATCGGCCGCGATGTCGGCCCAATCGCCGGCTTGCTGCCTCGACAGGCCAAGCGCACGGTTGAAGCGGACGATGCGCGACAGCTTCTTCGGGCCGATGCCGGTCGCGTCGGCGAATTTCCCCGCCAGATGCTTGCGGCTCCAGCCCAGCCTGTCGGCCAGCGACGAGATGCGCATGCGGCCGCCCGAGGCGACGATCCTGTCGTAGGCCCAGGCAATTCCGACCTGCGTTTCCGGCGCAGCTGCCAGCCGGGCGGCGACGAACATCTCGACAAGTGCAAAACGCTTGCTCCAGCCGGCCGTGTTGCCAAGCCGCTCGCGCAAGGCGGTACCTTCGGGGCCGAGCACATCGTCCAGGCTGATCATGCGGTCCGTCAACCCGCTCATCGGCAGGCCAAAGAACCGGCGTGCGCCAAGCGGGGTGAAATTGACCTGAATGCAGCAGGCGCCGCCGAAGGATTCGATCATCACGGGTCCCGCATAGAGGCCGGCGGCGAAACTGGCGAAGCGATCATTGTCGCCGGGCGGCTTGCCCAGGCCGATGGCGAAGGGTTCGGCGAAGCTGATGACCAGAGGCACGGTAAGGGAGGCATATTCTACATTGCGGTAATAGCCGGGCGCCGTTTCGCGATAACCGCAAATGTCTGACACAATGCCCGCGAGGGCAGGGTTGGGACGGCGCCGGCGCATCTCGAACCGCCCGGGGACTGACTGGTCCTGTTCCTGCTGGCATGGCATCTCGATTGACATCGACAGGACTCTAGCAGAGCCCGGACCGGAATCAAAAGCGCCCGGCTTTTGGCCGGGCGCTCCAAGTGGCATTCCATCAGGCGCGCGGGTCACACGCCAATCAGGACGCGCAGCGGGTTTACCGGGTCTGCCAGGAGCTTCGCCGCCAGTGCGACGCAGACGATGACAAGCAGCGGCTTGATCAGCCTGGCGCCGATCCGCATGGCCAGACTGGCGCCGAGGCGGGCGCCGAGGAACTGGGCGACGCCCATCATCAGGCCGATCTTCCAGGAGATGACACCGACCGCGGCGAAGACGACGAAGCCGCCGATGTTGGAGGCGAAATTGAGCAGCTTGGTGTGGGCCGTCGCCTTGAGCACGCCGTAGCCGGCGAGCGCGACGAAGGCCAACATGTAGAAGGAGCCGGCACCCGGCCCGAACAGGCCGTCGTAAAAGCCGATGGCCGGCACCAGCGTTATCCCGAACAGGAAGGGCGTCATACGCTCGGCGCGATCGACGTCGGTCATGTTGGGCTTCAGGGCGAAATAGAGCGCGATGGCGATCAGCACCAGCGGCAGAAGCGCCCGCAGCAGATCGCCGGGCACGACCGTTGCCAGCAAGGCGCCGACGGCACCGCCGGCAAGCGCCAGCAGCGCAGAAGGCAGTTGCCGGCGAAGGTCGACATGGCCTTTCGCGGCATAGTGGATGGTTGCGGATCCCGAGCCGAACATCCCCTGAAGCTTGTTGGTCCCCAGCGCCTCGACCGGCGAGAAGCCGGCCAGCAGCAGTGCGGGAATGGTAATCAGCCCACCGCCGCCGGCGATCGAGTCGACAAAACCCGCGGCAAAACCGGCGAAGGCGAGCATGGCGACGGATTGTAAGGTGAGGTCGATCATCAGGTGGGAAGTATCAAGCCAAAAGACGCTCCGGCTTCGATCACGAACACCCCGTTTGCGCAAGACCGATTTCACGCTACTTCTATCCAAGCGTCGCGCCGGATTTTGTGTTTGTGCTGTCGTTATCCCGACCGCTGCGCTTTTTGGGCTACATGGATTAGAGGAATCGGCAAAGGGGCTTCCGATGGCATTCGAACTGCTCGACCAGATACGCTCGATCTTCGACGGCGACCCGGGCGTGCGCAAGGTGGCGGACGACCCCGTGTTGTCGGCGGAACTTCTGATGCTGTTCCGCATGATCCTGGCCGACGGAACGGTGAGCGAGAGCGAGATGGTTGCCTTCCGACGCATCTGCAAGGATGCCTTCGGCATTCCGGAAACCAGCATCGACGCCGTCATCGAATATCTCAACGAATTCGGCTACGAGACCAACGGCTCGCAGGCCATTGCGCTGTTTCGCGACCTCGATATCGAGCGGCGCAAGCAACTGGCGCAGCATATGGCCGAGATCGCCAAGGCGGATGCGCAATTGGCCGAGACCGAGGTACGCCTGCTGCGCCGCACGCTCGACCTGCTCGACATCAGCCCGGTCGACGTGGTGAAATCGGAGCCGTAGGTTGATGGGATCCCGGGCGGGGCCGGTTGCCCACGGCACCCTCCGGCATTTGTTCCCTTTCACTCACACGGCGGATTCGCTTCGCGAACCGATCGCTCACCCCTGCTCCTGCATACGGCGTGCAATTGCCCTGTGCAGGTCCGGCGCTGCGGCGACAAGCGCCTTCGCTGCCTCGGATTGCGGGTGATCCAGCACCTCATTCGTCTTGCCGCGCTCGACGATCATGCCGTCATGCATGACCAGCACCTCGTCCGTGATGGCACGGGCGACGCTGAGGTCGTGGGTGATGAAGAGATAGGCGATGCCGAGTTTCTGGTTGAGCTCGGCGAACAGGTCGAGGATCTGAGCGCGGATCGAAACATCGAGCGCCGAAACAGGCTCGTCGGCGACGACCAGTTTCGGGCGGGTGATGATGGCGCGGGCGATCGACAGGCGCTGGCGCTGGCCGCCGGAAAATTCGTGCGGATACTTTTCCATGTCGTGCTGGTCGAGGCCGACTTCATGCAGCGCCTGCGCCACCATCTCGCGGCGCTCGGCGCGCCCCGGTTTCCTGTCCAGCACGTGCAGCGGCTCGGCGACCAGTTTCTCGACCTTCTGGCGCGGATCGAACGAGCCATAAGGGTCCTGGAACACCACCTGCATGTCGCGCCGCGCCGGCTTCAGGTCCGCCTCGCTCTTGCCGGTGAGGGGCTCGCCGCGAAAGCGGATGGTCCCCGAACTCGGCCGGTCCAGCGCCAGGATCATGCGTGCCAAGGTAGACTTGCCGCAGCCGGAGCGGCCGACCAGCGCCACCGACTGGCCCGGCTCCATCGATAGCGACACGCCGTCGACGGCGTGGATATCAGGGGCGCGCCTGAACAGTGAGGTACGCCGGCCGGGATAGTCGCGCGTCACGCCCTCGACCTCGAGCAAGGGCCTGGCTGCCGTGGCGCCATGCGGCCGGGCGCGTGCGGGCACGTGCATCGAGGCCAGCGCCAGCTGACGGGTATAGGGGTGGAGCTGCTCGGAGAGCGTGCGTGCCGTATCGCCGGCTTCCATGACTTCGCCCCGACGAAGGATGGTGATGCGGTCCGCCATCTCGGTGACGACGGCGAGGTCATGCGAGATCAGCAGCAGGCCCATGCCGCTCTCGGCGACCAGGTCGCGCAAGAGGGCGAGGATTTGCGCCTGCAGCACCACGTCGAGCGCCGTCGTCGGCTCGTCGGCGATCAGCAGTTTCGGCTTCAGCGCGCAGGCCATGGCAATGACGACACGTTGGCGCTGGCCGCCGGACAGTTCGTGCGGATAGCGCGACAGCGGGAATTTTGCCGATGGCAAGCCGACCCGGTCGAGCATTTTTCGCGCCCGCTCTTCCGCCTCGGCGCGTGTTGCCTTGGCATGCCAGCGTATGCCTTCGGCGACCTGCTCGCCGATGGTCTTGAGCGGGTTCAGCGCGGTCATCGGCTCCTGGAACACCATGCCGATATCGTCGCCGCGCAGGGCGCACATCTGATCCTCGCTTGCCGCGAGGATGTCGATGCCGTCGAAGGTAACGCGCCCGCTGGCACGCGCGGCATATGGTAAAAGCCGCATGACGCTCAGCGCCGTCATCGATTTGCCGGAGCCGGATTCGCCGACCAGCCCCATCACCTCGCCGGGCGCGATGGAGAGCTCGACGCCTTTGAGGATCGGTGTGTCTCCGATCGCCAGCGACAGATTGTCGATTTCCAGCAGGCTCATCGTTGCCGCCGCGATTTCGGATCGAGGATGTCGGCGATGCCGTCGCCCAGGAGGTTCAGCCCAAGCACGGTGATCACGATCGCCATGCCGGGAAAGATCGCCATCCAGGGCGCCACCACCATGCGGGTCTGGGCGTCGAACAGCATGCGGCCCCAGCTCGGCATTGGCGGTTGGGCGCCAAGGCCCAGATAGGAAAGCCCGGCCTCGGCCAATATGCCGAGCGCGAACTGGATAGTGCCTTGCACCAAGAGCAAGGTGGCGATGTTGGGCAGCACATGTTCGATTGATATCAGCGCTTTGCCCTTGCCCGCCGCGCGGGCGGCGAGGATGAATTCGCGCGGCCAGATCGCCAAGGCGCCGGCGCGGGCGACGCGGGCAAAGACAGGGATGTTGAAGATGCCGATGGCGATGATGGCATTGACGGCGCCGGGGCCGAAGATGGCGGTGATCATGATGGCCGACAAAAGGGCAGGGAAGGCGAAGACGAGATCGTTGATGCGCATCAGCGCCTCGTCGACGAGGCCGCCGCGCGCCGCCGCAAAAGCGCCGAGCGGCACACCGACGCCCATGCCGATGCCGACCGCGACCAGAGCCACGGCGATCGAATTGCGGGCGCCGACCATGATCATCGACAGGATGTCGCGACCGAAATGGTCGGTGCCGAACCAGTGCGCCCAGGACGGCGCGAGCGTCTTGTCGGATATGACCAGCCGGGTCACGTCATAAGGCGTCCAGACATAGGAGAGGATCGCCACCGCCGCCACGAACATCGTGACGACGAAGCCGGCGAGAAACGAGCGATTGCCGAACGCCTTGACGAGGATGTTGCCCAACGTCTCTTCGGGGATGTCCGGATGCAGCGTCATTGCCGGCTCCTGAGGCGCGGATCGACCACGGCATAGGAAAGATCGACGATGAGGTTGACGGCGATGACGGCGGCGACCAGCAGCATGACGACGCTTTCGACGACGATCAGGTCGCGCTGGGTGATCGCCTGGAACACCAGCCGGCCGAGGCCGGGCAGGTAAAAGACGTTCTCGATGATGATGGTGCCGGCGAGCAGGAAGGCGAATTGCAGGCCAAGGATGGTCAGCACGGGGATCATGGCATTGCGCAGCGCGTGCCGCCACAGGACCGCGCGATAGGGCAGACCCTTGGCGCGGGCGGTGCGGATATAATCCTCGTTCAGCACCTCGATCAGCGCCGAACGGGTGACGCGTGCCAGAATCGCGGCCTGCGGCAATGCGAGCGCCACAGCCGGCAGCAGCAGCGATTTCAGCGCCGGCCAGGCACCGGCCCCCCAGCCGGGAAAGCCGCCGGCCGGAACCAGCCGCAACCAGACTGCGAAGAGATAGATCAGCATCAGCGCGAACCAGAAATTGGGGATGGCGACGCCGAGCTGCGCGGCGCCCATCGCTGCCGTGTCACCCATCCGGCCGCGATGGTTCGCTGAAAACAGGCCGACCGGAATGGCGATGAGGGTGGATAGGGCGAGCGCGATCAGCGCCAGCGGCAAAGAGACGACGAGACGCTCCCGCACAAGATCGATGACCGGTACCGAATAGGTGTAGGAGCGGCCGAAATCCAGGCTGAGCAGGCCCCCGGCCCAGTGCAGGTAGCGCCATGCCAGCGGCGCGTCGAGGCCCATCTGGTTGCGCAACAGCTCGACCTGGTCGGCGCTGGCGTTCATGCCCAGCATCAGCCGCGCCGGATCGCCGGGCAGGATCTCCAGCACGGCGAACACAACCATGGAGGCCAGCGCCAGCGTGGCGGCGGCGATGGCGAGGCGTTTGAGGAGGTAGGCGGTCATGGGAGGTGGGAGGCCGGCGTGTTGCCTGGGGCGAACAGCCGGCGACGGTATAGCCCTACGGCGCCCCCCTCTGTCCTGCCGGACATCTCCCCCACAAGGAGGGAGATCGCTCGTTCATCACGGCTTTCGCCAATCGCTAGCATGGCATGGTCGGCGGCGGCGCTGAAATTGCCAATCTCCCCCCTTGTGGAGGAGATGCCCGGCAGGGCAGAGGGGGGCGCGAAGGAATGCAATCGTCGCCTGTTGCGCAACAATCTCACTCGCTCCACTTCACCTTGGTGAGATCATTGGCCTGGATCGGCGCGTTTTCCCACAGGCCCTGCAGCTTGGCGTCCCAGACGCCGACCTTGGGCAGTTCGTAGAGGAAGCCGACCACGGCGTCGTCGGCCAGAATCTTCTGTGCCTGCCCCAGCAACTCCTTGCGCTTGGCCTCGTCGGAGGTGACGTCCAGATCGGCGATCACCTTGTCGAAGGCCGGGTTGTCGTAGTTGAAGTAATAATCCTTGCGCGCGTAGATACCGATGTCGTTGGGCTCGGTATGGGAGACGATGGTCAGGTCGTAGTCTTTCTTGGTGAACACCTGATCCAGCCATTGGGCCCACTCGACGGGAATGATCTCGAGGTTGATGCCGACGTCACGGAGCTGCGAGGCGATGATCTCGCCGCCGAGCCTGGCATAGGTGGGCGGCGGCAGCTTCAGCGTCGCCTTGAAGCCGTTCTCCAGCCCGGCTTCCTTCAAGAGTTCCTTGGCCTTGGCGACATCGTGCGGATAGCGGCCGGTGAGGTCGACGTAATCCTTGTTGGCCGGCGACATATGCGAGCCGATCGGCAGGCCGAGGCCGGCCGAGGCACCGTCGATGATCGCCTTGCGATCGAGCGCGTAGGAGATTGCCTGCCTGACCTGCAATTTGTCGAAGGGCGGCTTCTTGTTGTTGATCGACAGGATGGTTTCGCCTTCGGTCGAACCGATCACCACCTTGAAACGCGGATCGTCCTTGACCTGCGCGAGACTGTCGGGATCGAAGAATGGGAACGCCTGGATATCGCCGGAAAGCAATGCCGGTACGCTAGCGGCGGCATCGGGCACGATGCGGAATTCGACCTTGTCGAGGTAAGCCGGCGTGCCCCAATAGCTGTCGGATTTCACCAGCGTGATCGAGGATCCCTTGGCCCAGCTCTGGAATTTGAACGGGCCGGTTCCGACCGGCTTTTCCTTGTTGGCGTCAGCGGATTTCGGCGACACGATAACCGCGTCGCCCCAGCCCATATTGTAAAGGAAAGACCCTTGCGGGTTCTTCAACGTCACCTTGACCGTTGCTGGGTCGATCACCTCGACCGTGTCGATGGCCGCGAACAGGGCTTTTTGCGCATTGACCGAATTGTCGGCGCGGGCGCGGTCGAGCGAGAATTTCACGTCGTCGGCGCTGAAGCCGGCGCCGTCGTGAAACTTCACGCCGCTGTGCAGCTTGAAGGTGTATGTCTTGCCGTCATCGGAGATGGTCCAGCTTTCGGCCAGGTCCGGAAGCACCTCGCCGTTGGGGCCGATGCGGGTCAGGCCTTCGAACACATTGGCGTAGAGGACCTCATCGATGGCCGCGGCGGCGCCGGCGGTCGGATCGAGATGCGGCGGTTCGAGCGGGATGCCGATGACCAGATCGGTGCGCGCCGCGAACGCGGGAGTGCCGGCGGCCAGCGCCAGGACGGCGGCTGCCAGGATGGTTTTCCACAATTTCATCGTGCGACTCCCCGTGTGGTCAAACATGCGCTCAAACCGGGCGAATAGAAGCGTGATTTCGCACGGGAGTAAATTGCGTTTCGTGCGGCGCGGCGGCGTAGCCGGGAATGTTTTTCTCCGGACGGCCGCATCGATCATTGGCTCTTGTCCGTGCGGCGCTATCGGGCGCCGCGCAATAGCACGTTGAGCCCAATCGCCATCACCTTGGCCGATTCCACCATATCCGAGATGCCGACCCATTCGTCCGGCCGGTGGGCGAGATCGAGAATGCCCGGACCATAGGCGATGCAATCATAGACATGGCCGATGCGGGCAATGTGCTTCTGGTCGTAGGTGCCGGGTGAAATGACGTAATCGGGCTCGCGATCAAAGATCGCGTGGATGCCTTGCGCGATTGCCTTGACGACGGGAGCGTCGCGCTCGGTCATCAGCGGCAGCACCTCCATCAGGTCGCGGATCTCGTAGTCGAATTTTTGCCGATCGCGCTTCAGCCGCTCGAGAATGCCGGTCACCTCGCCCTTGACCGTGGCGAGATCCTCTTCGAGCAGGAAGCGGCGGTCGATGGTCAGCCGGCAGGAATCGGGCACGTTGGGCGAGGGCAGGCCGGGCCGGAAATCCTCGGTCTGACCGCCATGGATGGAGTTGATATTCATGGTCGAGCGCTTCGCCCCTTCGGGCACGACCGGCATGCGCGTCATCTTGCGGTCGAGCGCAGGGAACAATTCGTCCTCGAATGCCTGCAGCACGGCGCCCATATGGCGCACCGCATTGTCGCCAAGGAACGGCATCGAGCCATGCGCGATTTCGCCCTTGGTCTCGATCTCGGCCCACCAGACGCCGCGATGGCCAAGGCAGATGCGGTCCTTGTTCAACGGTTCGGGAATGATGACGTGGTCGACCCTGGGTTTCGAGAAATAGCCGAGCGTCGCCAGATGCGCGACACCGCCGAAGCCGCCGGATTCCTCGTCGACCGTGCCTGATATCTCGATGGCACCGGGAAAATCGGGAAATACCTCCATGAAGGCTTCGGCCGCGATGATCGAGGAAGCCAGGCCGCCTTTCATGTCGCAGGCGCCGCGGCCGTAGACCTTGCCGTCCCTGACGACGCCGCCGAAAGGATCGACGGTCCAGCCGTCGCCGGCCTCGACGACATCGATATGCGAGTTGAAGTGGACGCAGGCGCCAGGCGAGCGGCCGTCGAAGCGAGCGACGACGTTGACGCGCGGGTAGCGGTCGGTGTCGCCGGGCGTGCCCTCGGCACGGATGAACTCGGTCTGAAAGCCGCTCTTCTTCATCCGCGCGCCAAGAAATTCGGCGCATGGCCGGTACGCTTCGCCGGGCGGGTTGATGGTGGGAAAACGGATCAGCTCGGCGGTCAGCGCGACGAGATCGTCACGCCGGTCATCGATCGCTTGCAAGAGTCGCTCGTTCATGGCTCGAGTTGAGCAGCGATCGGCGTCGTTTTGCAAGTCCGCTGGCAATTAGGCCGTTGCGGCGTGTCGTTACGGCAACTCTTGCGGGAATTCGTTCAAATTCGCTGCTTTGGATTCGCGAATTGGTCAAAGGTATATGTTATGCTGTTCACCTGCCATTAAAGAGATGAAAAACGACATGAAGGCAGGCAAGGGGCAATCAAGGGGGTTTGATCGCATGAAAAAGACAGTTCTCATGGCAGCAGCACTTGTCACGATGCTGTTCGGTGCTTCGGTGCAGAGCTGGGCAGCCAGCCTCATTGCAAATATAGACGTGTCGTCGCAGACAATGACGGTCAGGTACGGCCAGGAGGTTTACCGGTGGAACGTGTCCACGGCCCGGCCCGGCTACTTTACGCCGCGCGGCACCTACCGGCCGCAGCGAACGGCCCGGATGTGGTATTCGCGCAAATACGACATGTCCCCGATGCCTTATTCCGTGTTCTTCCACGGCGGCTATGCCATCCACGGAACGGGCGCGGTGAGGCAGCTCGGCCGACCGGCCTCGCATGGCTGCGTGCGGCTGCATACGGCCAATGCGGCGGCTTTCTACTCGATGGTGCGAGAAGTCGGCTTCGGCAACACGCGCATCGTCGTGAGGAACTGACTGCTACGCCGGCCATTGTGCCTGAGGCGCATCGGACAAATTCAGGTTAGGCGCTTCGGGTCTTTGCCTTGCGTCGCTTGCGGCTGATGTCCCATCTCTTGTGGAACCACATCCACTGGCCGGGATCCTCGCGCACCCAGCGCTCGACCACGTCGTTGAGGATCTGGGTGGTGGCGCGCACGTCGACGCTGCCATCGGCGGTGCGCGGTAATGTCAGCTTCTCTTCTATCTCGAGCCTGAAGCGGTTGCCCGGCAGCCTGACGCAGCGCGCCGGGTAGACGTCGCAATCATAGTGACGGGCAAGTGTGCCGAGCACGCGATTGCTCTGGCAGGGGCGGCCGAAGAATGTCGTTTCCAGGCCGCCCGTGAATTTCTGGTCGACAAGAACCCCGATATTGCCGCCGTTTTCCAATACCGAGGCGAGCGCGAATGAAGCGCCCGCCATCGAGGGCAGCAAAGATCCCATCGTCGCGCGGCGCGTCGAGAGGATGTAGTCGGCCAAATAGGGATTATTGGGCGGGCGAAACAGCGCGGTGATATTCATGCCGAACGTGGCTGCCGCCACCGGCAGCAATTCGAAATTGCCGAGATGCCCGGTGAAGACGATATGCGGCTTCTTTTCGGCCGCGATCTCCACGAAGTGGTCTACTCCCTTGACCTCGACGCGGCCGGGACTGGCGGCGGCTGGATCGTAATCGAACAAGGCGTCGAGGAAGATGTATTCGGCGGCCAGCCGCGCCATGTTGCCCCACATGTCGGAGGCGATGGCCTGGATCTCGGCTTCGCTCTTCTGCGGATAGGCCTTGCGCAGATTTTCGACGGCCACATTATGGCGTCCGACCCATGGACCGATGCGGCGGGCGACGCGGTCAGCGAAATTCAGCGCGCTGTCGGGCGGCAGCAGGCGCAGCACCGAGATGATGATCATCGCAATGCGCGCAACCAGCCAGTGCTCGAACCGGCGCAACTGCCGGCCGTAGCGGAACATCAGGTCGCGGCGAAGCTTCTTCAACACAGAAGTCAGGGCCTAGACGACGCGCAGGATGATCTTGCCAAAGACGTCGCGGCCTTCCATGCGCTTCAGCGCGGCGTCGATGTCGTCGAAGCCGACTTCGGTGTCGATGACGGGTGCGACCTGTCCCGCCGCCATCTTCTGCATGGCGTTGGCCATGTTCTCCATGCGGCAGCCGAACGAGCCGAGCAGCTTCAACTGCTGCTGGAAGAGCTGCATCAGGTTGACCTGCGTCGACACGCCCGACGTCGAGCCGCAGGTGACGAGCCGGCCGCCGCGCCTCAGGCACAGCATCGAGCCGGCAAAAGTGTCCGCGCCGACATGTTCGAACACGACGTCGACGCCCTTCTTCCTGGTCAGCTTGCGTACGACGCCCTCGAACCGGTCGTCACGGTAGTTGATGACATGATCGGCGCCGAGCGCCTTGGCTTTGTCGATCTTGTCGTTCGAGCCGACCGTGGTGATGACCGTGCAGCCCATCCGCTTCGCCAGCTGGATTGCGGCCGAGCCGATGCCGGATCCGCCGGCATGGACAAGGATCGTCTCGCCGGGCTCGAGCCTGGCATTGTCGAACAGCATGTGTTCGACGGTGCCGAAAGTGACGGGGGCGACCGCCGCGCCGATCTCGCTCACGCCCGGGGGGGCGGGGACCAGCAGGCGCGCAGGCAGGTTGATCTTCTCTTGGGCGAAGCCGTCGAGATGGAAGCCGTGAACGCCCGAGACGTGTTCGCAAAGATTGTCGCGGCCTTCGCGGCAGGCGCGGCAGAGGCCGCAGGTGCGCGCGCCGTAGATCGATACCAGCTGCCCCGGCAGCAGTCCGGAAACGCCGGGGCCGACGGTCTCGACCTCGCCGGAGGCTTCCGCGCCGACGACCAGCGGCAGCTTGCGCTTGGCGAAAGCCATGCCGCGCCAGCCCCAGACGTCGATGTGGTTCAGCGCCACTGCCTTGATGCGCAGCGTCACTTCGCCGAGCGCGGGCGGCGGCGGGGGCGGCAGGTCCATCGTTTCAAGACGGCGGTCCTCGATAAGTTGCAGTGCGCGCATGGAGCCTGTCGGTTCTGTTCTAGCGGAAGCGGCTCGCTTAGACCGGTTCCCGCGCCATGACAAGGCAAGTGTTCTGGCCGCCGAAGCCGAAGGAGTTCGAAAGCACGGTGCCGACCTGCGCATTGCGCTTCTTGTTCGGCACGACATCGAGCACGATCGCCGGATCGGGATTGTCGTAGTTGATGGTCGGCGGAATGACGCCTTCGCGCATGGTCATCAGGGAAAACGCCGCTTCCACCGCCCCGGCGGCGGACAGCGTATGGCCGATCATCGACTTGTTGGACGAGATCGGCATCGAGCCGATCCGTTCGCCGAACACCGTCGACAGCGACAGGTGCTCCATCTTGTCGTTTTCCGGCGTCGAGGTGCCGTGCGCGTTGACATAGTCGATCTCGTCCTCGCCCAGGCCGGCATCGGCAAGGGCCGCGCGCACCGCCGCTATGGCCGGCGAACCATCCGGCTTGGAGCGGGTGCGGTGGAAGTCGTCCGCCTTTTCGCCGCAGCCGCGCAGAATGCCCAAGACGCTCGCTCCACGGGCGAGCGCTGCCTCCAGCGATTCCAGCACCAGAGCGCCGGAACCTTCGGCCAGCACGAAGCCGTCGCGGTCCTTGGAGAAGGGCTTGGAGGCTTTTTCGGGGATGTCGTTGTGGGTCGAAAGCGCCGACAGCAACGAGAAACGAATCAGCGCCTCGGCGGTCGCCGAACCATCGGCGCCGATCGACAGCGCCCGATCGCACTCACCGCGGCGGATCGCCTCGACGCCGAGCTGGATGGCGGTGGCGCCGGAGGCGCAAGCGGTCGACAGCGTGATCGGCAGGCCGCGCGTGCCGAAACGGTCGGCGAGCCGGTCCGCGATCGAGCCGAACTGCGTGGTCTCGAAAGTATCGAGCTCCTTCAGGCCGCGCGCCACCCGAAGCAGCCTTTCGGCACCGGCGTCGTGCTTGTCGGAATTGTAGAGCGCGAACCGCTCATGCCAGTCGAGTTCGACCGGCGGCGAGGCCAGAAACAGCGGTCCGCCGAAGTCGCTGGAATTGAGGCCGGCTTCGGCAACAGCTTCCTGCGCGGCGGTCTCCGCCAGTTCGTAGGTGAGGGGGCTGGCGCCCTTCGAGCTCGACGCAAGGAAATCGACCATGCCGGAAATGCGGGTGTTGAGGTGGTCGACAGGGAAGCGGGTGATCGGGTGGATGCCCGACCTGCCCGAGGTCAGCGCCGCCCAATTGTCTGATTTCCCGGCTCCAAGGGAAGTAACCACGCCGATGCCTGTGACGGCAACGATCGGCCTGCCCATGTGATCTCTGAGATTGGCCATCCGGAAGCCCTACCTTTATCGTTGTAATGTGGCTGGCCGCTCTATGCGGCGTTGACCAGCGCCATGCCCTCGAATTGGTGGTAGCCGATCGCCGTTGCAAGGACGCTTCTTGGAATGCCTTCGAACGGTTTCTCGGCAGCGGCATCGAAAACCGGGTAGGCGGCCTTGCGGTCGACTGCGAGCGCCGCCAGCGCCACGGCGAAGGGAAACTGCGCTTCCTTCATGTGACCGGTCAGTGTCGCGAAGCCGCGCGCCGCGATCGCCGGATTGGCGTCGAATGCCGACTTCTCGGCGGCGGTAGCCGCGTGAGCGCCAGAGGCGCCAGACATGGTCAGCAAGCCGCCATCCGGTACGGCGGTCTTCTTGAGCAGCGCGGCGATCTCGGAATCGAGCTCGCCCTGCCGCCGCCTGGCACGGCCGGAGACGACCGGGCCGAGTTCGGCATAGATCCTGCGCCCCCGGCTTGCCGCGTGTTCGCGCTGCTCCAGCACCAGGAAGGCGCCGCCGGATCCCGACACAACGCCGCCGCCTTCGTCGCCTTGCCGCTGCCAGACCGGCCTCCAGGCGCCGCGATGCAGGTAGCCGGCAAGCTCATAGCCGAGCAACATATCGGAATGTTCGGTCTGGAAGGCGCCCCCAACCAGTATGTGCGTCGACTGGCCGGAGCGGATGCGCGCGGCAGCCGTCTCGACGGCGGCTACGCCGGCGCCTTCCTCGCCCATGAAGGTCCTGGACGATCCCGTCACCTTGTGGACGATGGAGATGTTGCCGGCGAGCAGATTGGAAAGCTGCGCCAGGAACAGGGTGGGACGCAATTCGGTAGTGAGCTTCTCGTTGAGCAGCACGTCACGATCATTGCGGTTTTCCGAGGCGGCCAGGATGGCGGCGTCGACCGCTTCGTCGCGCTCGCCGCCGCCGGCGGCCACGACCATGTCCATGGTCGTGCAGAGTTCGTCATTGCCCTTGATGCCGGCATCGTCCAGCGCAAGACCCGCGGCATAGGTGCCGAGCCTCTGCCAGGTTTCCATCTGGCGCTGGTCGCCGCGCTTGGCGATCTGCAGGTTCCAGTCGATCTCGGGCAGCGGATGGACGGTGTAGGGCGCGAAACGCTCGGCTTCGAGCACCGGCTTCTGACCCGGCTGAGTGAGCTTGCGCCAGTGTTCATCGGGGCCTTCTCCCAACGAGGAGACAAGGCCAATGCCGGTGATGACGACGTCGCGGGGGCTCATGGATGATCGGGTACGGATCAGGCGGTCTTGGCGGCGACCAGTGCGTCGATCTTGGCGCACAGGTTCTTCATGACAAAGTAATCGTCCGTCGAAGCCTTGCCGTCATTGACTTCCTGGGTCCACTTTTCCAGCGGCACCTTGATACCGAATTCCTTGTCGATGGCGAAGACTATGTCGAGGAAATCGAGGCTGTCGATGCCGAGATCGTCGATCGTGTGGCTCTCGGGCGTGATGGTGTCGATGTCGATCTCGCTGGTGTCGGCAATGATCTTGGCGACTTTGTCGAACGTGGTGGACAAGGGCTTTTCCTTCGGTTGCGGGCGGAATCTGTCCGCATCTTGTTTGGGCGCTGTCTAATCGGTTTTTCCCGGCAGGAAAAGGCCTGATACGCCGGGTGCAGATGGGTAGCGTGCCCAAGAAACGCAAGACGGGCTGCCGGTCAACCCGGCGGCCCGTCCATGGCTGGCGGCGGCGGATGATGTTGGCCTCATTGTCGCGGCCCGAGCGCGGCATCTTTTTTTGGTGGTATTCTGGCAACATTCTCTCTGTCGCAAGTCCTCATCGACGGGTAGCTGCCCGCTGATGCGCCGCTCGGCCCCGATTAGAACGTAACGCGGCCGAGCACGCGCAGGCCATCGCCCTGCGGCTCGACGACAACGGCTTCGCCCTCGCGCGGCGAGACGCCCGTCAACGCCGCGATATTTTCCAGATGAGTGACCATGACCAGGTTATCGGAGCCGGAATAGGCACGGATTTCCTTCACGATCGCGGCGAGTTGCGCCGCCTTCTGCACTGCGTCGCCCTTCAGCAGGTCGAGCGGCGCGAAAGGCTCCGGCTCGGTCTCGAAGGCGATGCGCGCGGTGTCGAGGCAGCGGCAATAGCGACTGGACAGCACGCGCTCGACCGGGGCGGCACGGGCGGCGAGCAAGGCGCCGATCTTGCTCGACTGCTGCTTGCCGCGTGCCGACAAATTGACCTGGGTGGCGCAGCGGTCGATATCGAAATTGGCGGGATCGGTGGTGCCGGTGACCATGGCATGGCGCAAAAGCACGACATGGCCGCCATCGCGCAGCAGCGCCCAGCCGGCGTCCGTCGCATGCGCTGCAACGGGCACGCCAAACAGGAACAACGCCAAGGCAAATCGGATCATCGTAATCCTTCCAGAAGCCGGGCACCGGCCACCCGCATATAGGGAGCGGAAAGCAGGTACAAAGACAAGCGAAAGGCCTGCGGCCCTCCGCGGCCTCACGTCTTCGTCATCACGGCGTCAGAAGATCGATCTTCCGGCCGGTGAGCGGGATGGGGATCGTGTAGCCCGCTTCGGCGAAGCCCTGCCTGGCATTATCGAAGAAATTCGGGCGCGATTGCGCAGCGACCGTGGCTCGCCTATCCCTGGAAAAATGTCTCCGCTTACCGAAACCGTCCTATTCGTCTTCAGCCTTGTCGCGCTCGGCTACCTCGCCGGGCTCACCGGCTATCTGAAGCCGGCGAGCGGCGAGGGGATAGCCGATTTCGCGGTCAGCGTTGCGATGCCGCTGCTGTTGTTCCAGACGATGGTGAATGCCGATTTCCACGGTGTGGCGCCATGGTCCCTATGGGGAGCCTATTTCGCGGCGGTGGCAATCACCTGGGCCGTCGGCCATGTCGTCACCACGCGGATATTCGGACGGGACGCACGCGCCGGAGTCGTCGGCGGCGTGTCGTCGGCCTATTCCAATGTTGTCCTGCTTGGCGCGCCGTTCATTCTCGGCATATTCGGGCGGGACGGATTCGAGGTGCTGTCGCTCCTGGTTTCCGTGCATCTGCCTGTCATGATGATGGCCTCGATCGTGTTGTTCGAGATGTTCGGCCGCGGCGGCGGCGAGCATGTGCATCCCGTGCGCATCATCCGCAATTTCCTGAGGCGGCTGTTCATCAATCCACTGATCATCGGCATCCTTTTGGGTCTCGCATGGCGTTTCAGCGGCATGCCGCTGCCCGAACTTGTCATGCGGCTGGTCGACGCGCTGGCCGACACCGCCGGGCCGGTGGCGCTGTTCGCCATGGGGCTCAGCCTGCGCCGCTTCGGCATATCGGGCAATGTCCGCCCGGCGCTGGCGCTATCGACGCTGAAGCTGTTCCTGATGCCGGCGCTGGTTCTGATCTTCGTCTGGTTGCTCGGCCTGCCGCCCTTGACCGCCAAGGTAGCGGTCGTGGTGGCGGCGCTGCCATCCGGCATCAATTCCTATCTCATTGCCGTGCAGTTCAACACCGGCCAGGCGCTGGCTTCGAACCAGATGACCATCGCGACCGCGAGCGCGGTCGTCACCACGGCTTTCTGGCTGGCGGTGAGCGTGCACGTCTTCGGCTGACATGAATATGACCAGGGTCTGAGCCGTTCGGCGTGAATCCGGTTGACGCGATGTCTCGGCGGTGAAATCGGGCCCCGGCTCTCGCCTTGTGCTGGCATAACCCCTATATGCCATCTTGCGATTGCTTGCGGGGCTTTCCCTAGGTTAAGAGCAATGGCCCCAGCGCCCGATGCGCTAATCGAAGACATCCAGATAGCGGCCCGTCAGTGCGCCGAACGGAGGCTAGACCATGCTTCAGAAGACCAGCCATTTCATGCGCCAGGCCAATCTCATCAACGGCGAATGGGTACAGGCCGACAGCGGCCAGACGGTCGACGTCACCAATCCGGCAACCGGCCTCAAGATCGGCACCGTGCCCAAGGCAGGCAAGGTCGAGACCCGCCGCGCCATCGAAGCCGCCGACGAAGCTTTCAAGACCTGGCGCAAGACCACCGCGCTCGAGCGCTCAAAGCTGCTGCGCAAGCTGCACGATGCGATGATGGACAATCAGGACGTTCTGGCGGAGCTCCTGACCATCGAACAGGGCAAGTCGCTGTTCGAATCGAAGGGCGAAATCGGCTCGGCCGCCTCCTACATCCTATGGTTCGCCGAAGAGGGCCGTCGCACCTATGGCGATGTCGTGCCGTCGCCATGGGCGGACCGCCGCATCCTGGTCACCAAGGAACCGGTCGGCGTCATCGCCGCCATCACGCCGTGGAATTTCCCGTCCTCGATGCTGGCCCGCAAGCTCGGCCCGGCGCTCGCCGCGGGTTGCACCGCCGTGGTCAAGCCCGCCTCGCAGACGCCTTACTCCGGTCTCGCCTGGGGTGCGCTGGCCGAGGAGGTCGGCTTCCCCAAGGGCGTGATCAACATTCTGACCGGCGCGGCCGGCGAGATCGGCGATGAGATCTGCGCCAATCCGCTGGTCAAGAAGATCACCTTTACCGGCTCGACCGAGGTCGGCAAGATCCTGATCCAGAAGTCGTCCGTCACCGTGAAGAAGGTGTCGATGGAGCTCGGCGGCAATGCGCCGTTCATCGTCTTCGACGACGCCGACATCGACCGCGCCGTCGCCGGTGCGATCACGGCCAAGTATCGCAATTCGGGCCAGACCTGCGTCTGTACGAACCGCTTCCTTGTCCAGGCCGGCGTCTATGACCGGTTCGTCGAGAAGCTGGCTGCGGCCAGCGACAAGCTGAAGGTCGGCTCCGGGCTGGAGGAAGGCGTGCAGCAGGGACCGTTGATCGACGAGAAAGCCGTGGAGAAGGTCGAGGAACTGATCGCCGACGCGACTTCGAAGGGCGGCAAGATCGTCGCCGGCGGCAAGCGCCATGCGCTCGGCGGCTCGTTCTTCCAGCCGACCGTCATCGCCGATGCGACGCCCAAGATGCGCTTCATGAAGGAAGAGATATTCGGGCCGGTGGCGCCCGTCTTCAGGTTCGAGACCGAGGAAGAGGCGATCGCGCTTGCCAACGACACCGAATTCGGCCTCGCCTGCTACTTCTACACCGGCGATCTTGGCCGCGCCTTCCGCGTCATGGAAGGGCTGAAATATGGCATGGTCGGCGTCAATGAAGGCCTGATCACCACGCCGGAAGCTCCATTCGGCGGCGTCAAGGAGTCCGGGCTCGGCAAGGAAGGCGGACATCAGGGCATCGAGGATTACCTCGATACCAAATATGTCTGCATCGGCGGCCTCGGCCTCTGATAGAGTGTCGCCGGGACAGGCAGGCCTATGATCTGCCTGTCCCGGCTACGAAACGGGCCGTCTGGATCAACTGACGTTTGCGGGCATGGCAATGAAGGACGGCGAGGTTTTCGGCACCACCCAGGCGGGCGAACCGGTTCGCCGCTTCACGATCAGAGGCGGCGGGCTTAGCGCCAATATCCTCGGGCTCGGCGCGATCATCCAGGACCTGCGCCTAGCCGGCCACGATGCGCCTCTGGTGCTCGGCTATGACAATCTGTCATCTTATGAAACCGACACGGCTTTCTTCGGCGCGGTCGTCGGCCGCTATGCCAACCGCATCCGCGACGGCCGTTTCACCATCGCCGGCAAGCGCTACCAGACCGAGCGCAATTTTCTCGACAAGCACACGCTGCATGGCGGCTCGCAAGGCTTTTTCCATCGGCCGTGGACGGTTTCGCTGCACGGCCGGGACTTCGTCACGCTGACGCTGCACGATCCCGACGGCACGATGGGCTTTCCTGGTGCGCTCGACGTCACCTGCACCTACCGGCTGAAGATCCCCGGCACGCTCAGCGTCGAGATATCGGCCACATGCGAGGAGCCGACGCTGTGCAATCTCACGCAGCATTCCTACTTCAACCTCGATGATGGGGGGACGGGCGACATCCTCGATCACCGGCTGATGCTCAATGCCGGCGCCTATCTGCCGGTGGATGGCGAAATGATTCCGACGGGTACGGTGAAGCCTGTCGACGGCACGCCTTTCGATTTCCGCCAGGCACGGCCGCTGCGCATGGAGACCGAAGGCGAGCAGCTTGCCTATGACCAGAATTTCTGCCTCGCCTCGGCGCGCGGGCCGCTCAAACAGGCGGCGTGGGTGCAAGGAGCGAGTTCCGGCGTCGAGATGGAACTGTGGACCACGGAGCCCGGCGTCCAGCTCTATACCGGCCAGTATGTGACACCGCGCACGGGGCTGGAGGGGCGAAACCACAAAGCTTTCTGCGGCTTCTGCCTGGAGCCGCAAATATGGCCGGACGCACCGAACCGGCCGTATTTCCCGCAGGCGACGCTGTGGCCGGGCGCGATCTATCATCACGTAACGGAATATCGGTTCCGGCTGCCCTGACCCTCAATCCATCTCGAATGCTGCCCGCAAAGTCTCGAACGGCGCCAACGCGCCGCGCACCCGCACCACGCTGGCCGCGACACGGTGCGCGCGTTTCGCAGCCTCCACGGGGGCGTGTCCGGCGAGACGCGCGGCGAGATAGCCGCCATTAAATGAATCGCCCGCGCCCGTCGTGTCGACGGGCGTGGCCACATGGATCGCATGAACCTCCCGCAGCGTCCCGTCCTCGACGATCAGCGCCGGCTGTTCGCCGTTCTTGACCACGACTTCGCCGACCAGTTGCCCGAGCCGCTCAGCCGTTGCCTGCGGCGCTTCATCGCCGAACAGCATCTGCTCGTCCGGGAAAGTCGGCAATGCGATGTCGGTGACGGCGAGCGCCTCCATGGTCGCGGTTTGCGCCTCCTCGCGATCGCGCCACAGCCGTGGCCGGTAGTTGGGATCGAAGGCGATTAGCGACCCCGCGGATCGCGCCTCGGCCACGGCCGATAGCAACGTGGCGCGCGCAGCGGAGTCCAGAATTCCCAAAGTGATTCCGGAAAAGTAGACAAGCGACTGTTTTTCAAGGCTTTTTGCTAACGCAGCCGGATTGGAGGCAAGCTGCCTGGCAGCCGCATCGCCACGCCAATAGGTGAAGGAGCGCTCAGCGCCGGTCAGCGTGATGGCATAGAGGCCGGGCCGGGCCCCCGGGATAACAGGGCTTTCGCCAATGCCGATGCCGTTGTCCGCGAAGAAGCCGATCTGGTCTTGCGAGAAAGGATCGTCTCCGAAAGCCGACACGTAGGTCGCAGGCCTTCCACTCAGCGCATGCAGGGCCCACAGCGTATTGAACGTGTCGCCGGCAAATCCCATGCGCCAGTTCGAACCCGTTTGGCCCGAAAGCTCGATCATGCATTCGCCGATCGAGGCGACACCTTTGCCGATCATCATCCATTCCCCTGTTACGATGCTGCTGTAGCTTTTTGGAGAGTAGAGCGCCATGGTTGGCAAGGGCGGTTTTTTCCGTCACCGGCGATTCCAACAGGTTTGGCGGGATGCGATCCGTGCGGCAAAACGTTATCCCCTGAAGAGGAACCGGCTTGGCTTCGATATGGCGTTATCTTTTGGCGGGTCTTGGTCTGGCAGCCTTGCTGGCTGGCATCCTGGCAGTGGTCTATCTGACCGCACCGCGAACCGCGCAGGTTGCCGGCCCGGATATCTCCCGAACCAAAAAGACCGAGAACGGGTTGTTCATGGCGAGCTTCGCGCCGGAACGCGGCGTTGTCCGTCAAGGCGAGCTGGAATCCTGGCTGTTGACGTTGAAGACGATAGCCGGGGCGCCGGTGGAAGGGGCCGCCATCGCGGTATCCGGAGGCATGCCGCAACACCGCCACGGCCTGCCGACCAGCCCGCAGGCGACGGACTATCTCGGCGACGGGCGCTATCGCATCGAAGGAGTGAAATTCACCATGAGCGGCTGGTGGCAGCTGCATTTTGCCATCTCCGCGACGGCTGGGTCGGATACGGTCGTCTTCAACGTCGTGCTGTGAGCCGCGGATGAGGCGTCTTGCGCGCTTTTTCGTCTTGATGGCGATGGCCGTTCTTGCCGGCTGCGGCAAGCCGGATTTTTCCGATGCCGAGAAAAAGACCATCGCCTCGCTGGCGCTGTCGAGGCTGCCGGCGCTGAAGCCCGACACCACGAACCGGTTCGCCGATGTCCCGGCCGCTGCTGCCCTTGGTTCGACGCTGTTCTTCGACGCCAGCATGAGTCGCGACGGCACGGTGTCCTGCTCGACCTGCCACAAGATCGACCGGCAGTTTCAGGACGGCCTGCCGCAGGCGGTTGGCGTCGGTCGCACGAACCGGCGTACCATGCCGCTCGCCGGCATCGCGCGCGATCCCTGGTTTTTCTGGGACGGACGGCGCGACAGCATGTGGGCGCAGGCGCTGACGCCGCTGGAGAACCCCCTGGAGCAGGCGGGAAACCGTGCCGCCTATGCGCATTACATCAAGGCGCGCTTCGGCGAACGCTATGAGCGCATCTTCGGCCCGCTGCCCGATCTGTCCGGCATACCAGCCAATGCCAGTCCGCTCGGCAGCGATGCCGAGAAGGCTGCATGGAGCGCCATGAGCGACCAGCAGCGTGACGCGACAAACCGGGTGTTCGCCAACATCGGCAAGGCAATTGCTGCCTTCGAACGCTCGATCGAGCCGCCGCAGACCCGCTTCGACCGGTTCGCGCTGGATCTGGCGACCGGCGCCGAGCCGAAAGGCGACGCCGCCTTCTCCCGAGAGGAAATCCTCGGCCTGAAACTGTTCATCGGCAAGGCCAATTGCGTGACCTGCCACAACGGGCCGCGCTTTACCGACAATGGTTTTCACAACACCGGAGTGCCGCCGGTCAAGGGCCTGCCGCCGGATCGCGGCCGCGTCGATGCGGTGGCCCAAGTTCAGGCCGACCCGTTCAACTGCTTCGGCGCCTACCGCGATGGCGATGTCGGCGCCTGCGGCGAATTGCGGTTCATGGTCAAGGATACGCCGGAATTGGTGCGCGCCTACAAGACGCCTTCGCTGCGTGGCGCGGCGACGCGGCCGCCCTACATGCATGCCGGTCAGTTTGCGTCGCTCGACGAGGTGGTGGCGCATTATGCCAAGGCCGCCCCCAGTATTGAGGGGACATCCGAAATTCATCCGCTGGAGCTGTCGGACCGCGAGCGCGCCGCGCTGGTGGCGTTTTTGAAGACGCTGGCGGAGTAGGCTATCTGTCCTTCACCGTCTCCATCGCCACGAAGGTCGAGGTCTGGGCGACATGGGGCAGGGCGGAGATGCGTTCGCCGAGCACGCGGCGGTAGGCGGCGATGTCCCGGGTCCGTACCTTCAAGAGGTAGTCGAAGCTCGATGCCATCATGTGGCACTGCTCGATCTCGGGCACGGCCTGTACGGCACGGTTGAAAGCATCGAGTGCGGCCGAACGTGTGTCGGACAATTTCACCTGGACGAAGGCGACATGGCCTTCGCCCATGCGCTCGCGGTCGATGATCGCCTGGTAGCCCCTGATATAGCCGTCCTTCTCCAGCCGCTTCACCCGCGCCTGTACCGGCGTCTTGGACAGGCCGACCCTGGCGGCGAGCTCCGACATGGAAAGCCTGCCGTCGCTTGCCAGCGCCGACAGGATGTTCCTGTCGATGCGGTCCAATTGGTCTTCTGTCATCGAAAATGCAGCCTGCTTAAGTAATTTTTGGTCGTATGATAGATCGATCGGACTGCAATGTCGATTTCTTCAGACCACCTAGAATCGACACCTGTGCTAGCTTGCGCCATTCGGTCCGGTGACCGCCGGCCCGCTCCCTTGTGCTTGCCCGTAGGACCCGCCATGCCAGCGCTCGATGCCATCCGCCAGCAAATCCGCGCCAACTATCTGCCCGACGAGGATCAGGCCGTGAAGCGGCTGGCCGAGGCGAGCGGCCTCTCGGTGGAGGACCGCCGGGCGATCTCGGCTCGTGCCGCCGATCTGGTGCGGGCGGTGCGCGGCTCGTCCGATCCGCGGCTGATGGAGGTTTTCCTGTCCGCCTATGGCCTCTCCACCAAGGAAGGCGTGGCGCTGATGTGCCTGGCCGAGGCGCTGCTGCGCGTGCCCGATACCGAGACGATGGACGACCTCATCGCCGACAAGATCGCGCCGCACGATTGGTCTGCGCATTCGGGCGGTTCGAGTTCGATCTTCGTCAATGCCTCGACCTGGGCGCTGATGCTGACCGGCCGCGTGCTTGACGAAGGCGAAGGCGGCATCGAAGGCACGCTGCGCGCCATGGTGCGCAGGCTGGGCGAGCCCGTCATCCGCAAGGCGGTGGCCGCGGCAATGCGCGAAATGGGCGAGCAGTTCGTGCTCGGCCGCACCATCGCCGAAGCCGTCAAGCGCGGCCGGCCGATGACGCAGAAGGGTTATCTCTATTCCTTCGACATGCTGGGCGAGGCGGCTCGCACCGAGGCAGATGCGCTGCGCTACCACAAGGCGTATGCCGATGCCATCTCGTCACTCGATGCGGGTTCAAACGGGCCTGACATCCGCCATAACCACGGCATCTCGGTGAAGCTTTCGGCGCTGCATCCGCGCTACGAGGAAGCGCAGAAGGAAGAGATGCTGCCCGTCATGGCCGAGCGGCTTTTGTCGCTGGCACTCGCTGCGCGTCATTCGCGCATGGGCCTCAACATCGATGCGGAGGAGGCCGACCGCCTCGACCTCTCGCTCGACGTCATAGAGCGCGTGCTTGCCGAGCCGGAGCTCGCAGGCTGGAACGGATTCGGTGTGGTGGTGCAAGCGTATGGACCACGCGCGGCCTTCGTCATCGACTGGCTCTATGCGCTTGCCAGGAAACACGACCGCACCATCATGGTGCGGTTGGTCAAGGGTGCCTATTGGGATACTGAGATCAAGCGGGCGCAGACGCTGGGGCTTGCCGGCTACCCCGTCTTCACCCGCAAGGTCAACACCGACGTTTCTTATCTCGCTTGCGCGAGAAAGCTTTTGTCGATGACCGATCGCATCTATCCGCAATTCGCCACCCATAATGCCCACACTGTCGCCGCCATCCTGTCGATGACGAAGAACCGTGATAGCTTCGAGTTCCAGCGCCTGCACGGGATGGGCGAGGCGTTGCACGAGACGGTGCGCAAGGCCGAAGGCACGCGCTGCCGCATCTACGCGCCTGTCGGCGCGCATTCCGACCTGCTCGCCTATCTGGTGCGCCGGCTGCTGGAGAACGGCGCCAATTCATCTTTCGTCCACCAGCTCACCGACGAGGACGTCGAGCCCGAAGACATTGCGCGCGACCCGATCGAGGCGGTCGAGAACCAGGGCCCCGCCGCCAATCCCGCGATCCCCCGGCCTGCCGTGATCTTCGGTGCCGGCCGCCGCAACTCAAAGGGGTTCGACATCACCGATCCGGTGACGCTGGCGGCGATCGACAAGGAGAGGACAGCCTTCGCGGGCGCCAGCCGCTGGCACGCCAAGCCCATCACCCGCGCCGCCGGCTATGGCGAGCAACGCCCGGTCGTCAATCCGGCCAGGCCTTCGGAAATGGTGGGGACCGTCAGCGAAGCCACCGCCAAGCAGGTGGTAACCGCCGTGCGCATCGCTGTCGAAGCGCAGCCGGCCTGGGCGAAGCGTCCGGTTGCCGAACGTGCCGCCATCCTCAATCGCGCCGCCGACCTCTACGAGGCCAATGCGGTCGAGTTTTTCGCGCTGGCCACCCGCGAGGCCGGCAAATCGCTGGCCGACGGCGTCGCTGAAGTGCGCGAGGCCGTGGATTTCCTGCGCTATTACGCCGCCGAGGCGAGCAATGCCGAGGCGGGCACCGAGGCGCGCGGCGTCATTGTCTGCATCTCGCCGTGGAATTTCCCCCTCGCCATCTTCACCGGCCAGATCGCGGCAGCGCTCGTCACCGGCAATTCGGTGATTGCAAAGCCCGCCGAACAGACGCCGCTGATCGCCTTCCGGGCCGTCGAAATGCTGCGCCAGGCCGGCGTGCCGGAAGACGTCATCCAGCTTCTGCCGGGCGACGGCCCCTCGGTCGGCGGACCGCTGACATCAGATCCGCGCATTGCCGGCGTCTGCTTCACCGGCTCGACCGAGGTCGCCAAGCTGATCGAAAAGCAACTGGCCGAGACAGCCGCGCCCGACGCCATGCTGATCGCCGAGACGGGCGGCCTGAATGCCATGATCGTCGATTCCACCGCACTGCCCGAGCAGGCGGTGCGCGATATCCTCGCCTCAGCTTTCCAGAGTGCGGGCCAGCGCTGTTCGGCGCTGCGCGTCCTCTATGTGCAGAAGGACGTTGAGAAGAAGATGCTGGAGATGCTGAAGGGCGCCATGGAAGCGCTCAAGGTCGGCGATCCCTGGGCTATCTCGACGGATGTCGGTCCCGTCATCGACGACGAGGCGCAGGGTTCGATCCGCGAGTACTGCACCAAAATGGGTCTGCAGGGCCGGCTGATCGCCAAGCTCGAAGCACCCAGGGATGGCCGTTTCGTCGCGCCGCATGTGTTCCGGGTCAAGGGTATCGAGGAGATGGAGCGCGAGGTGTTCGGGCCGGTGCTCCATGTCGCCAGTTTCGACGCCGACGAGATCGACGCGGTGATCGCCGCCATCAACCGCAAGGGCTATGGCCTGACCTTCGGCCTGCACACCCGCATCGAGGGCAGGGTTCAGCACTTCGTCGACGGGATCCATGCCGGCAACATCTATGTCAACCGCAACCAGATCGGCGCGGTCGTCGGCTCACAGCCGTTCGGCGGCGAGGGGCTGTCCGGCACCGGGCCCAAGGCCGGCGGACCGCATTATCTCCGGCGCTTTCGCAAGGGACCGGAGGCAGGTACGCCGCTTGCCGACGGTCACAAGGTGACGGCGACCGAGCTCGCCGACAATCTGCCCGATCCCGCGCTTGGCGGCTGGTCGACGCGGCCGGATCGCGTCGCCATCCTGCGCAAGCACCTGCGCGGCAAAGGTGCCGCGGCGATCGGAGCAGCCGCCGGTATCGATTTCGGCCAGGTCGACCTGCCCGGGCCGACCGGCGAGGCCAATACATTGTCACTGGCGCCGCGCGGCCGGGTGCTTTGCCTGGGACCGGACGGCGACACGCTGCTTGCGCAGACGATCCAGGCGCTCGCCGCCGGCAACGCGGTGCTGGCGGTGGCGCCAGGCGCGCCGGCAGCGCTTTCGGCGCTTACCGGCAAGGGGCTGCCGCTGGCGGCGATCGACGGCCGCCCCGATCCGGTCGAGGCTCGGTCGTTGCGCGTCGACGTCGTCGCCTTCTCGGGGATGCCGGAAGCGGCGCGCATCGTGCGCAAGGTGATCGCCGAACGCTCAGGGCCGATCGTGCCGCTGGTCAGCGAGGTGCTCAATCCCGCGGCCTACGTGCATGAGCGGGCCGTCTGTGTCGACACCACCGCCGCGGGCGGCAATGCCAGCCTGCTTGCGGCGGCGTAAGAACCCTTATCCGGCGGGCGAGGTCGCTTCAGGCGCCCTCGACGACCGAAAAGCCCTCGAATTGGGGATGGCCGAGATAGTGGACCTTCGTCGTGCCGACATTCCTGTGGGCGGCGCGAAAGTTCTCCGACTTGGTCCAGGCGACGAAATCGTCGTGGCTTGCCCAGACCGTGTGCGAGGCAAACAGCGTATAGCCTTCGGTCTCGTTGACCGGGCCACGCAGCAAATGGAACTCCTGGAACCCCTTCATTTCCGCAAGGCTGGAATCGCGATTTTTCCACACGGCCTCGAAATCGGCCTCCGAGCCGTTCTGCACCTTGAAGCGGTTCATGGCGATGTACAATGGAGTTCCTTTCGATTTCCTGGACTGAGACAGGTGGTTCCCGATTGGGCGCGTTCAGAAAGGCCTGGTTGCATGCCGCAGGAATGCCGCACGCAGTCCACACCGTGCTCAGACCCCGAAGGCGATGCTGGTCTTGGCATCTGTCTTGAGTTTTCGCATGCAGGTGTTCGGCTCGACGCCGGTGCCGACGCATTCGGTCGCGCTGTTGATCAGCACGCGGCTGACCTTGGCGCAGTTGGTGCCAGCGAGATCGAAGCGCGTCACCTTCGTCTTGCCGGCCGGCAAGTCCTTGAAATCGAGCACGGTCAGGCGGTCGACGACGCCGGCGTCGTTGAACAGCGCGATCTCGAACGCCGCCCTGGAAAGGTCGGCGCCGAGATTGTTGGTGACCACGAAGGTCAGGCGGCAGCCCTTTTCGGAGGGTTGCGCGCCATTGAGTTCTAGGGCGAGAGCAGGCGCCGGCGCGGACTCTTGTGCCCACGCCGGAACCGCTGCAAGCGACATCGCCAGCGCCGAGGTCAGCAGACGAAGGGATGCCGTCAAGCTCGTCATCATCATCCTCCAAATCGCATCGTTGCCGCCAGCTTCAGCGTTATGCCCGGTTCATAGACCGCGACCGTCGTGCTACCGTTCAACGGGTTGGCGTATTTGACATCGAACAGATTGTCGGCGCGGAAATCAACCTTCAGATTGTCAGTCGCCTGGTAGCTGGCGAAGGCGTTGACCAGCGTATAGTCCTCGGCGATCGGGTTGCCCTTGGGCTTGCCATTGTACTGCACCTCGCCGCCGACAGTGAGTTTGTCCTCGAGGAAGCGCAGGCCGAGCTGCGCGGTGACCTGCGCAGACGGGATCGTGGCAAGGTCCGCCCGATCGCCTTCGTAGGATATGGTGTGGCCATTGATGATGGAGGCGGAAAGTCCGGCGTAGCCCCATGCTGCATCATAAACGCCTTCCATCTCGAAGCCGTTGATCTTTGCCTTGGCGAAGTTCTGGTACTGGAAGCAGATCGGAATGCCCGGCCCGAAGGGGCAGCCGCTGGTCGGGTCGAAGGCCGACAGCGTAACGCCCTCGATATAGTCTTCGACGTCGTTGTTGAAATAGGCGGCCTTCAGCCGAAACGCGTCGCTGGATTCGAGAATGTCGTTCTGCTTGTAGTTGACGCCGAATTCGACGGTCTTGCCGGTTTCAGGTTTCAAATTGGGATTGGGCAGGAACGGGAAGCTCACCCCCGCCGGGTGGTTGCCGCTGATCAGCGTTTCGGTCAGCGACGGCGACCGGTAGCCCTCGGCATAGGTGCCGTAGAATTGCAGGCCGGCAAGGCTGGCGCTTTCGAAAGGTGAAACGCCGACGGTGATGCGCGGCGACAGGCGGTCTCCCGACGCTTCGTGCGTGCCGTCCTTGAGGCTGTAGTTGTCGTAACGCAGCCCGGCGATGACTTCGAGCCAATCCCAACTGAGCTTGTCCTGGACGTAGGCGCCGGAAACATTGCGCTTGCCGGAAGGCGTGTAGAAGCTGTCGCCGCCTGCCGTGCCGCCAGTCTCGACGTCGTCATTCACCCAGTCGCCACCATAGGTCAGTTCATGCGCGAGGCCGCCAGTCTCGAATCGCGACGTGTTCCAGATGTCGATGGCGGTGGTGCCGACATCGAAGGTCGACGTCGAACCCGCCGGCAATATCACGGGAAGGCCGGTGACGGGATCGAAGCGGCGCTGAGGAACAAGACTGGTCAGGTCGAGATTGGTCTTGTTGTAGGAGGTGTTGACGTGGAGGTCGAGCCAGCTCTTGTCTTCGTCCGTGACATTGTAGCGCGCGGTGAAGGTGTTCGACTTCAGGTCGACGTCATTGGCCGGCATGCCGCCGCTGATCTCGTTCCAGCCGTCGCTTGAACCAACCCAGCCGAGCTTCAGTTCGCTATTGTCGCTCGGGCGGATTGTGGTCTTGAGCAATCCGCTCAATACGTCGAAGCCGGTGCCCTTGACGGTGTCGCCGCCGCCATCCTTGTAGTCGTCATAGTCGCGGTAGACGATGTTGCCCAGCGCATCCCAGTTCTCGTTGAAGCGATAGGCGCCGGACGCGCTGGTGGTCCAGCCCTTGCCGTTGGTCTCGTAGCGTCCGGTGACGGATCCAGCCCATGTCTCATCCGGCTTGAGGAAGTCCTGGGCATCCTTGGTGTCGAAGAAAACCACGCCGCCGATCGCGCCCGAGCCATAGGTGTTGGCGACGGGACCACGGATGACGTCGACGGATTTGATAAGTTCGGGGTCAACATAGAAGGTCGATTGGGTTCCGTGATCGGAACGCTGGAAGTTCTGCCGCGCGCCGTCGACTATGACCGCGACGCGGCCGAAATCCTGCAGGCCGCGGATGTTGACGCTGGTGCTGACGCGCCTGGCATCGGCCTGCGCCGCGACGCCGGGCACGCCGAACAGTATTTCGTTCGGCGTCGTCGCCATGCGGCGGTCGAGCTGTTCCTGGTCGACATGGCTGGCCGAGGCCAGCGATTGGATCGCCGTTTCCCCCGTGCGGCTGATGACCAGGACCTTGTCGAGCAGCGTTGCGCCCGCCGGCGCCGGCTTTTCCTGCTCAGCCTGCTTCGATTGATCGGCCTGCTCTCCCGCCGCCTGTGCCGATTGCTGAGCGTTGGCGGGTGGCACGAACAAGGCAATCGCCGCCACACCCGCCAGCAAAGCCGCTGCACCGTTCGCCGCCGACCAGCCGCGCCGTTCCCAAATCGCTAACCCCATGTGCCCCAACTCCAAATTCCAGGTTGATGCGGGCTGGCCTGGGGCTGGCTGGCATTTGTGATCGTATTCAGCGTCTTAAATCTTGACTCATTTAATCCGGTATTGCACTGACTAGTAAACATGATTATTCGAGTCAAGAATGAATCGGATTACGCAAACGCCTAGCCAGACGCCCGGCACAGGAAAGGGATCGATCCACATGAACACGCACAATCCCAACGACTTCCGCTATCGCGTCCGCCGTTCCGACGATGCTTCCGCCCGCTTCGACCGCGTTCCGCTCGCGGTGCGGACGCTGTCGAGCAACACGCTGTTCCAGGGCGAGCACGAGATCGGCATCGAGCATCACGGCGCGCTCTACCGGCTCAAGATCACCCGCCAGGGCAAGCTTATCCTCAACAAGTAAGCGTAAGGGATCAGGACAATGGACCAGCGCGTAAAACCCGCCCCGCATGAAATCCGGCGGGCGCGGACGGACAATCCGAAAACGCGCGAGCGCGATCTGGCCGCGCAGCTTGGCATTTCGGAGGCCGAGCTGGTCGCCGCGCATTGCGGCGACGGCGTCGTTCGCGTCGAGCCGCGCGTCAACGACCTCCTGACCGGCCTCGAAGCCGTCGGCGAGGTGATGGCGCTGACCCGCAACGAAAGCGCCGTGCATGAGAAGATCGGCGTCTACGACAAGGTCGTCACCGGCAATCACAATGCCATGGTGCTGGGCGAGAACATCGACCTGCGCATTTTCCCGAAAATCTGGGCGCACGGCTTTGCCGTGGAAAAGCGCGACGGCGACGACATCCGCCGCAGCCTGCAATTCTTCGACGCGGCGGGCGAGGCGGTGCACAAGGTGCATCTGCGGCCGGGATCCAATCTCTATGCCTATCAGAAACTGGTCGCTTCGCTGGAATCGTCGAACCAGGGACCACTAGTCGCCATTTCGGGGCCTGCCGCCGAGAACGAAGGCGAGGCGGCGGCAACGACCGCGAATCTCGACGATCTGCGCGATCGCTGGAGCCGGCTGACCGACGTGCATCAGTTCTTCGGCATGCTGAAGACGTTGAAGCTCAGCCGCCGCCAGGCTGTGCGCATGGTGGGCCAGGACTACGCCTGGCTGCTCGACAATGATGCGGTGAGAGCCATGTTCAATCATGCCGCCGCGGGCGAGATGCCGATCATGTGCTTTGTGGGAAACCGCGGCTGTATCCAGATCCATTCCGGTCCGGTCAAGTCGATCAAGCCGATGGGGCCATGGATCAATGTGCTGGACGAGACCTTCCATCTGCACCTGCGCACCGACCACATTCATGAGGTCTGGGCCGTGCGCAAGCCGACCAAGGACGGTCATGTCACGTCGCTGGAGGTCTACGACGCCGTCGGCAACATGATCATCCAGTTCTTCGGCAAGCGCCATGAAGGAGAGGGTGAGCGCGACGACTGGCGCTTCCTGGCCGAGAACCTGCCGCGCATTCCAAGCCCGACGGCAGCCTGAGGAAACGATGATGGGTCTTCTCACCGGATTGACGGCCGCGCGCGGATCGATGCTTGGCCCGATGCTCGGCTTTTCCCTTGCCCTCGGCGCGCTGCAGCCGGCCGACGCCAGCGACGGTGTCTCCGTCTTCGCCGATCCCACCAGGATCGCGTCCATCGGCGGCTCGATCACCGAGATCGTCTACGCGCTCGGCGAGGAAAAGCATCTTGTGGCGCGCGATTCCACCAGCCGCTATCCGAAAGCCGCTCTCGACCTGCCGGATGTCGGCTACATGCGTCAGCTGTCGCCGGAGGGTGTGCTGTCGGTCAACCCTTCGGGCATGCTGGCGCTGCACGGCAGCGGCCCCAAGGAGGCGCTCGATGTGCTGAAGAAGACGAGCATCCCCTTCATCGAGGTGCCTGACCGGTACGACCGTGAGGGCATCCTCGAAAAGGTCCGCGTGGTCGGCAAGGCGCTCGGCGCCGACGCCAAGGCCGAAGCGCTGGCCAGGGAGATCGATGCCAAGCTGCAGGCGGCGGAAAAGCAGATCGCCTCGATCAAGCAGCGCAAGCGCGTGCTGTTCGTGCTGTCGATGCAGGGCGGCAAGATCATGGCGGCCGGCAGCGACACCGCGGCCAACGGCATCATCAAGCTGGCCGGCGGCGTCAACGCGATCGAGGGCTTCTCCGGCTACAAGCAACTGTCCGACGAGGCTGTCGTCACCGCCAGGCCGGACGCGATCCTGATGATGAGCAATGCCGGACCGCCGGTAGCGGACGACGAACTGTTCGGCAATGCGTCGATCGCCTCGACGCCGGCCGGAACGGCGCGCAAGCTGATCCGCATCGACGGCGGGTATCTGCTCGGCTTCGGACCACGGACGGCCGACGCCGTCCACGACCTTACCGTCGCGCTCTATGGCACGCAGATTACGGACTGAGCGGCATGGTCGACCAGTCGATCGCCAGGCCGGCGGAAAGGAAGATGGCCAGCGACGGTGACCGTTCCGGGCGCGCCCGTCTGGTCATCGCGCTCGCCTGCGTCATGCTTGCGGCAGCGGTATTGCTGTCGCTGACCTCCGGCGCCTCGGATGCGTCCGCCGTCAAGGTCGTCGGCGACTGGCTGTTCGGCGCAGCGCCTGGCGACGCGGCGATGAGCGCGCGAGATCGCCTCATCGTCTATGACATAAGGCTGCCGCGCGTCGTGCTCGGCGTGCTGATCGGGGCCGCCCTCGCGGTGTCCGGCGCGGTCATGCAGGGGCTGTTCCGCAATCCGCTTGCCGACCCCGGACTTATAGGCGTTTCGGCGGGCTCCAGCCTCGGCGCGGTGGCCGTCATCGTGCTCGGCGCGACCGTGCTGTCCCCGGTGACCGCCTGGTTGGGCGCGCTGGCCCTTCCTCTGGCGGCCTTCGGCGGTGGTTTGTCGGTGACGTTGCTGCTCTACAAGGTCGCGACGCGGCAGGGCCGCACATCCGTCGCCACCATGCTGCTTGCCGGCCTGGCGCTGGCCGCGCTTGCCATGGCCCTGACAGGCATCCTGATCTTCATGGCCGACGACCGGCAATTGCGCGACCTGACCTTCTGGCAACTCGGCTCGCTGGCCGGTGCGACATGGCAGAAGATCGGCTCAGTCGGCCCGGTCATCGTGCTTTCGCTGGCGGCGATGCCGTTCCTGGCACGCGGCCTGAATGCGCTGGCGCTGGGCGAGGCGACCGCCGGCCATCTCGGCATTCCGGTGCAGCGGCTTAAGTACACGGCCATCGTCGGCGTCTCGGCGGCGGTCGGCGCGTCCGTCGCGGTCAGCGGCGGTATCGGTTTCGTCGGCATCGTGGTGCCGCATCTGCTGCGCCTGCTGATCGGCCCCGACAATCGCTATCTGCTGCCGGCCTCGGCGCTGCTCGGCGCCTCGCTGCTGCTTTTGGCCGACGCGGTCGCGCGCACCATTGTTGCGCCCGCAGAACTGCCGATCGGCATCGTCACGGCGATCGCCGGGGCGCCGTTCTTCCTCTGGATTCTGCTGCGCAAGCGCGGCGTCATCGACCTTTAGGGATGTTTCATGATCGAAGCGCGCGATGTTTCGGTGGCGATCGGCAGGAAAGGCATCGTCGCCGGCGTCGATTTCGAGGTCAGGCCGGGTGAAATTTCGGCCATTGTCGGGCCCAATGGGTCGGGCAAGACGACCTTCCTCAAGGCGCTGTCGGGGGAACTCCCGCATACTGGCCGGATTGCCATCGACGGCCGCGAACTCTCGACCATGACGCCAGTCGAGGCGGCGACGCTGCGCGCGGTGCTGCCGCAGGCGACGACCCTGTCGTTTCCCTTTACCGTGCGCGAGATTGTCAGGCTCGGCCTTGTCGGAGGCCGCTCGGGTGTGCTGCCGGGCGAGGACGAACGCCTGCCGGAACGGGCGTTGGCGCGTGTCGACCTCGCCGGTTTCGCCGGTCGCTTCTACCAGGAGCTTTCCGGCGGCGAGCAGCAGCGCGTTCAACTCGCCCGGGTGCTGTGCCAGGTCTGGGCGCCGATGCTCGACGGCAAGCCGCGCTATCTGTTCCTGGACGAGCCGGTGTCCAGCCTCGACATCAAGCACCAGTTGATCATCATGAACATCGCCCGCGACTTCGCCAGAAGGGGCGGCGGCGTGATCGCCATCCTGCATGATCTCAACCTGACGGCGATGTATGCCGACCGTATTTTCGTCATGCACCGCGGCCGGCTTGCCGCCACCGGTTCGCCGCAGGATGTGCTGAGCGACGATCTGATCGAAAGGGTGTTCGGTTGCCGCTTGAGGGTCGGAGTCCTGCCGGCCGGCAATACACCGTTCGTGCTGCCGCAATCGTCGGTCAGTTGATATTCAGGCGAGGCGCAAATAGCCTAATCTCGACCTGCCGAGCAATATCGCGATGTGGTCAGGCCGCCGGCGCACGGCGCTCTAACATGTCGATGCCGAGCAGGCTGCGCACGTTCGGACGCGCCGCCACGAGATCGGCGATCGTATAGCGGGCAAGCACGGCGAAGAAGGCGTTGAGCGCTTCGCGCAACGCCGAATTCAGCGCGCAGCTGTCGACCAATGGGCACTCCGCGGCGTCGTTCTCGAAGCACTCAGCCATGGCGAAGCTTTCCTCCGTCACGCGCACGACGTCGAACAGGCTGATCGATTCCGCGGCACGGCCAAGCCTGACGCCGCCATTGCGGCCGCGCACCGTCTCGACAAGGCCATTCTCGACCAGCGGCTGGAGGATCTTGAACAGGAAAAGCTCCGACACCGAATAGGCGGCGGCGATCTCGGGAATGCGGCTCAGCCGATCGGTATTGGCGGCGCAATACATCAGGATGCGCATGGCATAATTGGTCTGGCGGGTAAGCCGCATCTTGTCCTCACAAAGCGCTGGCGAGCTGCGATCACGCCGGATTGGAACTTTGCTGGTGCGGCATTGCTCCGAGCGTTCGGATTCGCCACACCGGCCCCTGCGGAATATGGCCTATACCTTGGAATAATTCCAGACTAGCCTCGCATAATAGCTGAACATTCTCGTCAACTTTGTGTGCGCCACGCAGCAAGACGCGGCCGATTCGGCTGTCACGCGCATTTCCTCGGGTGAAACACCAGAGCGGTCCAACGTTTGGCAGAATGGTCGACCGCTCCAACTCTTTGTTTTTACGCAATTCCCTTGGGAAAGCGCCACGCGCTTTTCCCAGGAACACCATGACACACCCTTTCCTGGAATGCTCTAATAGGCCCGAGATCGACGAGGAGCGGCTCCGACATGTCACAACCAGCCACGGTCCTGGCTTCCGCCGGATATGATGCCGACTCGCGTGCCAAGCTTGCCATGCTGCGGCGGACCAAATTCGTCGCCACGTCGGCACTTGCGCTTTGCGTCGCAGTGTTCGCCCTGGCCAAGTCCTTCGAGGGCACACATCCATGGCTCGGCTTCGTCGCCGCCTTTGCCGAGGCGGCGACCATTGGCGGCCTGGCCGACTGGTATGCTGTGGTCGCGCTATTCAAGCGGCCTCTCGGTCTGCCGATCCCGCACACCGCAATCATCCCCGAGAACCAGAACCGCATCGCCGACAATCTCGGCCGTTTCATCGAAGTCAATTTCCTTGCCCCCGAGCCGGTGCGCGAAAAGCTGGCCGAGGTCGATTTCTCGGCGCTTGTCGCCGACTGGCTGGCCGATTCCGAGCGCGCCGAGGGCCTGTCGCGTTTCGTCGTGCGGCTGATTCCGCAGACACTTGCCGCCGTCGAGCAATCGGGGCTGCGCGGCTTCGTCACCAGCCGAATGCTGGAACAGATCGAAAAAGTGCCGCTGGCGCCCCTGGCGGCCGAATTGCTCTCGGCCCTGACCGACGATCGCCGTCACCAGAGGCTGTTCGATGAGTTCATCAAGGTGATCGGCCGATTCCTCAACGATGAACAGGCGCTGACGACCATGCGCGAAAAGATCCGCGAGGAACTGCCGTCGCTGTTCAACCTGTTCCGGGCCGACGCCTATCTCCTGAAGAAGATCGTCGCCTCGGCCGGTTCGCTGCTCGACGAGGTGAGAGCCGATCCCGACCACCCGATGCGCGCCGAATTCGACCGTTTCGCGCAGGGCTTCGTCGAGCGGCTGAGAGCGTCGAAGCAATATGCAAGGCGCGCCGAGAAGCTGAAGCGCGATTTCCTCGCCAGGCCGGAAGTCAAGGCGCTGGCCGGCGACATGTGGGAAAGTCTCAGCCTGTTCATCGGGCAGGATGCCAAGGCGCCGCAATCGATCATCCGCGCGCATCTTGCCAACATGTTCGTCGAGGTCGGCAGGCATCTGGCCGGAGACGCCAAGATCAGGGCCGACATGAACCAGGGATTCGTGGTGGCGCTGTCCTCTTTCGTCGAGAGCCAGAAGGGCGGCGTATCGAAATTCATCGCCGACCAGGTCAAGCGCTGGGACCTGGCGCAACTGACGCGGTTGATCGAGATGAACATCGGCCGGGACCTGCAATATATCCGCTTCAACGGCATGATCATCGGCGGTCTGGCCGGCATCGCGCTTTACACCGCGGAGCGGCTGTTTCTCGTCAATTGACGGGCGCACGCCATGCCCTATTCTCATGGGGCCGGGCATCAGCAGTCGCGGCAACAGGGGAGCAGATGAGCGTGGCCAAACGACCGGATTCCGATTCCTTCACGGACATGTTCGGCCGGTTCGGCCGTGACCTGAAACTGCCCAATGTCGATGTCGAGGCGATCCTCGCGCACCATCGCAAAAATCTTGAAGCGTTGGAGAAATCGGCGCGGGCAAGTGCCGCCGGCGCGTCGTCGCTGTTTTCCAGGCAACGCGAGATGCTTCAGGACACGCTGCGCGAAATCGCCGACATGACGCAAGGCTACAGAGCGCCGGGCACGCCGCAGGACCTGATGGCCAAACAGACTGAGTTCGCCAGGAAATCCTTCGAGACCACGCTGAAGAATGCCAGCGAAGTGGCCGAGCTGGCCAGGAAATCCGGCACCGAATCGGTCAACATCCTGCGCATGCGCATCAAGGAGGCGATGGAGGAAATCCGCGCCGGCTTCGAGAAGAAGTAGCTCGCGTGCCAAAGACTGATTGCCTGCCAGCCCTGCGCTCGGCGAAGGTTTGTTCGCATGCTCTCTCATCGGCCCGCCACGCTGTTGCACCGGGCAAATACGGCTTGACGCGATGCCAGGATTCACGTCGATCCTGGGGGAACGGAATCATGCAGGGCGAATTGACAGGAGCCGCCGGTTCGTGGTCCGGAAGCGTTGGAAGCCATCGGGAAAACAGGAATGACCGAAATACGGCCTAAGACGCCGCCTACCTACGAGCAGTTGAGGACGATGTCCGGGCAGGAGCTCGGCGTCTCGGAATGGACGACAGTCGACCAGAACCGTATCAACCAGTTCGCCGAATGCACTGGCGACCATCAGTGGATCCATGTCGACCCCGAACGGGCGCGGCGACAAAGCCCATTCCGCACGACGATCGCGCATGGCTACCTGACGCTGTCGATCATCGGCGCGCTGGCGCTCGGCATGGGAATCGTGCCCGAGAACACGCAGGCCGCCTTCAACTACGGCTTCGACAAGGTGCGGTTCCTGGCGCCGGTCAAGGTCGGCGCACGCATCCGGCTGCGCACCACGCTGCTGTCCATGGAGGACCGGGGACCGGGTCAATACCTGATGAAGGCTGCCAACACCGTCGAGATCGAAGGCGAGGAAAAGCCGGCGTTGACGGCCGAAACGCTGGTCATGCTCTATGAGCGCCGCAAGCGGGCAGGGGCCTGAACGGGAGTCCGTCAGGCCCCTGAATTGATCTTTGTCAGGGTTCTTTGCCTGCCGGCTCGGCAAAAGGCTAAGCGCGCATTTCGGGCGCAGCGCGGCCGACGGCGCGAGCCGAAACCAGCGCCAGCACCAGCGCCGCCAGCGTCAGGGCCGTTGCCGTCTGGAAGGTCACCTGCATTCCGCTGGCCGCCGCCGCTGACGTCAGCATGCTCTGGCCGATGCCTTCGCGTCCTCCGGCTGATGCGGCGGCGAATATGGCGCCCATCACCGAGGCGCCCGTAATGAGGCCAAGGTTGCGCGACAGGTTGAGCAGGCCGGAGATGAGGCCGCGTTGACCGGCGCCGACGCTGCCCATGACGGCGGCATTGTTCGCCGTCTGGAACAGGGCATAGCCGAAGCAGGTGACGGTGATGGGGACGACATAGCTGGCGATGCCGAGTGCCGTCATTGCCAGGGACAGGAGGAACGTGCCCGTGGCAAGGCCAAGCAGGCCCGCGACCATCATCCTTTTGGCTCCGAAGCGATCGGCAAGGCGTCCGGCCAGCAACGCCGACAGCGCAGAGACCAGCGGGCCTGTCGAGAGCACCAGTCCGACGTTTGCCGCGTCCAGTCCGAGCCCGCGCGAGAGATAGAACGGCGCAACCACCAAGGTCGCCATCATTACCGTGGCGACGATCAGGTTCATGGCCAGGCTCGCGCTCAGCGAGAGATCACGGAAGGCGGAAAGCTCGACCAATGGGTTTTTCGCCATCCTTTGCGCCGTCGCGAACAGGAAGATGCCGATGCCAGCCGCGACCAGCAGGCCGATATTGATGAGCCCGAAACTGCCTCTACCCAGTGTCATCGCCATCGCGTAAGCCGCCAATGCCAAGGCCAGCAGGCCCGTGCCCAAACCATCGAAGCTGGCTTGACCGGTCCGCGTCATCCGATTGCCGGCAGGCAAAGCGCGCCAGGCCATGGCAAAGGTCAGGACGCCGAGCGGCACATTGACCAGGAAGATCGAACGCCAGCCGAGAGCGGCGATCAGCAGGCCGCCCAAGGAAGGGCCGAGCGTGGTGCCGATGGCCGACATGGCGCCCAGCAGGCCCATGGCGCTGCCGGTTCTGGCCTTGCTCACCGTCTCGGCGACAAAGGCCAATGTCAGCGCCATCATCAGCGCCGCGCCAAGCCCTTGCACCGCCCGCGCCGCGATCAGCAGCCACAAAGCCGGCGAGAGGCCGCAGAGCACCGACGCCGATGTGAACAGCGCGATGCCGAAAAGCAGCAGCGGCCGCCGCCCGAGCATATCGGCGAGGCGCCCGGCACTGACGATCAGAATGGTGATCGCGAGCAGATAGGCGAGCACGACCCATTGTACCTGTTGGAACGAAGCGTCGAATGCCTGCATCAGCGAGGGAAGGCCGACACTGGCGATGCTGGTGCCGAGCGACGACAGCAGCGTGGCCAGCGACAGGCTCGCCAGCGCCCATCCAGCCGATCCTCGCTGTTGCGGCGCTGATATCAGTACATCCCGATCTTGCTCCGCGATTGCCATGGCGATCTCCTTTCTGCACGCTCCGGAAACCGGAGCCGCCGGAGATCTAATCTTGCGGCTGATATGGCGGAAGACGCAGCATTTGCATGATATCAGTGCACTGAACGCCACATCATGTTATAACCCACCGATGACATCGCCCGATCTCAACCTGCTCGTCGCCCTCGATGTCCTGCTGGCCGAAGGCAGTGTGGCGCGGGCCGCGACGCGGTTGCGGCTCAGCCCCTCGGCGATGAGCCGCACGCTGGCACGCCTGCGCGCGGCGACGGGAGATCCGCTGCTGGTGCGCGCCGGTCGCGGCCTGGTCCCAACGCCACGCGCGCAGGAACTGCGCCAAAAGGTCGGCCGAGTGGTTCAGGATGCGGAAACGCTGCTGCGCCCGGCCAGACTGCTCGATCTGCCAGGCCTGGGGAGGACCTTCACGCTGCGCACCAATGAAAGCTTCGTCGAGGAGTTCGGACCGCGGCTGATCGCCCGCATCGAGGCCGACGCGCCGGGCGTAAGGCTGCGTTTCGCGCCGAAGTCGGACAACGATATGGCGTCACTGCGCGAAGCGGCGATCGATCTGGAGGTAGGCGTGGCCGGTGAAAGCGGGCCGGAGGTGCGCATCCAGGCGCTTTTTCGCGACCGTTTCATCGGCGCCGTGCGCAACGACCACCCGCTGGGCCAGGGCGCGATGACGCCGGAACGCTATGCGGCTGGCCGCCACATCAATGTTTCGCGGCGGGGCCGCGAAAGAGGACCGATCGACGAAGCCTTGAGCCGGCTCGGATTGCAACGGACGGTCGTGTGCATGGCTTCCGGTTTTTCGGCCGCGCTCGCCATGGCGCGCGCCTCGGACCTGATCGCCAGCGTGCCCGAGCGGCATACGCAAGGCGCGCGCGCCGGCATGCAGAGCTTCTCGCTGCCGGTCGACATCCCGGCGGTCACCATTTCCATGCTCTGGCATCCGCGGCTCGATGCCGATCCGGCGCAGCGCTGGCTGCGCGGTTGCGTGCGCGAGATTTGCATGAAGTCCTGATCGCGCAAGCCTCGCCGCGGCCTTCAGCGCGGCATGGCAGCCTCCAGCGTCCGGAAGATTCGCTCGTCTTCGCACTGGGCAACATTGAAGCGCAGGAAGCGGCTGGCCGATTGCGACAGGCTGAACGCGTTGCCGGGCGCCAGCACGACATTGGCCGCAAGCGCGCGGCGGGCAACCTCGGCTGCGTCCACTGCATCCGGCAGGCTGCACCAGAGGAACAGGCCGGCGGGCTGCTCGATCCAGGGCGTGATGCCGATCGCCTTCAGCCGGGCGCCTGTCTCGCCCATGGCACGCGAAAGCCGGGCGCGCAGCAGATCCATATGCTTGCGATAGCTGCCATCCCTGAGCAGGGTCAGCACCAATTCGGCCGCGAGCCGCCCGCCGCCGAAGGTGGTGGCGATCTTGAGGTCGGCCAGCCCTTCCATCCAGTCACGGGGCGTGGCGATGAAGCCGCAGCGTATCGAGGCCGAAAGCGTCTTGGAGAAACTGCCGATATGGACGACACGCTCGAGACCGTCGAAAGCCGCGAGCCTTGGGGCAGGGGTATGTTCGAAATCGGCGAAGATGTCGTCCTCGACGATGGTCAGGTCCGATTGATCGGCGAGCTTGAGCAGCCGGTGCGCGGTGACCGGCGATAGGATCGCGCCGGTCGGGTTGTGGATGGCGGAATTGGTGATGTAGAGGCGCGGCCGATGCTCGGCCAGCGCCTGCGCGAACAAGTCGATATCCGGTCCCGATGGCGTGTAGGGGACGCTGACGACCTTGGCCTGATGGGCGCGCAACAGCGCGTGGAAATTGAAATAACAGGGATCGTCGACCAGCACCGTATCGCCGGGTTCGAGCAGGAAGCGGCACAGGAGATCGATGGCCTGCGTGCCCGATTCCGTCAGCATGATCTGTTCGGGGGAAGCCTCGATGCCATGCGTGGCCATGCGCCGCGCCAGCAATTGGCGCAGCGGCGGCAATCCGAGCGGCGTGCCGTAGTCGGCGAGCGCCACATCATCGGCGCGCGCCACCGTGCGCAGCGCGCGGCGCAGCGCCGCCTGCGGCATCCACGAGGCGGGCAGCCAGCCGCAGCCGGGCTTCAGCATATCGTCGCCCGCTTCCAGCGACTGCCGAGAAACCCAGAGCGGATCGACGGCGCGGTCGAGCCGGGGGCCGATCTCGGCCAGCGACAACGGCGCCAGCGATCCGGCGGCATAGAAGCCGGAGCCTGGCCGGGAACGGATCGCGCCTTCCGCAGCCAGGCGTTCATAGGCCTCGACCACCGTGGATTTGGAAACCTGCATGGATTTCGCGAAGGCGCGGATCGAGGGCAATTGGGCGCCGGGCGTGAGGCTACGCGCGGCAATTCGCTGGCGGATGGTGGACATGATGCCTTCGACAAGGGTTCCGCTGTTGTCGAACCTCGCTGATTCGTCCATCTGTACCTTCCGACAAACCATGACAGTTTTGTTGAATTGTACTGCATTGTCTCTGGTCGCGCCATGGGTATGGGCCCGATAGAGGGCGCAATGGATGGAGTGCCTGCAATGGACAAGACGACGAGCGGCTGGATGAGCGGATTCATCGGCGTGTTGATTTTCAGCGGCTCCCTGCCGGCAACGCGCGTGGCTGTGATGGATTTCGATCCGACATTCCTGACGTCGGCGCGCGCGGTGATAGCAGCCTTGCTTGGCCTCGCGTTGCTGCTCGTGTTCCGCGAGAAGCGCCCGGAGCGTCACGACCTGATGTCGCTTGTCATCGTCGCGTTGGGTGTGGTGGTCGGCTTTCCCTTGCTGACTGCACTGGCGCTGAAGCATGTCACCTCTGCCCACTCCATCATCTTCGTCGGCCTGCTGCCGCTGGCGACCGCGATCTTCGGCGCGCTGCGCGGGGGCGAGAGGCCGAGGCCGGCCTTCTGGCTGTTCTCATGCCTCGGCAGCGCGCTGGTGGGCGGGTTTGCGCTAGCGCAAGGCGTGACGGCCTCGCCGGTTGGCGATGCACTGATGCTCGCCGCCATCGTCGTTTGCGGCCTGGGCTATGCCGAAGGCGCCGCGCTGTCGCGCAGGATTGGCGGCTGGCAGGTGATCTGCTGGGCGCTGGTGCTGTCACTGCCGGTCATGCTGGTGCTGACCGTGGTAACCCTGCCACCGTCCTTCGCCACGGTCGGGACCAGTGCCTGGATCGGGCTTGCCTATGTCTCGCTGTTCAGCATGCTGATCGGCTTCGTGTTCTGGTATCGCGGCCTCGCGCAAGGCGGCATCGCCGCCGTGGGGCAGTTGCAACTGCTGCAGCCCTTCTTTGGCCTCGCCCTGGCGGCGACACTGCTGCATGAACAGGTCAGCCCGCTGATGGTCGCCATCACGCTCGGCGTGGTGCTGTGCGTATTCGGCGCCAAAAAGTTTGCCAAGCGGGATTTGCCACGGCGCGCGACCAGCGCCGCTGGCTAAAACTTCGTCACCACACCGATGCCGATGCCTTCGAAGCCGCCCATCGCCATCAGCGCGGCCGGCGCTTCCTCAAGGCTGATCTTCTTGCCGACCAGCAGCTCGGGTTTCAGCTTGCCGGTGCGGATCATCTCCATCATCGCGGGGTATCGGTAGGCCTGCATGCCGTGGCTGCCGAGGATTTCGAGCTCGAAGGCGATCACCTTGTCCATCGGAACCTGCGGGCGGGCGTGATCGCCCAGCATCAGGCCGACCTGCACATGGCGGCCGCGCCGGCGCAGATTGGCGATCGAATTGAACGAGGTCGTGGGATGGCCGAGCGCATCCATGGACATATGGACGCCGCCATTGGTGATCTGCTTGACCGCCTTGACGACGTTCGGGGTCGTCGCCGCGTTGATGGTCGCCACCGCGCCGATCTTCCTGGCGAAGTCCAGCTTCTCTTCGGTGAGGTCGATGGCAATCACGTTGGCGCCCATGGCGCTGGCGATCATGATCGCCGACAGGCCGACGCCGCCGCAGCCATGCACCGCCACCCATTCGCCCGGCGTCACCCGGCCCTGGTCGACGATGGCGCGGAACGAGGTGACGAAGCGGCAGCCGAGGCTGGCGGCAGTGGCGAATTCCATCTCGTCGGGCAGGCGCACGAGATTGGTGTCGGCGTGCTCGATGGCGACATATTCGGCGAACGAGCCCCAGGCGTTGAAGCCCGGCTGGGACTGGTGCTCGCAGACCTGGTGATTGCCGCACGTGCATTCGAAACAATGGCCGCAGCCGACGGCGAACGGGACGGTGACGCGCTCGCCAGCCTTCCAGCGGGTCACCTGCTTGCCGGCGGCTACCACGACGCCGGCCAGTTCGTGACCGGGGACATGCGGCAGGCGGATATCGGCGTCATGGCCCATCCAGCCGTGCCAGTCGCTGCGGCACAGGCCTGTCGCCTCGACCTTGATGACGACGCCGTCGGGGGCCGGCTTCGGATCGGGAACGGTCTGGATCGTCGGCGCTTCGCCGAATTTCTCGAAGACGACGGCTTTCATCGGCAACTCCACCTTGCGCGCACTTCGGGAAACGATAGCCGATTCCCTGGCCGGTCAAGCGGAAATCGATTCCGCCAGACAAGTCGGCCCTTTGCGCATGCGCCGAGGGTGACGCTGCGCGTCGCCGAATGAAGGTTACTCGGCATGGATCTGGTTCTGCGGCGCGGCTTTCTGAAAGGCCGGCAGGGCCATGCAGGCGGCATTGATGCGCGAGATCGTCGGGTAGGGCGCCATATCGACGCCGAAACGGGCATTGCTGGTGACCTGTGCCGCCAGGCAGATATCGGCCAGCCCCGGCGTGTCGCCGTGGCAGAACGTGCCGGTCTCGGGCGAAGCCATCAACAGGTCTTCGAGTGGCTTGAAACCCTCTTTGACCCAGTGCCGGAACCAGTTGGCGACATCCTCGTCGCCGGCGCCGAACAGGGTTCGCAGTGAGGTCAGGATACGCAAATTATTCACCGGATGGATATCGCAGGCAATCATCTGCGCCAGCATCCTGACGCGGGCGCGCCCAACTGCGTCCTTCGGCAGCAGAGGCGGTTCGGGCGTCGTCTCGTCGAGGAATTCGATGATCGCCAGCGATTGCGTCAGCAGCGTCCCGTCGCCCAGGATCAGCGCCGGCACCAACCCTTGGGGATTCACCGCAAGATAAGCCGGTTCGAGATGTTCGCCATGGCGCAGGTGATGCGGCACGTAGTCATAGGTCAGCCCCTTCATCTCCAGCGCAATCCGCACCCGGTAGGAGGTGGAGGAGCGGTAGTAGTTGTGAAGGACGATGTCGCTCATGCACTCACCGATTTGGCGGGCCGATGGTCACTTCGATCGTGCCGATGCCGTCGACGCCGCCGGTCATCGTCTCGCCAGGCTTGACCGCGCCGACACCGGCCGGCGTGCCGGTGAAGATGAGGTCGCCTGGCTGCAATTCCATGCCTTCGCTGCAGATCGAGACAATGTCGGAGATCGGCCAGATCAACTCGGCGAGATCGGCGTCCTGCCGGACCTTGCCGTCGACGGCCAGCCAGATACGGCCCTGGCTCGGATGGCCGGATTTTTGCGCGGGAACCAGAGGACCGCACGGCGCGGAGCGGTCGAAAGCCTTCGACCAGTCCCATGGCCGCGCCGCTTTCTTGGCTTCGTCCTGGAGATCGCGGCGGGTGAGGTCGATGCCGACGGCATAGCCCCAGACATGATCCAGCGCCTGGGCGCGCGGGATGCGGAAGCCCGGCTTGCCGATCGCGGCCACCAGTTCGATCTCATGGTGCAGGTTGGTCGTCAGGGGCGGGTAGGGGACCGTGGCGCCGGAGTCTGCCACCGCATCGGCCGGCTTGGTGAAGAAGAAGGGTGGGTCGCGCTCGTCATTGCCGAACTCCCTGATATGCGCGGCGTAATTGCGGCCGACGCAGAAGATGCGGCGCACCGCAAAGCGCTCGCTCGAGCCGGCCACTGCGACCGAGGGCGTTGGGGGGGCGGGGAGGACAAAGGCGGTCATGGTCTGTCTCTGCGGTTGGATGTCGGGCCGGCGGGCACCTTCGGCCCAATTGAGGGGCCGGGCAAGGCGTCGCTTTTCATAAAGCATTGGCCGGCCCGCCCGTATAACGAATCCGGAGTTTCCATCCCTTTCGCGGCGATGCATCCTCGACCGGGATAGACTATTTGCCAATAAGTCGGCCATGGTCGCGGGATTATGCTGCGGCCGGCAAACCGAAACGAGCCACATGACAGCAGCCACTGACAGCGCCCGGTTCCTGATCATCGACGATCATCCGCTGTTTCGCGAGGCGCTGCACAGCGCCGTGCAGATGGCCTATCCCGAGGTCGACACGGTAGAGGCGCGCTCGATCGCCGAGGCACTCGACCTGCTGGCCGGGACAAAGCCGTTCGACCTTGCCCTGCTCGATCTCAGCATGCCCGGCGTGCACGGCTTCGAGGGGTTGCTGCAGCTTCGGACCCGCTATCCGCGCCTGCCCGTGGTCATAGTGTCGGGTTACGAGGAGCCCAAGATCATCTCCGAGGCGCTGTCCTACGGTGCTGCCGGCTTCATCCCGAAATCGGCGCGCAAGAGCGATCTGGCCAACGCTATACGCTCGGTGATGGAGGGCGCCATCTATGTTCCGGAAACTTATGAGGGCCGCCCGCCCGACGCCGACAGCACCGACCGCGCCGACATGGTGCAGCGCCTGTCGACTTTGACGCCGCAGCAATTGCGCGTGTTGCAGATGTTGCGCCAAGGCCTGCTCAACAAGCAGATCGCCTATGAGCTGCAAGTGGGCGAGACCACCGTCAAGGCGCACGTCTCGGAGATCTTGCGCAAGCTCAACGTCTACAGCCGCACGCAAGCGGTGATCGAGGTTTCGAAGCTGGACAATGCGGAGCTGTTTCGGGACCAAGCGGGGTTTTGAGGGGCCGGTCTAAGCCAGCAGATGTGCCAGCAGCGCCCTTAATTGCGCGGGCTTGAGCGGCTTGCGCATCAGCTCTATGCCGCCGGCCCGCGCCGCCTTGGCGACGGCTTCGGAACTGTCGGCGGTGACGATCAGCGCCGGCACCGCGCGGCCGAGATAGCGGCGGACCTTCGATATGGTGGTGGTGCCGAGATCGCCGCCGTCGAGGTGCTGGTCGGCTATGACGATGTCGGGCACCCAGTCCGTGTCGCCGAGCATGTCGAGCGCGTCGTCGGTCGAGGTCGCGGCGCGCACCAGGCATTGCCAGCGTTCGAGCAACGAGGTCATCGCCTGCAGCACCTCGACATCGTTCTCGACCAGCAGAACCTTGGTGCCGAACAAGCCGTAGCCGCGCGGCCGCTCCAGGCTTGCAGCGCTGGCAATGGCGTCCGCCGTGGCACCGATGCCGACAGGGACATCGATGTGGAAGATCGTGCCGCGGCCGACCTTCGAGGAAAACGTCACGGGATGGCCGAGCGCGCCGGCGATGCGCCGCACGATGGCCAGCCCAAGGCCGAGGCCGCCGCCGGCGAGTTCGGCATTGGCTGGCATGATGCCGCGATGGAACTCCTCGAACACCGCCTCGCGCTGGTCGTCGGGAATGCCGCAGCCGGTGTCGGCGACATCGATGCGGATGGCATCGCCGCGGTGCCTGGTGCCGACAAGGACGCCGCCCGAGCGGGTGTAGCCCAGCGCATTGGAGAGGATGTTCTGCAGGATGCGGCGCAGCAGCGTGCGATCGGAGCGGACCACGGCGTTGACGGCGCGGAATTTGAGCGACAGGCCCTTCAGTTCGGCCACAGGCTGGAAATCCGACCGCAGCGACGAGAACAGCGCCTCCAGGCTGACGTCGCCAATGTCGGGCTGGACCACGCCCGCGTCGAGCTTGGAGATGTCGAGCAGCGTGCGCAGCAGGTCCTCCATCGTCTCCAGCGAGCGCTCGACCTGCCGCACCAGTTTCCGGCCCTCGTCGCTGGTCTGCACTTCGGCAAGGGCGGAGACGGACAGATGCGCCGCATTCAATGGCTGCAGCACGTCGTGGCTGGCCGCGGCGAGAAAGCGGGTTTTGGACAGGTTCGCCTGTTCGGCGTTTTCCTTGGCGGCGCTGAGGTCGATGTTCGATTGTTCCAGCCGCCGCAGGGTCGAGTGCAGTTCCTCGGTGCGCGCGCGCACCCTGCTTTCCAGGGAGATCGCGGTCTGGAACAGCGAGAAGGCGTTGCCTTGCTGGTCCATCGAACGCTCGACCCGGCTGACCAGCGCGGCGTTGATCTTCTTCAGCCTGTCGGGATCGTCTATGTCCTTGAGGGGCACGGCAGCGCTCACTCGGCGGCAGGGCGCTCGCCGAAGGCGATGCCGGTGAAGGTCTGGTTGAGATGCATCGACCGGTATTGTTCGCCATAAGTGCCGAAGCCGATGACGTTGTTGACCCGGTAGAGTTCGGAAATTTCGCGAAAGACCTGCCGGTTGCGCGCATCCAGCCGGCGCAGGACACAGTCGAAGCCGATGATCATGTCGATGCCGCCAAGCCTCGCCTCGACGTCGAGCAGAGCCGCGCGGGTCGATTCCACCATGTCCTTGGGTTGGGCGATCGACAGCACGACACCATCGTCGATGGCGCAGAAGAACGACAGCGAGCCGTCCGCGTGCATCTTCTGGATGGAGCGGCAGTAATATTCACCGCCTACCTTCACCACCACCGGATGCGAGGCGAAGCTCAGCGGCGTCAGCGTCTGCGCGACGATGCCGACCGAAGCGGCATATTCCTCGGCCGCATTGGTGGCATTGAACTCGCGCACGATGCGGTGATCGGGATCGGACGCGGTGACCACCAGTTTTTCATCGGTGGGAACGAAATTGTCGGTCTTGAAGACATGGAAAGGGATTTCCGTAGCGACCAGCACGATGATGGCGCTGTCGGACGTGACCTTGCCGTTGGAGATCAGGCTCGTCGTCTCGAATTTCAGGTCGTCACCGGCGGAACCGCCGAGCAGCGGTATGTCGTCGAGGCCCCAATGGATGGCCGAACTCACCGCTTCCTCGGCATAGGACAGCCCGTCGATGAAACAGAGCGCGAAGGTGTTCCTGGTCCGCTCGCCGCCGATACGCCCATGCAGAGTGCGTCTCAGATCCTCGACATCACCAGTGACCCTGTCCAAGCCCGATGACGAAAGGTTGTCGACCGTGGTGCTGACCGCGGTGAACGACGCCGAAGGGAGCAGCATGGCGAGGATATGGCCTTCCTCGAGGCCCTGCGGCGTGATTTCTCCGGCGGTCGAGCAGCCGGCGTAGTGGAGCGCCGGCGCATGGGCCGCGATTGCACGCGTAATGGCGCCGGCCTCGACAAGGCGCTGGGAAAAGAACAACAGGGCGAAGCCGGCCTCGATGGCGGCGGCCTCCGCCGCTACCGCGCGTGCGAAGACGTCCGGGTCGGGCTCGTCCGTGGTCAGCGCCGACAAGCCGCATGCGTAGCGCGTCCGTGAAACGGTCAGCGACGTTCTCCCGCATTTCCTCCGACGCTGCCTGTGCGCGCTGTTTATGTGCTTCTTGCGCGCCAACGTCGAAGGTCATTGTTGCCGCCAATCGGCATTTTGGCAATGGGGCGAGGGGAATGCGTGTTTCGCCTTGCCATGGCCGAAAGTACAATGATCCGGCTTTTGCGCCGCGCTGTTTTTTACGGCTTGTGCGGTGTACGAATAACGCATGGCCGAAGCCAACACCGCCTCGGCAGCGTGATGACCAAGGTGATACCCAGGGAGGATTCATGTCGGACGTTTCGTTGATGGTGAACGGAAAACAGGTCCGCGGCGCGGCCGAGGACCGGACGCTGCTGGTTCACTTCTTGCGGGAGAATCTCGGCCTCACCGGTACCCATGTCGGTTGCGATACCTCGCAATGCGGCGCCTGCGTCGTCCATGTCGACGGCAAGGCGGTGAAATCCTGTACGATGCTCGCGGTGCAAGCGTCCGGATCGAGTGTGGTGACGATCGAGGGGCTTGCCAACGGTGCCGACCTTCATCCCGTGCAGGCGGCGTTCAAGGAGCATCACGGACTGCAATGCGGCTTCTGCACGCCAGGCATGATCATGACGGCGGCCGACATGATCAAGCGCCACCCTGAAGGCCTCGACGAAGCGACGGTGCGCGCAGAGCTCGAAGGCAACATCTGCCGCTGCACCGGTTACCACAACATCGTCAAGGCGATCCTCGCCGCATCGGAGGGGATGAGCGGCAAGGTCAGGCAAGCGGCGTGAGAAAAGGGGTGAGTAGTGAGTAGCCGGTCCGAACCGGCGCCGATCTTCACTACTCACTACTCACTACTTCCTACTCACTATTTCGGGAGGAATTTCTGATGGGCATTGAAGGTGTTGGCGCTCGCGTTGCGCGCAAGGAAGACAAGCGGTTCATCACCGGCGCCGGTCGCTATGTCGACGACATGGTGGTGCCCGGCATGAAGCATGCGGCCTTCGTGCGCAGCCCGCACGCGCATGCCCAGATCGTGAAGATCGACGTCGACAAGGCGCAAGCCATGCCGGGCGTCATCGGTGTGCTGACCGGCAAGGAACTGAAGGCCGATGGCATCGGCAATCTCATCTGCGGCTGGATGATACATTCCAAGGACGGTTCCCCGATGAAGATGGGAGCCTGGTCGCCGCTGGCGGTCGACAAGGTTCGCTATGTCGGCGATGCGGTCGTCGTCGTGGTCGCCGACACCAAGGCGCAGGCGCGCGACGCCGCCGAAGCGGTCGAGATCACCTACAATGAACTCGAGGCAGTGGTGGATGCGACGAAGGCGCTCGAAAAGGGCGCTCCGCAACTCCATCCGGAAGCCGAAAACAATCTGATCTTCGACTGGGAGATCGGCGACGCCAAGGCGACCGACGCGGCGATCAAGGCGGCTTCCCACATCACTCGCATGAAAATCGTCAACAACCGGCTGGTGCCCAACGCCATGGAGCCGCGGGCAGCGCTGGGTCACTACGACAGAGCGGAAGACCATTATACCTGCTGGACGACCTCGCAGAACCCGCATGTCGCGCGGCTGGTGATGAGCGCCTTCTACAACATCGCGCCGGAAAACAAATTGCGCGTCATCGCGCCCGATGTCGGCGGCGGCTTCGGTTCCAAGATCTATATCTATCCGGAAGAGATCGTCTGCCTGTGGGCGTCCAAGAAAACCGGCGTGCCGGTGAAGTGGGTGGCCGACCGCACCGAAAGCTTCCTCTCCGACGCACATGGCCGCGATCATGTCTCGACAGTGGAAATGGCCTTCGACAAGAACAACAGGATCACCGGCCTCAAGGTCGACACGTTGGCCAATCTCGGCGCCTACATGTCGTTGTTCTCGTCCTGCGTGCCGACCTATCTCTACGCGACGCTGCTGTCGGGTCAGTACGATATCCCGGCGATCCACGCCAATGTCCGCACGGTCTACACCAACACGGCACCCGTCGATGCCTATCGCGGGGCAGGGCGTCCCGAAGCCACCTATCTCATCGAGCGCACGATGGAAACCGCGGCGCGGGAACTCGGCGTGTCGCCGGCCGAGCTTCGGCGGACCAACTTCATCACCACGTTCCCGCACCAGACACCGGTCATCATGAATTATGACGCCGGCGACTATGGCGCCTCGCTCGACGCGGCGATGGAGGCCGCCGACTATGCCGGCTTTGCCGGGCGCAAGGCGGAGGCCGCCAGGAACGGCAAGCTGCGCGGCATCGGCATGAGCTGCTACATCGAAGCATGCGGCCTGGCGCCGTCGGCGGCGGTGGGCTCGCTTGGCGCCGGCGTCGGCCTTTGGGAATCGGCCGAGGTGCGCGTCAACGCCGCCGGCACCATCGAGGTACTGACCGGCTCGCACAGCCATGGCCAAGGCCATGAGACGACCTTCGCGCAACTCGTCAACGAGCGGTTTGGGGTGCCGATCGACAGCGTCTCGATCGTCCATGGCGACACCGACAAGGTGCAGATGGGCATGGGCACCTACGGCTCGCGCTCGGGCGCGGTCGGCATGTCGGCGATTGCCAAGGCGCTGGACAAGGTCGAGGCCAAGGCCAAGAAGATCGCGGCGCACCTGCTCGAGGCCGACGAGGGCGACATCGTCATCGAGAACGGCGCGCTGAAGGTCGCCGGCACCGACAAAAACGTGCCGTGGTTCCAGATGGCGCTGGCGGCCTATACCGCTCATAATTTGCCCGGTGGCATGGAGCCGGGATTGAAGGAGACGGCGTTTTACGACCCGTCCAATTTCACCTTTCCGGCCGGCTGCTACATCTGCGAGGTCGAGATCGATCCGGAGACCGGAACGACCGAGATCATCCAGTTCGTCGCAGCCGACGATTTCGGCAACATCATCAACCCGATGATCGTCGAGGGCCAGGTGCATGGCGGCATCGCGCAGGGCATCGGCCAGGCGCTGCTCGAAGGCGCCCACTATGACGCCGACGGCCAGCTCCTGACCGCGAGCTACATGGACTACACCATGCCGCGCGCCGACGACCTGCCTTCGTTCAAGATCTCGACCTCGAACACGCCGTGTCCGGGCAATCCGCTCGGCATCAAGGGCTGCGGCGAGGCCGGCGCCATCGGCTCGCCGCCGGCGGTGATCAACGCCATCACCGACGCCATAGGAATCGCCGATATCGCCATGCCGGCTTCGCCGTCCACGGTGTGGGCCGCGATCCGTGCGACGAAGCATTGAAAAGCGAATAGGAAGTAGGGAGTAGCGAGTAGGGGAAAAGCGTGATGCGAAGGGAAGGTCCTATTCGCTAACTCGCTATTGCCTATTCGCTCTTCCCGAAGGGAGAGAGACAATGTACGCAGTCAATTACCACCGCGCCGCCTCAGTCGCCGATGCCGCGAAGCTCGTCACGGGCGGCGACGCCAAGTTGCTGGCGGGCGGCATGACCCTGATCCCGGCCATGAAGACGCGGCTGGCGGCCCCTTCCGATGTCGTCGACCTGTCGCGGATCAAGGAATTGCAAGGCGTGACAGTGTCCGGCAGGACGGTCACGATCGGCGCCGCCACCACGCATTTCGATGTTGCCAGCGACGACACGTTGAAACAAGCCTGTCCGGCGCTCGCCCATCTGGCATCGATGATCGGCGATCCGGCAGTGCGCTACAGGGGCACGATCGGCGGCTCGATCGCCAACAACGACCCGGCGGCCGATTATCCGGCGGCCATGCTGGCGCTAAGTGCAACAATCATTACCAATACACGCCAGATCGCGGCCGCCGAATTCTTTAAAGGCCTGTTCGAGACGGCGCTGGAGGATGGCGAAATCGTCACCGCCGTCACCTTCACCGCGCCGTCAAAGGCAGCCTATGAAAAGTTCCGCAATCCGGCCTCTCGCTACGCCATTGTCGGTGTGTTCGTGGCCAAGGGTGAGGACGGCGTCCGCGTCGCCGTGACCGGCGCCGGCGACGATGGCGTCTTCCGCTCGAAGGAGATCGAGGCCGCGCTTGCGAAGGACTTCGTGGCTTCGGCGCTCGACGGCGTCAAGGTGCCGCCGACCAAGCTGATGAGCGATATCCACGCTTCCGCCGAATACCGTGCCAATCTGGTCGCGGTCATGGCCAAGCGCGCGGTGGCCGCCGCCAACGCCTGATTCCTTTCTGCTCCTGTCAGGCAGGAGAGGGACTTCGCGCCCCTTTTCCGCAGACGGGCGCATTGTGGCAATCTCGCACTTGCACAAAGCGATATTGCACTGCACTATGCCGGCGATCAAACGCGAGCCGGGTTCGGAGTGTTCATCACGACCTGCGACCCCTATTCGCATGTTTCGATGCGAAGGGAGCGGCATGACCGACATCTCCGCGACGCATGTTGTGCCGCCAAGACCCGTCGCCGACAGATCCGCCAGGACAAGACTGGCCTATCTCGACGGCTGGCGCGGACTTTCGATCGCGCTGGTGCTCATCGGCCATTTCTTTCCCGTTGCAGGGATCAATCTTGGCGTGCTGGGCGTCGAATTCTTCTTCGTGCTCAGCGGCCGGCTGATGGCCGAGATCCTGTTCGTCGAGCGCTACCCGCTGAAGAAATTCTTCAAGCGCCGCTTCTCCCGCATCTATCCCGCACTGCTGGTGTTCGTGATCGTTTCGATGATTGCGCTGTCGGGCACGTTCGTCGCCTTCAAATGGAAGGCGGCGCTGACGGCGCTGACATTCACCTACAACTATGCCGGAATTCTCGTGAACCGCGCCGGCGCGCTCGACCACATCTGGTCGCTCTGCGTCGAAGAGCATGCCTACATAATCCTGGCCGCGATCAGCGCGTTCGTCGCAAGCCGCAGCCGCGTCATCCCGCTGCTCCTGGTGCTGGCGGTGCTGGCCATGGCAAACGGTGCCGTTTCGTACTGGTTCCTGCATATGGATTACGAAACCACATACTGGCGCACCGACGTGCACATTGCGTCGATCCTGCTGTCGGCCGCCATCTGCCTGCTGAAGGCCGACGGCAAGCTGCCGGCCCTGTTGAATGGCCGCTATGTGGCGGTGGCGGCAGCCGTCGCGGCGGTGCTTCTGTTCATGGACCCGGTACCGACCCCGATCCACTATCTGGTCGCCGTGCCGCTGCTGGCGGTTGCCGTCAACGCTCTCGATTTCAGCACGAGGTTGTTTTCCGGACTGCTGTCGTCCTGGCCTATGGCGACGCTGGGCCTATGGTCCTATTCGCTCTATCTGTGGCAGCAGCCATTCTACAAATTCGTCTATGAGCGAGGCAGCGACCCGTGGCTGATGCTGGCTGGGGTCTTTGCCTGCGCGCTCTGCAGCTATTATGTCATCGAGCGGCCGTCGCGTGAGTGGCTGAACCGCAACTGGTGAGTGACGCCGCAGCGTCCTTCCCTTGCGTTGCATAGCGGCCAAGGTCAGCCTCGCTCGATGCCGCCTGTTCGGCAGCTTGTTTGGTAAGTTCATCCTAATCTATCCAGGGGTGACCTGGCGATCTGCTTGCCGGACAGCCCAATGTCCTTAGACATTGGTACTATGGCAGCTATTCCTTGTTGTCCCGCCCCGTGCTCCGCCTAGTTTGTTCGAAACAGAACATTGCATGGGAGGATGGAATGGCAACGACCAGGGAAAACGCCGGCGGCTGGCTCGACCGGTCGCGCACGATCGCCGAGCCCGGTTTCAGCAGATGGATGGTGCCGCCGGCGGCATTGTGCATTCATCTTTGCATCGGTCAGGCCTACGCGTTCAGCGTCTTCAACCTGCCGATGTCGAAACTGATCGGTATCACCGATTCGGCGCCCGATGATTGGAAGCTGACCGGACTCGGCTGGATTTTTTCGATCGCGATCCTGTTCCTTGGCCTCGCGGCAGCTTTCGGCGGCGGTTGGCTGGATCGCGTCGGCCCGCGCAAGGCGATGGTCGCGGCCGCCTGCTGTTTCGGCGGTGGTTTCATCGTGTCGGCGCTCGGCGTCACCTTGCATCAATTGTGGATCATCTATCTCGGCTACGGCGTCCTGGGCGGCATCGGCCTCGGGCTCGGCTACATCTCGCCGGTCAAGACGCTGATCACCTGGTTTCCCGACCGGCCGGGCATGGCGACAGGCATGGCGATCATGGGGTTTGGCGGCGGAGCCTTCATCGCTTCGCCGCTTTCGGTCTATCTGTTGAAGCTGTTTTCGACCCCGCAGCATATCGGTGTCGCCGAAACCTTCATCGTGCTGGGCATCGTCTACTTCATCTTCATGCTGATCGGCGCTGTCATCGTCAGGGTGCCGCCCGATGGCTGGCGTCCGGCCGGCTGGACGCCGCCGGCGACACAGAACACGATGGTCACAACCGCCAACGTCCATCTCGACGACGCGTTGAAGACACCGCAGTTCTGGCTGCTGTGGGGCGTGCTGTGCCTCAATGTGACGGCCGGCATCGGCGTCCTCGGCCAAGCCTCCGCCATGAGCCAGGAGATGTTCCCGGGACGCATCACGCCGGCGGCTGCCGCCGGCTTCGTCGGCCTGCTGTCGATCTTCAACATGCTCGGCCGCTTCTTCTGGGCATCGACCAGCGACTATATCGGCCGCAAGACGACCTACGCGGTCTTCTTCGTGCTGGGCGTGATCCTTTATGCGGTGGTGCCGTGGACGGGCCAGTCGGGCAACGTGTTCCTGTTCGTGCTGTTCTATGGCGTCATCTTGAGCATGTATGGCGGCGGCTTTTCCACCATTCCGGCCTATCTGCGCGATGTCTTCGGCGTGCGGTATGTCGGTGCCATCCATGGCCGCCTGCTGACGGCGTGGTCGGTGGCGGGCGTTCTGGGGCCGGTCCTGGTCAACTACATCAGGCAGTACCAGATCGATGCAGGAGTAGCGAAAGCCGATGCCTACACGGTCACCATGTATATCATGGCCGGCCTGCTCGTCGTCGGTTTCCTGCTCAACCTGATGATGCGGCCGGTGAATGCACGGTTCCACATGAAGGCCGAACCGGCTGCAGCATAAGGAGAGTGATCATGGCGCAAGACAACAGCAATTCTGTCAAATTGGTCCTTGCCTGGCTGCTGGTCGGCATCCCGCTGTTGTGGGGGTTCTGGACGACGCTGGTCAGTGCGGCAGCGTTGTTCCAGTAGTGGCAGAGACCTGGAAAGGAGCAGCGCTCAGGCGATGATCCGCCTGACGTAGTAGCGCACCGCCTTCTTGCCGCCGTGGATCACCGCGTCGCCGACCTCGGTGAAGCCGAGCGCGGCATGGAAGGCGTCCGAAGCCGGATTGGGCGGGTCGGCATTGACCTCGCATGTGACCAGTGCGTGGCCGGCGCGCGTGGCGTGCTCAAACAGGTCCTTGTAGAGCAGGCGGGCATGGCCGCGGCCACGGGCTTGCGCCGCCACCACGACACGATCGACATAGACGAAGCGCTCGTAGCGTCCGCGAAACCAGAGAAAATTCGGGCTGTCGTACCGGGCCCCCTGATCGAAGGTCATGATGAAGGCGTCGAGCGCGCCGATGCGGCGCGCATAGAACGCCTCGCCAAGCAGGAAAGACAGGCGCTCGGGCTCAAGCCACGACAATTCGGCGGCATGCTCGTTGTTGAGCGCGAGTATGGCCGCTTCGTCGCTTTGCGAGACAGGGCTGATCGGGGAGAGAGCGGTCATGCCTTGGCCGCCGCGATCGTCGCTGCCACAAGCGGCGTATCGGTTAGCGTATTGCGATACTCGCGGTCGAGGTCGGAGCCGCCCATGCCGACCTTGGGATTGCGGTAGCGCATGGCGCTGGGCACCTCCTTGAGGGCGGCGAAATGCATTTCGGATAGTCCAGTCCTTTGCCGCACCTCGGCAATGTTGCCGAGATCGAGCCCGCCGCAGCCGAGAACGACGATGCGATCGCCTCCCTGTCGCACCAGGTCCGCCAACAGCGACAGGCCTTCCATCGCCGTGTCGCGCTGGCCGCTGGTCAGCACGCGGCCGACCTTGCAACGGATCAGCGCTTCCAACGCCTCGGCCGGGTCGCGCGTCATGTCGAAAGCGCGGTGACAAGTGACGTTGAGGCCGCCGGCGGCCTCCGTCAATTCGCTCATGCGGCGCTCGTCGATGGTGCCTTGGGCGGTGAGGCAGCCGAATACCACGCCTGATACACCGAGGTCGCGCAGGGCGGCTACGTCGGCCAGCATCGAACGGTACTCGGTTTCGCTGTAGAGAAAATCGCCGCCACGCGGCCGCACCATGACATGGAACGGCACAATCGCCTGGTCGAGGGCGGCGCGCACGGTTCCCAAGCTCGGCGTGATGCCGCCTTCGACGAGGCTGGCGCACAGTTCGACCCTGTCGGCGCCGCCGGCCTGCGCGGCCAGAAGGCCATCAATGCCCTCGACACAGATTTCGATCAGCGGCGGGCGGACTTCTTCGGTCAAGGTGTGATCCTGTCCATGATGTTGTGAGAAGCCCGTAGCATCCGGGCGGCCAGCGCGAAAGCAGGAACGGCACGTCGCATTGGACCAGGGGGCATTTCCGTGCTTGACAGTTTTATAACTAAATGGTTATGAATTAATCCATAGCCACCGGGTTATTGATCGCGAGCGGCCGCTCGACAACGACAAAGAGGAGCAGGGCATGACACAGACCAAATCGATCGTCGTTGAACGGCTGATTCCGCATTCGGCGGAGAAGATATGGCGTGCGCTGACGGTGCCCGAACTTGTCGCAGAATGGCTCATGCAGAACGACTTCGCGCCGCAAGAGGGGCATTGCTTCACCTTCCGCGCTTCACCGGTACCGGGCTGGTCGGGGGTGACGAACTGCGTCGTGCTGAAAGTCGAGGCGCCACGCCTGCTTGCCTATAGCTGGGGCGACGGAAGCGAATTCGACAGCGGGCTGAAAACCGTGGTGACCTGGTCGCTCACGCCTGAGGGCGCGGCGACCCGGGTACGGATGGAGCACTCTGGATTCCGACCGGCCGACGAGCGTGGATATGTCGGCATGGGAAGCGGCTGGCCGCGTATTCTTGAGCGGCTTGAGCACGTGGCTGCGAAGCAAGGCTGAGCGCCGACTCTCCTCGATCAGCTGGCGGGCATGGCCGGCGAACCACAATAAGTCTCCCGATGGGCCGCTTCCGGGCAATGGCAAACCGCGACCAAACGTTTCAAACGGAGAAAGACCATGGAAGCCAGGCTCAAGAACCCCGTGATGCTCATTCCCGGCGCTTTGCAGGCACTGCTGGCGCTGGATAAGTCGACCGAGGCGGCCGATTTGCCCTATGTGACACGCAAGCTCGTCCATCTGCGCGCCAGCCAGATCAATGGCTGCTCGGTTTGCGTCGACATGCATGCGCGCGAACTCAAGAAGCCGGCGAGAAGGACGAACGCATCTTTGCCTTGTCGGCCTGGCGGGAAACGCCGTACTTCACCGATGCCGAACGCGCCGCGCTTGCCCTTGCCGAGGCCGGCACAAGGCTGGCCGACCGAACGGATGCAGTGACGGACGAGGTATGGGACGAGGCCGCCCGGCACTATGACGAAAAGGCGCTTGCCGGGCTCGTCATCCAGATCGCCGTGATCAACGCTTTCAACCGGCTGAACGCCACGACGCGGCAGATGGCCGGCGCCTGGGGCTAGGGCCACGCAAAGGCGAGCCGTGCCACGGTGCGATGGCGGCTGGAATCGCGGGGCACCCAAGCCGCTTGCCTAGCCCGGCCGGGTCGCGGCCGGCGGCAGTTCGAACAGTTTGGCGCCATTTTCCTCGCCGCGTTCGACATAGCCGATGGTGCGAAACCATTTTGCGATTTCCGGTCCCGTGAGCCAGCTGCGGGAGTGAATAGGGAGATTGCCGGCGAGCGCCTGGATCTGCCTGATATGCCGCCTGCAGAAGCGCACGGTCGCGGCCCTGAAAAAGCCCTCGCGCGCGGCGAACAACGTGTCCGCGGCGTCGCCATGCTCGTGCCAGGCTATGATCGCCACGGTCCCGTCGCTGTCGACAAGGGCATGGGCGCGGCCCTCCTTCAGGTTCATCATCAGATTGTCGTAGGCGACCTTGCTGTCCTTGCCGGCGGCGATGTATTCGTCCGACATCCGCTTGGACAGATGGCGAAACACGTCTTCCAGATCGCCGACCGTCGCTGTTCGTGCTCTCATTTCTGCTCCTTGAGCCCCGACAGGGAGTTTGCTCCAGGAAAAGGCATTCACCAAGCAAAGGGATTCCGCGAAAAACTCGGCACGAGGAATCCGGTTCCGCCGGTAAGGCGGGCAACCGGCATAGCATCGTCAGCCCGGTCGTGCGGAACCGGATGTGAGGAGCTGGGCCGACGACTTCGCGCGGCGCGCTCCTGTGGCAAGACAGTTCGAGGAGCCAGAGCAGCGGTGGCTTACTGGCGCAAAACCGTGTTCTTGGTGCCTTGTTCGACCTGGTCGATCACCAGAAGCTTGACCGGGTCGTTGCCGATATTGGTGGCCTGATGCCACTGCCCGATCATCTCGATGATGAAATCGCCAGTCTTGTAGGTGTTGCTGTTGCCGGTCTCGACATTGGTGACCTTCAACGTGCCGGCTTCGACATAGGCGTAGCGCGGGAACGGATGCTTGTGCACCGGCAAGGTCGCGCCCGGCGCTATGTCGTAGGTCGACACCAGCACCTGCACGTTCTTCTGCGGCAGCGTGATCGGCTGGCCGGAAGCGGTGGTCGTGCGCGAGGCGAGGGGTGTCACGACGACGGGCGTGCCGCTGCTGTCCAGCGCATGAGCGCCGGTTGCGAACGCTGCAGCCGCCAGCAGCAAGGCCGATGCCAGGATTTTTCGCATGATTCCTCCCCGAACCGCCGCATCTATCGCGCCGGGAAGGCCCGCGCGCAAGCATGCCGCTGACGAATCTGATCGGACTCGTTGACCTCGACGTTGCGTGCGACGTGTCAGATCGCTGCGGTAAGCTGAATCTCGACGCGGATCTCGGGCAGCGCGAAGCTTGCTCCGACCGTCGCGCGTGCCGGGGGCTCCACGCCGTCGAGCCATGTGACCCAAGCCTTGTTCATGGCGTCGAAGTCTTCGACGTCCCTCAACCAGATCTGCGCGAACAGCAGCTTCGATCTATCCGAACCGACGCTCGCCAGGAGGCGCTCCGCCTTTTCCAATATCTCGTTCGTCTGGTCAGGCGTGCCGTTTTTCTTGTTATCGGCCGTCAAACCCGAGAGATAGACCGTGCCGTTATGAACGACGATCCGGCTAAGCCGTTCGTTCTTGTCGAATCTTTCGATGTTCGCCATGGCGGAGGTCGTAACTGCATTGGTTAAAAGCAGGCCGCTGCAGGCAATCCCGCAGCCTGCGGGGATCAAACGTGCGCGACTGCGGAGCGCTGAGCATGGACCTGGAAGAAGCGTTGCGGGCGAAATGTCTCCATTTCATCATGGATTTTGCCGCGCACGACTTCGTCGGCGACCACCTTGCCCAATTGCGGGCCGATGGTCACACCGCTGTGCGTTACGGCCATGTAGTGGCCGACGATGTCCGGCATGGCGCCGGCGACGGTGTAGCCGTCCTCCGGGAACGGCCGGACAGTGGTGCGAATGGCTTCCACACCCGCATCGCGGAGCGAAGGCAGGATCTTGGCCGCCGCATCCAGGAGCGTCGCCGCCTCGTCCCCGGCAGGGCTGAGCGCCTCCGGCTTCTCCAGGGTCATGTCCACCGAGACCTTATGGATCATGATGCGGCCCGCTCCGTCGGGACGGATATCCAGATCGTCGGCATGCAGCTGGCTCCGGAGCGTCAACGCCACTGGCGGGGTGAAGGCGAGCACGCCTATGGTCGAGGAAAGTGGGATGCCCTGGGCATCGCCGAGCCTCTCACTAGACCAGCCGCCGGTGCAGCTCACGACGGCATCCGCGGCGTGCCGGTCTCCATCCGCCGTGCGAACTGCCCGTACGCGCCCGCTTTCGGTCTCGATCTCGGTCACGCGTGAACCGAGTTTGACCTGTGCACCCCAGCGCTCCTTCGCCGCCCGCAAAAGCCAGGCTGAGTAGAGCACCGGATCGACCCAGCCTTCTTCCGGATAGTAGGAGATTGGACAATCGCCGAAGGCGGAGACATCGATATCGGGCTCCATCTCAGCAACACGCTTCTTGTCGATCCACTCGACGCCGTAGCCCCATTCCTTCATCTGCCTGAAGTTCTCGAAATAATCGTCCATCGACTCCGGCTCCGTTCGCCAATCGAAACTGCCGGTCTGGGTGAGCCAGGGAACGATGCCGAAGTCGCGCTTGAGTTCAAGATGGGCGCGCATTCCCGAGACGTTCAGATCGAAATACGGCCGGGGCCGCTTGGTCGTCGCATTTGTCCAGGCAAAGCTTACCGCCGACGTGCCGCCTGCTATCCTTCCGGCCTCCAGCACGACGACGCTTGCTCCCGCCTTGGCGCACTCATAGGCGGTGGAACTGCCGATAATGCCGGAACCGATGACCACGACACGCATAAAAGATGACCTCCGATAAATTACCGAGCTAATGACGCCATCCGATGCGAGTAATCTCTGAAAGACAAATCGATGCAAATGCCGTTATATCGTTGAGGGATGTTGCTGGAGTTTTTGACAGTACTGCTGACGCCGCTCGCTTAATTCGAGCGGCGCCTGCGGTGTGTTTGCAATCCCGCACAACATCCTCGGTGCCTGAAAACATTGCAATGGGTGCCAACTAGGGTCAATTGAACTGGTCGCTGCCGTTCATGGCCAAAAGTTATGAACCAGTGTCCCGGCCACCTCCAGCCGCATAGGTCGGCCCATTAGTCCGCGCGGGCAACTTCCCGCGCGAGGTTATCAAATTCGGGCGCAACAGTTTGCGAGGGCAATGCTACGCTTGGCGAAGATCGGCGTATCAGCGATCTCGGAACGGGAGAGACTGCGGAGTGAATGGCGAGCCGGAATTCCTCCTGATCGACAAGAACGCGATCCGGGACATTTTGAGCCTCTCCCTGGCTCTTGACACGACCGAGGCCGCGCTGCGCAAAACATCGAGCGGCATGGCGCGCCAGCAGATCAGGCGCACGCTCGAACTTCCGGGCGCGGCCGGGAGTTGTCTGTCGCTCATGTATGCTGCGCTGGATGACCGGCCACTGTTCGGGGCGAAGGTGCTTTCCGTGTTTCCTGACAATTTCGCGCATGGATTCGCGTCTCACCGCGGCGGTGTCTTCCTGTTCGACAAGGATCATGGACGGCCTGTAGCCTTGATCGATGGGGGAGAGCTTACGGCTTGGCGGACCGCGGCAGCCAGTGCTGTCGCGACGAGGACACTTTCGCGCGAAGACAGCACCACGTTGACACTGTTCGGATATGGCGAGCAAGCGCGCCGGCATGTCGCGGCTATTGCAGGCGTCCGGCCAATCCATGCGATCCATGTTTGGGGCCGCGATTTTGCAAAGGCGCAGCGCTTCGCCGAGGAGCAGTCAGCCGCCGGATTCCAGGCGAAGGCACATCGCGACCCTGGCGAAGCCGTTCGCGAGGCCGACATCATCTGCACCACGACATCTTCCGAAAAGCCGGTGCTGTGCGGCGAATGGCTTCCGCCTGGCGTCCACATCAATGCGGTCGGGGCGAGCGTCGCTTCATGCCGCGAGCTCGACCTCGACTGTGTGCGCAGAGCGCAGATCTGGGTCGACTACCTGCCTATGGCGCTGACGGCTGCGGGGGAACTGATCGAGGCGATTGAAACCGGCGTGATCGGCGTCGATCATATCCGTGGCGAGGTCGGCGACGTGCTGGCAGGTGCGAAACCCGGCCGCACTGGCGACGATCAGATCACGCTTTTCCGGTCTCTCGGCGTTCCCGCGCAAGACATCGAGCTTGCCAATCTTGTCTATATCTGCGCCCGCAATGCCGGACTCGGCACCTCAATTGATTTCAGGTTGTGATGCCATGCTGAGCTGCCAACGAAATCTTTTCTCCATTCCCCGCGAGACAGCTTATCTGGATGCCGCATACATGTCTCCGATCCCGACCGCCGCCGTCGCGGCCGGCGAGGCTGGCGTCAGGGTGAAAGCCGAGCCCTGGAAAATGACCATCGCCTCTTATTACGACGAGGTCGAAGAGGCGCGGCAGCTCGCCGCATCAATGGTGGGCGCCGATGCCGACGAAATAGCCATTGTGGCCGCCACCAGCTATGGCATGGCTATCGCAGCCGCCAACGTTCCGGTTCCGGCAGGTTCGGCCATCCTTCTGATGGAGAACGAACACACCTCGCACAGATATGTCTGGTACGACCTCGCGCAACGCGCCGGCGCCTGCGTCGATATCGTCCCGCAACCAGCCGACGGCGACTGGACCAGCGCGATCGTATCGGCAATCCAAAACTCGAGCCGTCCCATCGCGGTCGTCGCGGGGACGCTGGTGCATTGGTTCGAGGGCATGGCGATCGACCTGGAGGCAGTGGCCGCCGCCACACGGGCAGCGGGCGCCAGTCTCGTCGTTGATGGAACCCAGTGGGTTGGCGCGATACCCTTCGATGTCCGGCGCGTCCGACCGGACTTTCTCGTCTTTGCCACCTACAAGTTTCTTCTGGGGCCATATCGCCTCGCATTCCTTTACGCCGACCGGCGTTGGCACACAGAGGGGCGCACTCTGGAGCATCATTCATGGAACCGGATGGGTGGGGACAAGTCGGACTTCTACAAGGTGGCCGTGGCCAAGTTTCTTCCCGGCGCGCGGCGGTTCGACATGGGGGAACGCTCCGATTTCGCGGTCCTGCCCATCGCGATCGCCGCAATGAAGCTCATCCGCGGATGGACCATCGAACGCGTGTTTGAGCGCCTGCGTCACCTTAACGAGCTTGTCTGGGCGCAGGCGGAAAGCAGAGGGCTGCCGGTCGCGCGTCCGCGACACCCAACGCCCCATATCGCGATCCTCGATATAGGCGACCGTCTTGCGCCGGACGCGGCACAAGAGCTGAAGCGGGGTGACGTGCACGTCACGCTGCGCGGCACGAAGATGCGCGTGTCGCCGCATGTCTACAATGACGAAGCCGATATCGGCCGCCTGTTCGAATGCCTGCCGCTCCGCTAGAGGCTCTCAGCGGTGAATGGAAACAGTTCTGTCGGCCTGACGGCGAGGACCCAGCGCGGTGATTCCGGCCTCAACGCTGTTCATAAAGGTTCGCGTCGTCTGGATGAGATGCTCGGTGAAGGCGTCCGCCGCCGTCGATGCAATGACACCCCACGGCCGGTAGACGCTGAGATTCAGATCGAGACGTGGCCGGAAATCCCTGATCTCGATCGGCAGGTCGCGCGCCAGCCACGCCGAAAGCCTGTCGACGACGCTCACGCCCGCACCGGACGCGACAAGGGCGATGCACGCACTGGAGAGGCTGGCCTCTACCTTCAACAGACGTCCCACCCCGCGTTCTTCGCACAAGGCATCGAGTTGCTGCCGCATCGGATCGGCAGAACCCATCGAGATGAAATCGAGACCGTCGAGATCTTCCGCCTGCACCACGTCGAGTTCGGCCAGACGGTGACCCGCCGGCATGACGCAAACAGGCGGCGTCGCTGTCAGCGCTCGTCTGACGATTGAAGAATTCTCGTCCGATGCCGTTACGCCTATTCCGATGTCGAGCTGATTGCGGCTCGCCCGCTGCACCACCGTGGCGGAGCTGCGGATATCCAGGGAAATCGACACCGACGGATGCTGTTTTGAGAAGCTCGTGATGATGGACGGCAGCAGCGTGGACCCGAAAGCCGGGAGCGCGCAGATGTTTAGCCTGCCACTTCGCAACTCGCGTATCTCCCTCGCGGCGCGCGAGATGCCGCGCGCGGACTCGAAAACGCGCTTCACCTCGGCATAGAGCATGTGTGCTTCAGGGGTGGGGATCAGCCGCTGCCGGCTTTTCCTGAACAGCTGGAAATCCGCCTTCTCGCTGAGTTGCTGGAGCATCTTGCTGACAGCCGGCTGCGTGATGTCGAGTGCGTCGGCCGCCTTCGTGGTCGTTCCGTGCAGCATGACCGAAGCGAAGACCTCGATCTCGCGAGGCGTAAACTCTGCCTCCTTCGTGACGGTGTCCTTTTCGCCAAATTTCATGCCCGCTTACCTTGCTAGGCAGCTGGATCGCTGTGCCGAAACAGCGAGCTGCGAACGCCAAGATTAATGGGAAGGGCCGGATGTTCCAAGAGGCGCGCGAAGGAAGTTTATTCCTGGAGGTTATGAACTTTCAGCGACTTGGCGGAACTGATTTCAGTTGCTTGTCAACATTTCGGCGAGGTCGAGCAAACCGGCGTCCTGGCCGGGACCTGAGGCAAGTTGTACCGACACCGGAAGCCCGTCAGGAACCGGCAAAGGAATAGCCAGCGCCGGCATGCCAAGCATATTTGCCCAGCGGCGGAAGCGGCCGCCCGCCATTCCCCACGGCACCATTTCCTCATTCACCTCGGTAAGTTCGTCGGAAAGCCGCGGCGCCGATCCAGGCGCCGTAGGGATGGCAAGAGCGTCCAGGCCCGCGATTTTCTCCAGAAACCGGCCTCGCACGTCGTTACGGATTGCGATGGCGCTATCATAGGCGTCGGCATGGACACGAATGCCGTCCTGCAGGAATGAGCGAACCGCGTCGCCGACCATGTCCGGCTTCCGATCGATTGCATTGCGGTGGATTCGCGCGAACTCGAATTGGAGGATTGTCAGTCCCGCGGCGACGAACGCCTCCCTGTCGTCGAAGGAGATCTCGACCGTGCGCACTTCGGGACGATCGAGCATGGCAGCCATCGCGATATCGACTGACGTGTCGACGTGAGCGCCAACCAGCTCTGGGCAGATGCCGACGGTGATGCCGGTTGTCGTTCTGCTGCCCCCGCTTGCCGACGAGGCGAGCCGTTTTCCGGCAAGCGCCTCGGTCATCAGGCGAACGTCCCTGACCGAGCGTGCAAGAACGCCGACGCAGTCCAGCGAAGGCGCTATGCTCATGACGCCCTGCACGGCGATCAGATCATTCGTCGGCTTGTAACCGAACAAGCCGGTTGCAGCAGCCGGGGATCGGTTTGACCCGCCGCTGTCCGTGCCAACCGCCGCCAGGCAAAAACCGGCTGCGACCGCTGCGGCCGAGCCGCTGCTCGTCCCACCTGTCCCACGGTCCGGATCAAGCGGGTTGGCGACCTTGCCGAACCAAGTGTTGTCATGACCGCCGACGCACAGTTCGTGCAGGTTCGTCTTGCCGATGATGATGGCGCCGGCCGCCTGAAGATTGGCAATGCACGGTGCCGTTTCCGTCGCGACGTGGTCGCGAAACAACCGGGAGCCAGCCGTTGTCGGCCAATCCTTGACATCGATAACGTCCTTGACCGCGATCGGCACGCCATGCAGCGGACCCCGCCTTTGACCGGATCTGATTTCGCGTGTGGCCTGAAGCGCGGCGTCCAGGGCGCCAGCTTCGTCCACGAATATCATCGACTTGATGTGTTCATTCAGTTCCTGGATGCGCTCGAGGCAATCCTCCACGATTTCCACGGGCGACAAGCCGGCGGCGATCTTTTCGCTCATCTCCTCGATCGACCGGCAAGGGCTGCTATTCATATGACGACCTTAGAGCGAACGGGCCTGACCGACTGCATTGCGGCCGGCCGGAACCCAGCCGACGATGCCACATCAAGAATTTGGTGGACAGTCGCGAGCTTATTCCCGTGGACGCGGGACTATCGCTGAAAACTCATAGTCGCGATCAATGGCGGCGTCGTGAACCGTTCAATTCAGCCCTGTCCTCGCACGCGCCGATCAAGGAGCGCCGATCGTTTGCCGGTCGCCGGACTGCGTCACTCGAAGGGGCTATCGCTGTCATAACTATTGGTGATGAACCGCACGGCAGGGGGCATTAGATCGAGATCATTCGAACTGTTAGCGTTTTCAAACACCGCCCTGAAAGAAGGTCGACTGAGCCGAATGGCCAAGTTCGCATCGCCGACATCCGTACCAGTCCACGATGCTCGATGCTGCCGGCTGGCCGCGGGCCGACGCCGAAAGATCGGCACATGCCCGGCGACCAGCATCATTATTGCGGAAGATACAAATCCACAGAAACAAAAAGGGGAACAATCATGAAAAAGCTTGCACTCGCCTTGTCACTGATCGTGGCGGTATTTGGCGCCGCCAATTCATCGTCGGCGGCCGATGATGTCATCCGTTTCGGTGTCGCCGCGGAGCCATACCCGCCTTTCTCCGTCAAGGATGCCAGTGGCACCTGGCAAGGCTGGGAAATCGACCTGATGAATGCCGTTTGCAAAGAGATGAAGGCGAAATGCGAGATCGTCGATATCGCCTGGGACGGCATCATTCCCGCGCTGTTGGCCAAGAAGTTCGACGTTATCTGGAGCTCGATGTCGATCACGGACAAGCGCAAGGAGGTGATCGATTTCACCGACAAGTACTACTATTCGCCCAACGTGCTTGTCGGTGCCAAGGCGGATACGCGGCAGTTCGACGTGACCAAGCCGGAGACATTCAAGGGGATCGCCGTCGCGGCACAGAGTGCCAGTCTGCAGGCGACCTACATGCAGGATAAGTTCAACGGCATTGCCGAAGTAAAGATATATCCAACACTCGATGACGAAATCGCCGACATCCAGGCCGGACGCGTGGATCTCATGGCGGCGGCAGGCATCCAGATCCAGGATTTCTTAAAGAAGCCGGAGGGCCAGGCTTATGAAATCAAGGTGACGCTGCCGCATGAGAAAATGTTTGGATACGGCGACGGCGGCGGCCTGCGCAAGGAAGACAGCGCTCTGAGGGACCGCCTCAATGCAGCACTCAAGGCGGTGCGCGCCAGCGGCGAGTATGACACCATCACCAAGCGCTATTTCGATTTCAACATTTACGGCGATTGATCGTCTGGTTCAGGCCCGGGGACGGCCGCCACGGGGCGGCCGTCGCCATCTTCATTGAACTGGAACGCGCTGTATGAACTCGACCGTGTCTTGGGCAACCCTGCTCAGCTTCGGGGACAAGGGCTGGGGCGACGAATTGCTTCTTGGCGCTTGCCTGAGCCTTGGAATTTCGATCAGCGCCTATCTCGTGGGCCTGACCCTCGGCCTCATGGGTGCGGTGGCCAAGATCTCGAAGAGCCGCGTGGCCGCCTCCGCAGCCGTTGCCTATACGACAATCATCCGGTCCGTCCCGGACATTCTCGTCATATTTCTCGTCTACTATACCGCGACGGACGCGTTGCGCTGGGCCGTGAGCCTGGCGGGACTGACTTCCGAATTCCAGGTCAATGGGTTTGTCGCCGCGACGCTGTCGCTTGGGATCGTTCAAGGCGGCTACAGCACGGAGGTCCTGCGTGGCGCGATCGTGGCCATCCCGCCAGGTCAGGTCGAGGCAGCCCATGCACTCGGTCTGACACGGCGACAGACGTTCTTCCTGGTGACCGTGCCGCAAATGGTTCCCCTGGCCTTGCCGGGGCTTGGCAATTTGTGGCTGGTCGTCTTGAAGGAAAGCTCACTGGTCAGCCTGATCGGCTTTACCGAGCTCGTTCTCGCCGGCAAGATGGCTGCCGGCGCGACGCGCGACTACTTCATGTTCTATTGCGCGATCGCGTTCGTATTCCTCGCCATGTCGGGCATATCGGCGATGCTTTTCCATGCCCTCGAAACAGCCACCGTCCGTGGCGGGAGGCGGGGCTAGCGTGACTGAGTTTGGAGCGTACCTTGCCAATCAGCTTCTGGCCGGCGTCCAGGTCACCATAATCCTGTTCCTCGGCTGTGCGGCGGTCGGCAATTTGCTTGCCATCCCGGTTGCACTGGCCCGGTTATCCAACAGCAAATGGCTGCGATATCCTGCGGTTGCGTTTATCCTCGCGTTCCGGGGGACCCCGCTCCTGGTCCAGCTTTACCTCTGCTACTTTGGTATCGGGCAGATTCTCTCGGGTATCCCCTCGATCCGCTACAGCCCGCTCTGGCCCATTTTGCGAGGCGCAGACTTCTATGCGTTTTTTACCCTTTCCCTGAACACCGCGGCCTACTGTGGCGAGATTTGGAGAGGGGCGATACAGGCCATTCCGGAAGGGCAGCGGGAGGCCGGCCAATCGCTTGGCCTGTCGAAAACACGGATCATGATTTCCGTCCTTCTCCCGCAGGCTTTCAGGTTGGCTTTGCCGGCGATCGGCGGCCAGAACATCCTGCTTTTGAAGGGGACCGCGCTGGCGTCGACGATCACGGTCTTTGAACTCATGGGTGCGGCGAACCTCGTTCGCGCGCAGACATTTCGGGTCTACGAGCCTCTGTTCGCCGCCGCGCTAGGGTATTTCCTGCTGGCGGCATTGATCACTATCGGCTTTGGTTTCTTCGAGAGACGGCTTGCTCGACAGCATTGAGCGGAACGGTGTCGCCTGTGATAGCGGCCGCTTTTCGGGATAGGGCGACTCGGCTTTCTACAGCATGCTGCGCGAAGCTGCAGCAAGAGCGGTTGCCGTGGTGCTCGCGCCAGAGCCCGCCGATCCGACGAGAGCGATCACAAGTTTGTCGGTGCGCCACTCTTCATTCATCGCTGGAATTTCGCCGTGTAATTCCTCCTTGTCATTTCTTGTCATTTCTCGGCGTTTGATTGCTGCTCTTAGCAACCGCGATTGATTGAATTGGAAAGCGGGCCATTGCGCAATCGTCAAATAAAATTCGATCTTCTCCATAGCACTGCCGAATGTCTGGCGTTTACTTCTTTCAGCATTTTTGGGGATATCTAGCGTTTTGCAGTGCGAGATCTGGACATGACTCTCGAAGAAGCCTCTGTTTCGTGTTGGGTAAAGGGCAGAGAAATGGCTGGGCACAGATACGGAGGACCTTGGTCCGAAATCAAGGTCGCAGCGGTCGAATACTATCTCCAATGCTATACGGCGGCGTTGACACCGAAAGCGATGGAGCTTTGGTATTTCGACGCTTTCGCGGGATCGGGTGACAGGGAAGAAGAACGTCAGACTGGCGGGCTGCTAGATGGGAAACCCTATGAAACTATAGTCGAAACGACAGACGGGTCGGCCCGCAAGGCTTTAAAGGTTGACCCACCGTTCAAGCACTACGTCTTCATGGAGACCGATGATGTGCGATTGAAGGCGCTGATTGAGCTGAAGGCTACTTACCCGTCGACGGACATCCGTGTCCACCCAGGAGATGCAAACGAAGAGCTTGCCAAAGTTGTCTCGCAGCAGCCATGGATAAGGAAGGCCAAGAGTTTCCATAGGGGGGTGGTATTTTTGGATCCCTTTTCCCTGCAGGTCGAATGGAAAACGCTACAGGCGCTCGCCGCCACGGAAGCACTGGACGTGTGGTATCTCTTTCCTATTCGAGATGTTACGCGACAGCTTGCGCACAAAATCTCGGGGATAGGGCCGAAGGCTAAACGGTTGGACCTGGTGCTTGGTCCAGAGTGGCGAGAACTGTACTCTCTGCCGCCCACCCCCACGACGACACAGCTCGACATCTTTGGTAGTGCACCACCAGACGAGTTGGCTCGCGTCGCTCAGTGGCGGGACATAGAGGCTTGGTTTAAACGCCGCCTCGAAAGCGAATTCGCGTACGTTTCGGACCCCGTTCCAATTCTTAAGAGCAAGGGCCGACAAACGTTCTCTCTTTTCCTTGGAGTCGGGAACCGCAAGGAAGCTGCTACAAGATTAGCTAAGCATTTTGCTAGTCATGTTAGAAAGAACTTTGCGGTTGAATAGGCATCTCGTCGTAGGTTTGACCATTGAGCATCCGGCCCGCTGCCTTTTTGTTTTTACCACCCCATTGCTTGAAGAAAAATGCTGTTCCCGCCCCGCGGCAGGCTGTCTCAATCTCGTCGACCCAGGCAGGATCCATCAATCGGGAATTAGGACCGCTTTCTCCACCCACAATTGCCCAGTGAATGTCCTTCAGGTTTGCCCGAGCCACACTCCCGATCAACGGTTCGAACGAGATAAACCGCACCGTTGCAGGAACCTTTCGCAACTCATCAATGCGGTAGAGGACACGGCTGTCTTCGACGCTGGTCCCAAGCCACACGTTAGGCAGTTTGGCGAGACCAGGAACGATTTCGATCATTCGGTCGGGGCGCTTCGTAAGGATCTGGTAGGTGTGCCGGGGTGTATCCGCCATTACCCGCCAGACATCCGCGATGAAGTCAGCGGGTACGTCGGAGTGAAACAAATCTGACATCGAATTGACGAACACGCGGCGGGATTTCGACCATGTTTCGGGGATCGCCAACGCCTTCCGATCCAAATAAATTTTGCCCGTCCATTTGGCGCGGCCTCCCGACTTGCGCGTCAAGCCCGTATATTTTTCCTGGCCCATGGCCTCAAGCCGCGCGGCCATGCGCATTGCATAGCAGTTTGTGCACCCTGCGGTCAGAATTGTGCAGCCAGCCACCGGGTTCCAAGTCGCATCGGTCCACTCAATAGATGTCTCGGCCATAGGAATTTTCTCCCTTTGTCATCCGGATAGTGCACTTTCAACCTTACGCCAAGATGGTGGCATTCCCTACCATGTCGGGACACTCCCGGCGTTCAATGCGTCAGCAATCGTCTTCGCGGCATTGTCCCGACGCCGGCGGAAGGTCGAATAGGGCCCAGCCGCGGCGCTCGCACTCGACCACGGTGTGGCGGCCACCAACGCTCCTCCCCAACTGATCTTGCCCGCCAACTTGGCCGCGTACGGCAGCCCCAGGAGCTATCATGCGGAATATCTCGGCGAGAGGCCGTCGCCCGAAAGCGAAGCGCGCTGGGATGGCGCAAGGGCCGGAAGAACTCGAAGCGGCGGCAGATCAGGGCGGCGGGCATGGCCTGTCCGGCAGAGCACTACACGCCATCACCGCGCATCTACGCCGGCCTGCCGGATCTCGATTATCCGTTTCACGACAAGGCCGTCACCGTCACCACTGCGGCCGCATCTGCTACAATCGCAAGAAGATCAACCTCAGCCTCGTCTTTGCCGGCCAGACCGTCGGCATCAAACAGGTCGAGGACCACATCTGGCTGGCTAGCTTCATGGATTATGATCTGGGATATTTTGACAATGAGACATGCAGGCTCGAACCACTCCAAAACCCCTTCGGGCCAAAAGTGTTACCCATGTCTCCGGTATAAACCGTAACCTATGTGTCCGGAACGGACCTTGGAAATAGTGGCTCCCCGGGCCGGATTCGAACCAGCGACCAACCGGTTAACAGCCGGTTGCTCTACCACTGAGCTACCGGGGAACAGAGGCTCTCATGCGAGTGGCGCAGCCTATAGCAAACCCTTTTCGGCTTTGCAAAGAACCATTTCGCATTTTTCCGAGACTTTTTCGCTCAGGCGTTTCTCGCAATCGGCGGCGTTCGTCCTCATATTAGCCTCCTTGCGAGGGGCGCGGAACCGAATGCGCGGTCGCGGCTTTCCTCAAGTGACACCCTCAAGCCACCAGACGGACCAGCCATTCGAGATGACGGCAGCAGAAGAAAACCAGGCAACGGCGCGAAAGATATCAGTCTTCGGGCGCAAGTTCACCATGCCGCGTTCGCGCGGCCTCAGGATTGCGATCGGCGTGCTTTTGACGATCGGCGGCATTCTGGGGTTCTTGCCTGTTCTCGGTTTCTGGATGGTGCCGCTCGGACTTTTGGTGCTCTCCTACGAATTCGCCATGGTGCGCCGCCATCGGCGCCGGTTCGTCGTCTGGTGGGAACGGCGGCGCCGGCCGGATTGATCGGCCACGCGGGGCCTTGCCCGGCTTCGTCGCGGCGACCTTTGGGGCCGAATCAAATCGCAGCGCTATCCTGCGTTCCAGTGCTCGCCTCCTCCGGGGCGTCCTGCTGGCCTGCTTTCAGATCCTCGCTGATTTCCTTCAGGACGGCGGAAGCCGAGGCAAGGCGCGCGCGGTCGCGCGGCGAAAGCCGGCCGGTGCCTTCTATCTTGAGGCAATCCATGGCGTAGCGCACCAGCTCCTCGCACCCCAGCAGCGGCGAGCTGTCCGCATTGTTGGTCGACTCGTCCGGTTTGGCCAGCTGCATGGCGCAGTCCTCCTCGGCTTCAACGCAGCCCGGTGCGCGGAGTTTCTCTCGATCATCCGCCATGCTTAACGGCTTGCTAACGCAGCTCGAACCGCCCTGTCTCGCATTTAGGGCGGGGTGCGGGAACTGGCGCAGGCGAAACCGTCGCGAATGCATTGTCGCCGCTTGACGGCTTTTTCGCCGCAACCTATTGGAACCGGGTGGAACGCCGGGAGCAACGAGGCCTCGTGGCGGAGTGGTTACGCAGAGGACTGCAAATCCTTGCACCCCGGTTCGATTCCGGGCGAGGCCTCCAATCTCCGGGCTCCCGCGCGTCAGCGCAGGGGCTCGCCGTTCCCGTCTAGATGAACCGCGATGTGGCGCGGCAAGCGGATTGGTTGGGACATGAGCGCTGATTTCTCCGAGCTTCGCGTCAAGATGGTCGATGGTCAGATCCGCACCACCGACGTGACCAGCACGCCGCTGCTCGACGCCATGCTTTCCGTCCCGCGCGAGCTTTTCGTCGACGAACGCCAGCGCAATCTCGCCTACATCGACGAAGACATCCGCATCGCGGACGGCCCCGGCGGCGCGCGATATCTGATGGAGCCTTCGCCGCTGGCCAAGCTGATGCAACTGGCCGAGATCAGTCAGGCCGATTCGGTCCTCGATGTCGGCTGCGGCACCGGCTATGCCTCGGCCATCCTGTCGCGACTGGCGGGATCCGTGGTGGCGCTTGAAAGTGATTCGGCGCTGGCCGAAACCGCAAAGTCGGTGCTCTCATCGCTGGGCTGCGGCAATGTGACCGTGGTCCAGGGCCCGCTGCCGCAGGGATATGCGGCCAAGGCGCCCTACGATGTCGTCTTCGTCGGCGGCAGCGTCGGCAAAGTGCCGGCGGCGCTGCTCGACCAGCTCGCCGAAGGCGGCCGCCTCGTCGCGGTCGAAGGGCAGGGCAATTCCGGCGTGGCGCGGCTTTTTTTCAAAGCAGGGGGGGTTGTAACCGGTAGACGGGCATTTAATGCGGCAATTAAGCCACTACCCGGGTTCGAACGTGAGCATGCTTTCGAATTCTGAATGATTTGGCCTTGCAGCAGAGGCTTTGTCATGGTCGCTTGCATTTGAACAATCGTTGCTGATCCCAATGGGGGCACTTTGGGCCGAGCGACAGGGAACATTCTGACACGCCGCTCCGGTTCTCAAAGGAGAAGCCGGTGCGGTGTGGTTCCCATGGAAAACGAATGAGGGTTTAATGGTGCCGTCTCTACGCAAGTCACTTTTCACCGCCGTCCTCGTTTCGGCGACCGCGCTTTCCCCGCTGGCCGCCTCGGCCGAAACCATCTCCGGCGCGCTTGCAAAGGCCTATCAATACAATTCCTCGCTGAATGCCTCCCGAGCCGGCGTACGCGTCACCGACGAGAGCGTGGCCATCGCCAAGTCCGGCTGGCGCCCGACCATCACCGGGACGGCCGACACGAATTATGTGAATACCCGTGCCAGCGGCGCCAACGTCAAGACGGGGTCGGCCAGTGTGGGCATCGTCATAAACCAGAGCCTGTTCGACGGCTTTCAGACGAGAAACAATGTGGCGGCAGCCGAATCGCGGGTCAAGGCATCCGTCGAAAGCCTGCGCAACACCGAGGAGAACACGCTGTTGAGCGCGGCCACGGCCTATATGGACGTGATTCGCGACCGGCAGATCGCGGTGCTGACGGAGCAGAATCTGCAGTTCCTGACCGAGCAGGCGCGCGCCGCGCGCTCGCGGTTCGAGGTCGGCGAAGGCACGCGCACCGACGTTGCGCAGGCCGATGCGTCGCGCGCTTCCGCCGTGGCGTCGCTCAGCGCCGCTCGCGCGCAGGCGCTGGCAAGTGCGGCGAGCTATCACCAGATCGTCGGTGACGAGCCGGGCAAGCTCAGGCCTGCCTCGCCATTGGCCAGGCTGCTGCCGCCGAGCCTCGATTCGGCGATTGCCATCGCCTCGGCCGAGCATCCGGCGATCCTCGCCACCCAGCATCTGGTTGATGCGGCCGCGTTTTCGGTGAAATCGTCCGAGGGCGCATTGCTGCCGCAGCTTTCCGCGTCGGCCGGCATTTCGGAGGATTATCTGCATCGCAATCCCGACCTCCAGGGGAGCAACGGGGGTTCGACCTCAGCCAACATCGGTGCGACACTGACAATCCCGATCTATTCGGGCGGCCGCACCTCGGCGGTCGTGCGACAGAACAAGGAATCGCTTGGCGAGGCCCGCATCCAGGTCGATGTCAGCCGCGACCAGGTGCGTCAGGCCGTCGCCTCGGCGTGGTCGCAATACACCGCCGCGCAGCAGAGCGTCGCCGCCAACAGGCAGGTGATCGACGCCGCGCAACTGGCGCTGAACGGTGTCATCGAGGAACGCAATGTCGGCCAGCGCACCACGCTGGACGTGCTCAACGCGCAGGCCACCGTCATCACCGCCAAGATCAACCAGGCAAATTCCGAGCACGACGTGGTGGTGGCAAGCTATGCCATCCTGTCGGCGATCGGCCGCCTCTCGGCCGAGCGCCTTGCGCTGCAGGCGACGAAGTACAGGCCTGAAGAGCACTACAACGCCGTCAAGGACAAGTGGATCGGCCTGCGCACGCCGGACGGCCGCTAAGCTCCACAGATTCGAGTAGTTCTCTAGAAGCGGCCCGGCCTTCGATCGAAACGCCGGGCCGCTTCATTGTTTGCGCAACTGCGCCGGCAAGCCGTCACATGCTTTTCGACGAATTGCGCTAATCTGTTGAAATCCCACATGTCCCCAGAATGGGGATTCTCGTACGGCGATCCGTCGGTTACGCTGTCGCCATGATTCGAATCCGGCTTTTTCCGGAGCGGAAATCTGCAACAGGTCACAAGGGCGGCGGATGTGACGATGGCAACGGCAAGCAGCGCACAGCGCGAACCTTCCATGGAAGAGATACTGGCTTCCATCAGGAGGATCATCGAGGACAGCGACAGCGGCCGCAAGCAGCCGGACGATGCCGATGACTTGCGGCAGGATCTGAAGCCGGCGGCGGGTGCCGCTCCCGACGTCGATGCGTTCCGCGCCGAATTGCATGCCGCTCCCGAGGTCAGGAAGCCGGTCACGTTGGCCGAGGTGCAGGCACAGACGTCGGCGGCCGAACCGACGGTCGCGCGCATGGAAGCGCCGGAGCGAACCGATCCCGTGGCGCCAAGGGCGTCGATGACGCTTGCCGAGGTGAGCGCCCGGATCGCCGCCGAGCCGCTTCCCGCCGAAAGAACCGACAGGCCCGCGGCGCCCGAGGCCGGCGCGGCAAGCGATGCCATCGTCGCCGATTGGCGCCGCGAGATCGCGGCGGTCGGCGAGCAGGCGAAGGCGATACCAGGCATTCGCAAACCGGTTGCCCAACCCGAAGCGCCGGTGAACGAGCCGATGCCTGAGCCGGCGTTCGAGCGGGCCCCTTCGATCGCCGCCCCGGCCAGCACCGATGAGGCGCGCAAGGCGGCGGATGAAACGCCAGCAACCCGTCCGGCAATCCTTTCCGAGCATACGGGCCGGCAGGTCGCCGCGGCCTTTGGCGAACTCTCCGACGCCTTTGCCAGCCGCAGCAAGAAGACGTTCGACGAGATGGCCGAGGAGATGCTGCGGCCGATGCTGCAGGACTGGCTGGACAACAACCTGCCGACGCTGGTCGAGCGTTTGGTGCGGGAGGAGATCGAGCGCGTGGCGCGCGGAGGACAATGATTTCCCGGAAGCCTTAGGCAGCTAGTTGGACACCGTTGCGCATTCACCCTGGCGGCGCAGGCACGGCAATCTCGGGGTCGGCATGGCGAGGAAGGCGGGTGGCTGCAATGATAGCTCCGACGATTGCGATTGCCACGACCACGCCGCTCCAGGCTTCATATAGGCCCAATCCAAGGATAAAGCCCGCCAAAACCGGTGAAGCGATATCGGTTACCGCGACCAGGGCTTGACCCGTTCCAATGGCGACCCCTTGTCGCTCGGACGAGACATGGACTGACAGCGCCGCGAGATAGGTGGGTTTGGCAAGAGCGTCGCCCGTACTGATGCAGAGCACGGCGAAGGCGAGCACGGGAATTGTGCCCGCCATCCCGGCGCTGACGAAACCTGTGCAAATGAGGGCGAAGATCAGGATGATCAGTCGACGCTCTGAGAAAAACCGACCGAGCCATCTGAGCAGGAAGAGCTGAACGAGGATGTTGATCACACCGTCTGCCGCGATGATGTAGCTGAACTCGCGTGGTCCGAGAGCGTGGCCGTTCCAGACGAACCTGTCGGCAAGAAAGATCGGAAGCTGCGAGGTGTACATTCCATAGGCGAGGAAATGGCATAACATCACCACCATGAGCACCCGGATCACCGGAGAACTGGTTACCGCCCGTAATGAGACTTTCTCTCGATCGGCCCCGTCCGCGCCCTGTCCCATCACCTTGCCGCCGTTCAGGCCGAAGGTCGTCACGACAACACCGGAAGCCGACAAGGCCAGTGCCATATAGATCGGGGTGGTCAGCGATATCTCCGACAGAATGCTTGAAAAACCTGCACCGATGGTTCCTCCGAGACCGAGACCGGCGTTTACGACGCCGATCGCCTGGCGTCGGGTCATCGCCGAACTATTGTCTGCTGCATAGGCCGCCGCAGCCGAGAAGTTGCCGGCGGTGAAACCGAACAGGAAGCGAGCAAGCAGGACGGCCAGGATACTCTGCGCCTGGGCGAGCAGCAGCAGGCTGACGACTGCCACCATCTGGCTAGCCAGAAGAACCCGCTTGCGTCCGAAACGGTCGGAAAGCTGGCCGAGCAAAGGCGATGCAGCGGACTGGCTCAGCGCCTCGGTGGAAAGGACGAGGCCGAAGACGAAAGGGCTCGCCCCCATCTCACGCAAATAGAAAGGCAGGACGGGTAGAACCGCACCGATCCCGGCGGCATAGAGGGTGACGACAGCGAATAAAGGCAGCATCAACCGCCAGTCGAGCCTGTCCGGCGCGCCAACTTCGTTCTTCGAACACATCTCGACGCTCATTTCGGTTCTTCTTCGGGTTGGACTACGCCCATGCGGCCCAAATAGATTTCGAGCTCCGCGGTCCGGTCCGCGCCAAGAATCGCGATCGCACCGACATACCCGTCCGGCCGGATCAGCACAGAGTCGCCCGGTGCTAGTGCATAAGCATTGCGAAGGTGTCCCCAGGCATCGATGACATCGCCTTGCGGGCCGATGTAGTGGACATGCAGCCCCTGGCGTGGCGCAACCGTCTCTCTCCCGGCTCGATGAACAAGCAGCGTCCAATGCGGCCCTTTGAGCAGTTGGAACAGTCGCCATGGTTGGCCCGCCGCGCCCCTGATTTGGGCATCCGGCGCGCGGTCCCCGGCACGCGGGCCGCTGCTGCGTTCGGCCAGTTCCCTGGAGAGCGACGAGTCCGGATAGCCGATATCGAGCTGGCGCACCTCGCGGCCGCGGTGCATTCCACCCTGTTTCTGGGCGTCGAGCAGCCGCGTCGAAAGGCCGAGAACCGATTCCGCGACCGGACGCCGTTCCTGCTCATAGGTGTCGAGCAGGCAATCATCCGCGCCGCCGAGCACGGCGGCGAGTTTCCAGCCCAGGTTATAGGCATCCTGCACGCTGGTGTTCAGGCCTTGGCCGCCGGTTGGCGGATGGATATGAGCCGCATCGCCGACGAGGAATACCCGATCGACCCGGTAGCGATCGGCAAGCCGGGCGTTCATCAGGTAGGCCGACGCCCAGGCGACCGAATCCACCTGCACGTCGGCGCGGCCTGTCCGCTCACTAATCAAGCGCCCCAGTTGTTCTGCCGAGAGGTCCACTTCGCCGTCCAGCGGGATGGGGGCCTGAATCTGGAAGAGATCGGTTCCGGCGAGCGGGCAAATCGCGACCATTCGCTCCATGTCACCGTCGTTGAACTGGTGCCACGCATCGCGGTCCAGCCCGGTCAACAGCACATCCGCCACGACCGCACGCACGCCCAGCGTCTTGCCGGGGAAATTCAAGCCGAGCGTGCCGCGCACGAAGCTGCGTCCGCCGTCCGCTCCGACAAGATAGCGTGCGCGAACGGTTTGCTCGCCATTCGGCCCCGCAAGACGTGCCATGACACCGTTTTCGCCTTGCTCGAACCCAACCAACTCACATCCGTACTCGACCCTATGGCCTAGTTCTGCCAGCCGCTCTCGCATGATCCGCTCGGTGAGGAATTGCGGAATCATCAGCGCGATAGCGTAAGGCTCTGCCGGCGTCGGATCGGGGCGCTCGCCGGTGTCCTTTTCGATATAGCTGCCGTCATCGCCATACACGCGCATCGGCGGATAGACGCCGCCTGCGGCAACGACCCTGTCGAGAATGCCGAGGTCTTCGAAAATCTCCTGTGTCCTCGGCTGGATGCCCTTGCCGCGCGAGCCACGGAAAGGTTCGCTCATCTTCTCAATGAGCTGGAAAGATATACCGCGCCGTGCAAGCTCGATCCCCAGCGTCAGGCCAGCCGCTCCCGCGCCGCAGATGAGCACATCTGCCACAAATCCGTTTGTCATGTCGATCTCCTTGTGTGTAAAATGCACATAATAGGAGAGTCGGAGTGCCGTCAATGAAAAATGTGAAAAATACACATATTGGAAGTCATCAGATTCGCGAGCTCCACGGAGCGCTGATCGAGATTGCCAGCCTTATGAACCGGCCTCAGCGCGATGAGCAGATGGTAAAGGAGGCTGGAATTGCGCTCGACCGCGCATTGTTTCCTCTGCTGGTCGGGATAGAGCGGCTTGGGCCGATCGGGATAGTGGACCTCGCCGACCGAGCTGGCCGCGATTACACCACTGTCAGCCGTCAGGTGGCAAAGCTCGAAAGCCTTGGCCTGGCCGTGCGCCGGCAGAGCGAGACAGACCGCCGCGTGAACGAGGCCGTCGTCACGCCAAAGGGCAAGGCGATGACCGACAAGATCGACGCTGCACGAGAGAGAAACGCTCGCGCCATTTTCGAAAGCTGGGACGCACACGACATCGACGAACTCGTGCGGCTTATGCGCAAGTTCGCCGACGCTATGAAAGAAAAGCCGGAGGACTCCAGCGCGCCCTGAGACGTCGCGCTATTCCTCGTTTCGCACGACGCGAGCTGGCATTTGGGATTGGGCGGCGTCGGCGTGCAATGCCTCTCCGGCTGGAGCCGGTGACAGTGCCGACGCCACCAGGGATTGTCGCATACGGGACAGACGCTATCTGAACGGTGATCCTCTTTCTGTTGTGCCGGTTGCCGAGGCGGCCCCCACGGTTGACTCGATCAAAGCCTTCCGATTTACACCGGACCAGCAAAATCCGACAGCGCGGACCGTTTTCCCATGCTCGAAAAGACCTACGACGCCAAAACCGTCGAACCGAAGATTGCCAAGGTGTGGGAAGAGGCCGACGCGTTTCGCGCCGGCGCCGGCGCCGAGGAGGGGGCTGAGGCCTTCACCATCGTCATCCCGCCGCCCAACGTCACCGGCTCGCTGCATATGGGCCATGCGCTCAACAACACGTTGCAGGACATTCTCGTTCGCTTCGAGCGCATGCGCGGCAAGAACGTGCTGTGGCAGCCGGGCATGGACCATGCCGGCATCGCCACGCAGATGGTGGTCGAGCGGCAGTTGATGGAAAAGCAGATCCATCGCCGCGACCTCACCCGCGAACAGTTCATCGAGAAAGTATGGGAGTGGAAAGCCGAATCCGGCGGCGCGATCCTCAACCAGCTGAAGCGGCTCGGCGCCTCGGCCGACTGGTCGCGCGAACGCTTCACCATGGATGAGGGCCTGTCCAAGGCCGTGCTCGAAGTGTTCGTCACGCTCTACAAGGAAGGCCTGATCTACAAGGACAAGCGCCTTGTGAACTGGGATCCCAAGCTGCTCACGGCGATTTCCGATCTCGAGGTCGAACAGCAGGAGGTCAACGGCAATCTCTGGCACTTCCGCTACCCCGTTGAAGGCGTGGCCTTCGATCCGGAAAACCCGAAGACCTTCATCACGGTTGCGACCACGCGTCCGGAAACGATGCTGGGCGACACGGCCGTCGCCGTGCATCCGGAGGACGAGCGTTTCCGGCACCTTGTCGGCAAGAACGTCGTCCTGCCGATCGTCGGCCGCAAGATTCCCGTGGTGGCGGATGAGTATTCCGATCCGGAGAAGGGCTCTGGCGCGGTCAAGATCACGCCGGCGCACGACTTCAACGATTTCGAGGTCGGCAAGCGCCACAAGTTGCCGGCGATCAATATCCTCACCGTCGAGGCGGCGCTAAACCTCAGGGACAATGAGGATTTCCTCTCCGGCCTCGAGGTGACGCCGGAGCGCCAGGCGGTCTGGGACGAACTCAACGGCCTCGACCGCTTTGTCGCGCGCAAGAAGATCGTCGAACTGATGGAAGAAGGCGGCTTCCTCGACAAGGTGGAACCGCATCGCCACGCCGTGCCGCATGGCGATCGCGGCGGCGTGCCGATCGAGCCGTTCCTGACCGAGCAGTGGTATGCCAACGCGGCGGAACTCGCCAAGCCGGCCATCGCCTCGGTGCGAGAGGGGCGCACCAAGATCATACCCGCGAATTGGGAAAAGACTTACTTCCAGTGGATGGAGAACATTGAACCCTGGTGCATCTCGCGCCAGCTTTGGTGGGGTCACCAGATTCCGGCATGGTATGGGCCGGACGGGCGCGTCTTCGTCGAGAAGACCGAGGAAGAAGCGCTGAGTGCCGCGATCGAATATTATCTGGCGCTCGAAGGACCCTGGAAGGCCTGGGTCGAGGACAAGCTTGAGAATTTCCAGCCAGGCGAAATCCTGAGCCGCGACGAGGACGTGCTCGACACCTGGTTTTCGTCGGCGCTGTGGCCGTTCTCGACGCTGGGCTGGCCGGATGAGACGCCGGAACTGAAGACCTACTACCAGACCGACGTGCTGGTGACCGGCTTCGACCTGATCTTCTTCTGGATCGCCCGCATGATGATGATGGGCCTGCACTTCATGGACGAGGAGCCGTTCCACACCGTCTACATGCACGCGCTGGTGCGTGACAAGAACGGGCAGAAGATGTCGAAGTCGAAAGGCAACGTCGTCGACCCGCTCGACCTCATCGACGAATATGGCGCCGACGCGCTGCGCTTCACGCTGACGGTGATGGCGGCGCAGGGACGTGATGTGAAGCTCGATCCCGCCCGCATCGCCGGCTACCGCAATTTCGGCACCAAGCTGTGGAACGCGACGCGCTTCGCCGAAATGAACGAAGTCGCGCGCAACGACGATTTCTGGCTGAACGACGCCAAGCTGGCGGTCAACCGCTGGATCCTGACCGAGCTGACACGCGCCGCGCGAGAGGTCACGGACGGCATCACCTCATACCGCTTCAACGAGGCGGCCGGGGCGGCCTACCGCTTCGTCTGGAACCTGTTCTGCGACTGGTATCTGGAGCTGCTGAAGCCGGTGTTCATGGGCACGGACGAGGCGGCCAAGGCCGAAAGCCGCGCCTGCGTCGCCTTCGTGCTCGACGAGATCTACAAGCTCCTGCATCCGATGATGCCGTTCATGACCGAGGAACTTTGGGCGCAGACCGCGGGTGAGGGCAAGGAGCGCGCTTCGCTGCTTTGCCACGCCGCATGGCCGTCGCCGGATTTCGAGGACGCTGAAGCGGCCGCCGACATCAACTGGCTGGTTGATCTCGTGTCCGGCATTCGTTCCGTGCGTTCGGAAATGAACGTGCCGCCGGCAGCCATCGCGCCGCTGATGGTGATCGGAGCCAACACGCTTACCCGCGAACGGCTGGAGCGCCACGCCGCCGCGATCAAGCGGCTGGCACGCGTCGGCGACATCTCGCAGGTTGACGCCGCACCCAAGGGCTCGGCGCAGATCGTGCTCAACGAGGCAACGGTCTGCCTGCCGCTCGGCAGCCTGATCGATCTCGCCGCCGAGGCCGCGCGCTTGCAGAAAGAACTGGCCAAGGTGACCGAGGAGATCGCACGCCTGCACAAGAAGCTGTCCAACGAAAGATTCGTCGCGAGCGCGCCGGCCGAGATCGTGGAAGCCGAGCGTGAAAAGCTGGCCGAGTACCGCGAGGCGCAGGGCAAGCTTTCGGTTGCGTTGGCCAGGGTTCGCGAAGCGGGTTGAAGGCAGATTCGGGAGGCTTTAGGACCCTCTAAAATGGGGTGGCTTTTTGCCTCGAAAACCGGCATTCCGTAGCGTTAATGTTGACGTAAACGGAAGTTTTCGCCCCATTGTTGCCATAATGTAACAATGGGGCGTCTGACTGCTCAAAACTACTTATTTTTGGCCCTTTTGGCCGATTTTCTCCTGCTTTTTTGAGTGCGACGCCCGCCGGCGGACCGTTTTTTTGCCTTGCTGCGCTGGTCTGCATTTTGTCCGGGATGCGTCCGGTGGACATGTACATGTACGCCCCGAGAATTCGTTGTTGCACCGTTAACCTGAATTGGTTCTAGCTGGATGCACTGACTATTCGGGGAGGACATCCATGAACAATCTGCGTCTGAAAGCACTGCTGGGGGCAGGGTGCTTTTCGCTGGCTTTGCTGGGGACGGCAATGAGCTCGGCACATGCCGGCGGCCTGGAGCGCGGCGGCTACGATATCGACCTCCTGTTCGATCCGGCTCCGTTCACGACGGACGCGGAAGCGACCTACGTGATGCCGGATCGCAAGTACGAGAATGCGCGTGGTCCCGGCGGAGCCAATCTCGGCCTGGGCACCTCGGCCGACGGAGCCGAGGGTTATTGGGTACCACGCATAGGAATGAAGGCCCAGATTGTGCAGGGCGTCGACTGCATGGTCGATTATTCGCAGCCTTGGGGTGCGCATACAGCGCCTGGTATGTGGAACGGCGCGCTCTCTAACATCGAGACCGATATCAAGAGCAACAACTACGCCGGCACCTGTTCCTACAAGTTTGATGCAGGCAAGGGCCAGCTCCGCTTTATCGGCGGGTTGTTTTACCAGGATATCTCGGGCTTCAAGGAAAGCTTGGTCAATCTTGCTCCCGTATTGACGGGTCGTGTCGATCTGGAGGCTAGCGGTTGGGGCTGGCGCGCCGGCGTTGCCTACGAAATCCCTGACATCGCGCTCCGCGCCAGCTTGGTCTACAATTCGAAGGTCAAGCTTGACAACATTTCGGGCACACTCACCTTACCGGCTATTCTTGGAGGTTCTCGGCCGATCTATGGCGCAGAGGAGTCGATGCCGGATTCGCTGGAACTGAAACTGCAGTCCGGTATTGCGCCTGGCTGGCTGGCCTTCGGTTCAATCAAGTGGGTCAACTGGAGCGTGCTGCAAAGCGTTCCGATCTGCCCAACAATTGCGCCTGGGGCGGCTTGCTTCACGAACGGTCCGGGTCAAGTGACGTCGCTCGACCTGATGTATCGTGACGGCTGGACCGTTTCAGGTGGTATCGGCCACAAGTTCAATGATCAATGGAGTGCCGCCGGTCAATTGACTTGGGATCGTGGCACCTCGCATGGCTATGGTGCGCAGACCGATACGTGGACCCTGGGCGGCGGCGTCGCCTATACGCCGCAGCCCAACATCGAAGTGCGGCTCGCTGGAGCTGTCGGCGTTTTGACCAGCGGCCATTCGGGGACATTGGCTGGTGAGAACGGCTATGTTGCAGGCGAGGATGCCAGCTACGATTTCGGGAATGATCTGATCACGGCGATCTCTGGTGGTGTGAAGATCAAGTTCTAAGTCTCTGTAAGATCGAATGAAAGGCCGGGCAATGCCCGGCCTTTTTCGTTGCGGGCTGTGGCCGAGCCTGTCGGCCCCAGGACTGCGTTGCAGATAAACCGCACCGGCTCCGCCTCGTGTCGATGTGATGTTTTGGCAACACTTTCTGAACAACCCCTGCGCTAGAAGTCAGGCCGAGGAAATTGCCCATTTCCCGCCATAAACCCGGCGCACCTCGATCTTGTCTCGGGACACGCGCCAAAAGGCTCGGCGATGAGGCAGGCCGCACCGCCCCCTTGCGAGGAAGATGTGGGGCAAGGAAGAGTATGGACGCCAAAGTCATCTCCAAGGCCAAGCTCCCCAGCCGCTATGTGACCGTCGGTCCGGCGCGTGCGCCGCATCGTTCCTATCTCTATGCCATGGGCCTGTCGGCGGCCGAGATCGCACAGCCGCTGGTCGGCGTCGCCTCCTGCTGGAATGAAGCGGCGCCCTGCAACATTTCGCTGATGCGCCAGGCGCAAGTAGTCAAGAAGGGCGTCGCGGCCGCCAACGGCACGCCGCGTGAATTCTGCACCATCACCGTCACCGACGGCATCGCCATGGGCCACCAGGGCATGAAGTCTTCGCTCGTGTCGCGCGAAGTCATCGCCGATTCGGTCGAGCTCACCATGCGCGGCCATTGCTACGACGCGCTGGTCGGGCTCGCCGGCTGCGACAAGTCGCTGCCCGGCATGATGATGGCCATGGTGCGGCTCAACGTGCCGTCGATCTTCATCTATGGCGGCTCGATTCTGCCCGGCAGCTATCGCGGCCGCCAGATCACCGTGCAGGATGTGTTCGAGGCGGTGGGCCAGCACTCGGTCGGCACGATCGGCGATGCCGAACTGCTTGAAATCGAGCAGGCCGCCTGTCCGTCGGCCGGCTCCTGCGGCGCCCAGTTCACCGCCAACACAATGGCGACCGTGGCCGAGGCGATCGGCCTGGCACTGCCCTATTCCTGCGGCGCGCCGGCGCCCTATGAAATGCGCGATCGTTTCAACTTCGCCTCCGGCGAAAAGATCATGGAACTGATCGCCAGGAATATCCGGCCGCGCGACATCGTCACGCTGAAAGCACTGGAGAACGCGGCAACGGTGGTTTCGGCCACTGGCGGCTCGACCAATGCGGCGCTGCATTTGCCGGCCATAGCGCATGAGGCCGGCATCAAGTTCGACCTGTTCGACGTCGCCCGGATTTTCGAGAAGACGCCATACATCGCGGACCTCAAGCCCGGCGGCAAATATGTCGCCAAGGACATGTTCGAGGCCGGCGGCATCCCGTTGTTGATGAAGACGCTGCTCGACCACGGCTACCTGCATGGCGACTGCCTGACGGTCACTGGCCGCACTTTGGCCGAAAATATGGAGCATGTTGCCTGGAATGAACACCAGGATGTGGTCCGCCCGGCCGACAGACCTATTACCCAAACCGGCGGTGTCGTGGGCTTGAAGGGAAACCTTGCCCCCGAAGGCGCGATTGTGAAGGTCGCGGGCATGACGGAGTTGAAATTCTCCGGCCCGGCGCGCTGTTTCGATTCGGAAGAAGAATGTTTCGAAGCGGTGACGCATCGCAACTACCGGGAAGGCGAAGTTCTCGTCATCCGCTACGAAGGGCCGCGCGGCGGACCTGGCATGCGCGAGATGCTGTCGACGACGGCGGCACTCTACGGCCAGGGTATGGGTGGCAAGGTGGCGCTGATCACAGACGGCCGTTTCTCGGGCGCGACGCGCGGCTTCTGCATCGGCCATGTCGGGCCGGAGGCAGCCGTTGGCGGTCCGATCGGCCTCATCCGGGACGGCGATGTGATCTCTATAGACGCCGTGAACGGCACGATCGATGTGGCGTTGTCCGATAGGGAACTGGCTGCGAGGGCAAAGAGTTGGAAGGCGCGCACGACCGACTATCAGTCGGGCGCGATATGGAAATACGCACAGACGGTAGGTTCCGCCCGCGACGGCGCGGTCACCCATCCGGGCGGTGCGAAAGAAACACACTGCTATGCGGACATCTGAGTTGTTGAAGTCAACGCCAGAGTTGTTGAGGTCGTCTGTCCTTCCGGCACTGGTCGCGTTGGCGATCTTCGGCGCCGTCGGCCAGGCCATGGCCTTCGACGACAAGGTGTTCGACGACAAGACCGGCGTGAAGCCGCAGTCGAGCCCCTGGGCGGTGTTCCAGTTCGGTTTCTCCGCCTACAAGAACGGCCACAAGGAACAGGCCGCCGAGGCCTATAAATACGCCGCCGAAAACGGCCAGATCGGCGCCACCTGGAAGCTTGCCCGCATGTATGCCGAGGGCGACGGCGTGGCGCGCGACGATTACGAGGCGTTCAAGTTCTTCTCGGAGATCGTCGATCAGGACGTCGAGCCCGGCTCACCGGAAGAAAGCTACGTTTCCGACGCGCTGGTGGCGCTGGGCGACTACCTGCGCAAAGGCATTCCCGGCAGCCCGGTGACCGAGAACGAAGTGGCGGCCCAGGAATATTACATGCGCGCCGCCGCCAACTACCGCAACCCGAATGCCCAGTTCGAGATGGGGCAGATGTTCCTGAAGGGCGAGGGCGGCGTGAAGGCCAGCGTCAAGCAGGCCGGGCGCTGGTTCCAGCTCGCCGCCGAAAAAGGCCATGCCGGCGCGCAGGCGACGCTCGGCCATCTCCTGTTCCAGAGCGGCAAAATCGTGCGCGGCCTGGCGATGATGACGGCAGCACTCGAACGTGCGGCGCCCGCCGACCAGCCCTGGATCCGCGGCATGCAGGAAGAGGCCTTTGCCGCCGCCGGCGAAGCCGACCGCCGCACGGCGATCTCGCTCGCTGACGACATCCTGACCAAGGGCACCAACGCTGAGCAGTAAGGAGCGACGGCCGAACTGCCGATCTCCCTACAAGGGGGGAGATTAGCCACCGCAAACTCAATTCTCGGTCGGCTCCGTCGGCACCATGCTGGGAGCGGGCGCCGAGATCGGCGTCATCGGCGGGTGGGGTGCCAACATGTCTTGCGGGCAGCTATCCCCGACCTTCGTCCATGAGGTGTTGTTGAGCACCATTTCGCAGCGGGCGAGATGGCTCTTGTCGGCGACCGTCAGGCAGGCGACCTGGCCGACCGGGTAGGATTTTCCATTGGCGAGACATTCCTCAGCGGCGAAAGCCGCCGCGGGAGCGGCCATGGCGAATGCCAGGCCGATCGGACAAAGGACAAGTCGTATGGTCATGGGAACCCCAGCCGCCATGATGATCTTCCATCATGCGCCTGATTGTGGCGATAGGAGGTCCAGCGCGGGCTCGGGGTCTCCGTCAGGCCGGCAGCAAATCGAGATCGATGGCCACCGGCACGTGGTCGGACGGTTTTTCCCAGGCGCGCACATGCTTTTCGATCGAGGCCGATGAAAACCGGTTGGCGGCCTCGGGCGACAGCAGCAGGTGGTCGATGCGGATGCCGTTGTTTTTCTGCCAGGCGCCGGCCTGGTAGTCCCAGAAGGTGAAGGTGTCACCCGCATCGGTGACCGAACGCACCGCTTCGGTGAAGCCGAGATTCTTCAGCCTGCGGAACGCCTGCCGCGTCTGCGGCTGGAACAGCGCGTCATTCAGCCAGTTCTCCGGGAATTTCGCGTCGACAGGTTCGGGAATGACATTGTAGTCACCGGCCAGCACCAGGGCTTCCTCCAGCCTCAGCCGCTCCTCGGCCCAGCGCTCCAGCCGCGCCATCCAGGACAGCTTATAGGAGAATTTCCTCTCGTCATCGATCGGATTGCCGTTCGGCAGATAGAGCGAGGCGACACGCAGCGCGCCCTTGTCGGTCGAGAACACGCCTTCGATGAAGCGCGCATGCTCGTCGGCGTCATCGCCGGGCAAGCCTCTGATGACCTCGTCGAAGCGCAGTTTCGACAGCAGGGCGACGCCGTTGAACCCCTTCTGGCCGTGGGTTTCCACATTGTAGCCAAGCGCCTCGATCTCGGCACGCGGGAACTGCTCGTCGACCGTCTTGATCTCCTGCAGGCAGACGATGTCGGGGGCGCTTTCGGTCAGCCAATGGGTGAGGTTGCCGATGCGGGCGCGAATGCCGTTGATGTTCCAGGTGACGATCTTCATGGCGGCCTCAATGTTCTTCCGGGGCAAGACGTTCGACGAGACCGATCGTATTGCCTGCGGGATCCTTTAGAAAGGCCATCCACTCGCTTTCCCCCGCCCGGCCGAACTGGCCCTCGGCGTCGCGATGAACAAGCGTGGGAGCCGCGGTGAAGGGAACGCCCGCAGCTTTCGCGCCGGCGTGGAAATCCTCGAGACCGGATATGTCGAGATAGACGGTTCCGGCCGGAATGCCGTCGGTGAACAGCAGCCGCACGCTGCCGGCCATGATGAAGGCGATGCCCGGCGGATCGTAACGCGCATGCACGCTCATCCCCAGCACGTCGCGCCAGAAGGCCAGGGTCGCGTCGAGGTCTCGCCCGGCCGAGAGTGCGACCTGACGGACCGCGCCAATGGCAGGCATGTTGTTCCTAAATGGAGAAGCTTGTGCCGCAGCCGCAGGAGGCGACCGCATTCGGGTTGCGGATCTGGAACGACTGGCCCATCAGGTCGTCGACGAAATCGATCACCGACCCGCCCATATAGACCAGCGACAGATCATCGATCAGAACCGTGGCGCCGTCCTTCTCGATGGCGACATCGTCGTCGTTGCGCGCATCGACCAGATCGAACTTGTAGGAAAAACCGGAGCAGCCGCCGCCTTCGACGGAAACGCGCAACGCCGTCTTGCCGGCCTCGCCCGACACAATCTTGGCGATCCGCCTGGCGGCGGCATCGGTCATCTCGACTTTCATGGCAGTCTTGGCATCCGCGCCCATGGGCGTCACCTTGCTTTCGGTTTCAGATGATAGGTATGAAGCGCGAAGGGCCAAGTCAACCGGCCAAAGTCAGGCGGCATCGACCATGACCAACGAGTTGGGCGACATCGGATTCGGGTATAGGCCCCGCGCGGCCTACGCCAGCGATCCGGCGCGCTCGCGCGGGCGTCTGTTCGAAGAGGTCGAAAGCCCGACCCGCACGCCCTTCCAGCGCGACCGCGACCGCATCATCCATTCCACCGCGTTCCGGCGGCTGAAGCACAAGACGCAGGTCTTCATCGCCCATGAAGGCGATCATTATCGCACCCGGCTGACCCATTCGATCGAGGTGGCGCAGATCGCACGCGCCCTGGCGCGGGCGCTGCGCGGCGACGAGGATCTGGCTGAAGCGGTGGCGCTGGTCCATGACTTCGGCCACACGCCTTTCGGCCACACCGGCGAGGACGCCCTCAACGAGAAGATGGCTGATTGGGGCGGCTTCGACCACAACGCGCAATCGCTGCGCATCGTGACAAGGCTGGAAGCGCGCTATGCCGAGTTTGACGGACTGAACCTGACCTGGGAAACGTTGGAAGGCCTGGTCAAGCACAATGGTCCGCTGACCGATGCAGACGGCAAGGGCCTGAAGGGGCCGGTGCCGCAGGCGATCCGCGACTATTCGGAACTGCACGACCTCGAACTCGACCGGTTCGCCGGCATCGAGGCGCAGTGTGCTGCCATCGCCGACGATATCGCCTACAACACCCACGACATCGACGACGGTTTGAGGGCGGGGCTGCTGACGCTGGACATGCTGAAGGCCGTCTCGCTGCCGGGGACGATCCTGGAGGGGGTGCGCGCGCGCTATCCCAATCTCGACGAGGTGCGCACCGGCCACGAGCTGATGCGGCGCCAGATCACTGCCATGGTCGAGGACGTGATCAGGTCGACCACCGCCAATCTGGAACGCACCGGGCCGCGGAGCGCCGATGCGGTGAGGGCGGCGGGCGAGACGATGGTGACCTTTTCCGCCGAAATGGCCGTCGCCGAGAAAGAGCTGAAGGCCTTTCTCTACAAGCACCTCTACCGGCACAAGGAAGTCATGCGCGTGCGCGCCGATGCCGAGCGGATCGTCAGGGACCTGTTCGACGTCTATTTCGCCGACCCGCGCGCCATGCCGGACGGCTGGCGCGAAGGGCTGGACCGGGCCGAGGATCGCATCAAGGCGCGCAGCGTGGCCGACTTTCTGGCGGGGATGACCGACACCTACGCGCTGAAGGAACACCGGCGTTTGTTTGACCGTACGCCGGATTTGAGCTAGGGCGGGCTCGATTTTGCCGGCCAACAAGCCGGATTCCCTGCAAAGCCGCCAGAGTCATACCCATGAACATCTTCGCCGACTTCACCGCGCGAATCATAAAAGCCGTCGAAACGCTTGATCTGAAAGACAATGACGGTGTTCCGCCCGACCTGTCGCGCATCGCCGTCGAGCCGCCGCGCGATGCCAGCCATGGCGACCTCGCTACCAATGCGGCGATGGTGCTGGCCAAGCCCACCGGCCAGAACCCGCGGGCGCTGGCTGAGCGCCTGGCGCTCGCGCTGCGGGACGACAAGGATGTCGCGGCCGCCGAAGTCGCGGGCCCTGGCTTCGTCAATTTGCGGCTCAAGGACGGTTTTTGGCAGGCACATCTCACGACGCTTCTAGGCGAGGGCCGCAATTACGGCCGCTCCAGCATCGGCGGCGGCAGGAAGGCCAATGTCGAATATGTATCGGCCAACCCGACGGGACCAATGCATGTCGGCCATTGCCGTGGCGCGGTGGTTGGCGATGCGCTTGCCAATCTGATGGCCTTTGCCGGCTTCGACGTGACCAAGGAATATGTCATCAACGACGCCGGCTCGCAGATCGACGTTCTCGGGCGCTCGGTGATGCTGCGTTATCGCGAAGCGCTTGGCGACGAAATCGGCGAGATCCCGGCCGGGCTCTATCCCGGCGACTATCTGGTCCCGGTCGGGCAGGCGCTGGCCAAGGAATTCGGCCGGTCCTTGCTGCAGATGCCGGACGAAGAGGCGCTCGCCATCGTCAAGGACCGCACCATCGACGCGATGATGGCGATGATCCGCGAGGATCTGGCGCTGCTCAACGTGCATCATGACGTGTTCTTCTCCGAACGCACGCTGCACGCCGACAATGCCAGGAAGATCCGCTCGGCGATCAACGACCTGACGCTGAAGGGCCATATCTACAAAGGCAAGCTGCCGCCGCCCAAGGGCGAGAGGCCGGACGACTGGGAAGATCGCGAACAGACCCTGTTCCGGTCGACGGCGGTCGGTGACGACATGGACCGGGCGCTGGTCAAGTCGGATGGTTCGTTCACCTATTTCGCCGCCGACGTCGCCTATCTCAAGGACAAGGTCGATCGCGGCTTCGTCGAGCTGATCTATGTGCTCGGCGCCGATCATGGCGGCTATGTCAAGCGGCTGGAAGCGCTGGCGCGGGCGATCGCCGGCGACGATGTGAAGCTCACGGTTCTTCTGTGCAACCTGGTAAAGCTGTTTCGCGATGGCGAGCCGGTGCGCATGTCCAAGCGGTCCGGCGATTTCGTGACGCTGCGCGAAGTGGTGGAGGAAGTCGGACGCGACCCCATCCGCTTCATGATGCTCTATCGTAAGAACGATGCGCCGCTCGATTTCGACTTCGCCAAGGTGACCGAGCAGTCCAAGGACAATCCGGTGTTCTATGTGCAGTACGCTTCGGCGCGCTGCCATTCGGTGTTCCGGCAGGCGAGCGAGCAATTGGGCGAAGCGAATTTCGATCGCAACAGCCTGGCGGCCGCCGTGGCGTTGCTGACCGACGAAGGCGAGATCGGCCTGATCAGGAAACTCGCTGAATATCCACGGTTGATCGAGTCGGCGGCACTTGCGCTCGAGCCGCATCGGCTGGCATTCTACCTCTACGATCTGGCCTCAAGCTTCCACGGGCACTGGAACCGCGGCACCGATAATCCGGACTTACGTTTTGTTAAGGTTAACGACCGACAATTGACGCATGCCAGACTAGGGCTGGTGCAGGCTGTTTCGGATGTCTTGACGTCCGGCCTGACGCTGATCGGCGCCGCCGCGCCCACCGAAATGCGTTAGGTTTGACTAAAAAACCTGTCACCTTTTGCCCACATTGCGCTGGTAAGGGCCAACCCTGCGCGACGTCCATGGCGTCCGAATGAGTGCGAGTTCGGGAACAATAATGGCAGACAGAACCCAGCTGAGAATAGCCGACAACAACGACATCGCCAACGATGATCCGTTCGCGGAACTGACCAGGATCATGGGGTTCGACCCGCGCCAGCCGGTCAGGCCCCAGGCGCCCGCCCAGCCGAAAGCCGCCGCTGATCAGCAGGCGCAGGAGGCCGATTTCGACATCGATCTCGAAAAGGAATTGATGGGCGACTTCGACTTTGCCGAAGGCGACGCAGCGACCGTCGCCGATGTTGATGAGCCGGCCTTCGATGCCGCCGCTACCGACGGCACGGATGACGAACTCGCCATGGCGTTCGACGACATGCAGCTCGACGATGCGCATGGGGTCGATGACGCAGCTGTCGTCGCCGAGGCCGCGCCAGTTGTCGATCCCGCTTTCGATACGGATTTCGACGATGCGGTAGCCAGCTCCCTCGATGGCGTTTCGCCGCTCGATGACGATCTGCCCATGGCGGACGAGCTTGCGGCATCGCTCGATCAGGACTTCCGGCTTGATGACGCGATCGATGCGGCCGAGCCCGCCCTGGCCGCCGAAGTGGCGGAGCCTGTCGCGGAGCCGGCCGTCGACCATGAATTCGACGATGGCTTTGCTCTTTCGCGCGAAGACGAACTGATGCTCGATGGTCACGTGGCGGAGCAGCAGCCTGAAGCGGCCGCGGCTCCGGTCGAGCCTCCCGTCGAGGCGGAGCTGAACGCGAACCAGGCGTTTTCCGAAGAGGATTTTGGCGATCGCTTTGATGACGCCACGGCTTTCGACGACGCTTTGGCGGATATCGATTTCGATCTGGCTGCCGATCACTCGGTCGCGACCGATGCGCCCGTGGCTGCGGAGACGGATGCGCTTGACGCGCACGACGTGACCGCCGAGACGGCCGATGCGCACGAAATGGATGACGTGTTCGCCAAGGCGACGGATGCGGAAGGCGAGGCGGCAGACCTGGCCGCCGACGAGCCACTCGACGATGCTTTCGAGCAGGACTTCAACGACGCGCTTGCCGAAGCGACGGACGAGCCGGCTGCCGAGCCTGAGGCTGCCACCGTTCAGCCGACCGCCCCGGCTATGGCCGAACCGGTCCATGCCGCTGCCGACGAGCGTAGCCTTGAAGACGAGTTGAACGCGCTGTTGGGCGCTATGAGCGCACGCCCGGCGCCGGTGGCCAAGGAGGAGGTCGCGGTTCAGCAGCCTGTCGCCGCGACCGCGAAATCCGACGAAGAATCGGCGGCCGGTGACCTCGACTGGAACCTGGACGAACCTGCGGCGGCGCAGCAGCATCAGGCGGTCTCGACCGCTGACGTCGATCTTGACGATCTCATGCTCGATGAGCTTCAGGATCAGGACCTCGGCGCGCATGCTACTGCCTCTGAGGACGATGATTTCGAAGCGGAACTCGCCGCAAGCATCGACCTGGCCGAAGGCATCGACCTGGATGAAGGCGTCGCCGCGGATCCCGCCGCGCCGGAAACTTTCCGCGACGATCCCCTCGATTGGCTGACGACGCAGTCCACGCCGCCCGAGCCGGCCCGCTCGTGGAGCCGGGTTACGCCGGTCCCGCAGCCGCAACAGGCGAGTTTTACCGCCCAGCCGATGGCTTCGGCGGCCCCCATGGCCGCGGCGCCGGCTGCCGCGGTCCCGACCTATCGTGCGGCTGAGCCTGCCGCTTATGCGGCGCCGGCCGCCGCGCAGCGCGAGCAGTCCCCTTTCGATGACGAGATGCCCGACGTCGAGACCGTCGATGTGCCGGAGCGCGTCGTGGCGCTTCAGGATGATCTCGACATTCCGGAATTGCACTTCGAAGAGGACGAGCCGGCCGCGCCCGGCTACGACGATCTCGACGCCGAATTCTCCAATCTGCTGACCGAGATGAATACAGTGGATGTCGCCGCGGCTCCCGCAAACGCCAGCGCGTCCTATGCCGACGACTCCTACAATCCCGGCTTCAAGTCGGGATACGATGCCTTTGAACCGGGCTATGAGGCTCTCAAGCCGGGCTATGAGACGCTCAAGCCGGGCTATGAGGGGCTCAAGCCGGGCTATGAGGGGCTCAAGCCGGGCTATCAGCCCGAGGCGCGCACCTACGCGGCACGGCCGGCGGAAATGTCTGCCCGCGCGACAGCGCCGGCAGGTTATGCCGACGCCACCAATGGCTTCGACGTCGACGACTTGCCCGGCAGCCAGCCGGGTTCACAAGCCGACGAGTTTGCGGTCGACGAGCTCGACTACGATCCCGAGTTGGATGAGGCGATGTCGGTTCCTGGTCTCGCCGAACGCGAGGCCGGCGGGTCACCGCGCAGGCGCGGCCTGTTCATCGCCGCCATTGTCGGTGCGGTCGTTGTCGCCGGTGGTCTCGGCGCGTTCGCGCTGTCTCTGGGCGGCGAGGGCGGCAGTGACGCCCCGGTCCTGGTCAAGGCCGACAACGCACCGATCAAGGTCAAGCCGGAAAACCCGGGTGGTGCGGTGGTGCCGAACCAGGACAACAAGGTCTACGACGCGGTGGCCAAGGGTGCCAGACCCGCCGAGCCGGTCCAGCAGAAGCTCGTCACCAATGTCGAGGAGCCGGTCGATGTGGCGGCGAAAGATCCGGCTCGCGCCGTCGATCTCTCGCCCGACCAGACCGCAGCCGCCGTGACGGACGGCGACAGCGGCAATGCTTCAACCGCCGTTGCGGCGCCAGCCGACAACGCCGCGCCCGCAGCCAAGTCCGAGGACCGCATCGCGCAGGTTCTCCAGGATGCCGACAAGGGAACGAATCCCGACGTCGTCGCCGTGGCGCCGCGCAAGGTCAGGACCATGGTGGTCAAATCGGACGGGTCGCTGGTGCCGCGTGAGGATCCGGCGCCCGCCGCACCGCAAGTGGCTGCCGTGGAGCCGGTCGATCCGGCGCCGCAACATGTCGCGCCGTCGGCTCAGGCCGATGCCGATCAGACCGGCACGGTGGCGCCGGCCGCCGCACAGGCGGACGATGAGCCGGCCTTGAAACCGGTGGCCGAGCCCAAGACGGAAGCCAAGGCCCAGTCGGCCAACACGCCGGCCAAGGTTCCGGTCGCGCCGCAGCGTCCGTCCGACCAGCCGGTCGACGTGGTCGGCGAGGTCAAGCCCGATCAGGTTGCCTCCATCAGTCCGGCGGCGCCCTCGACCGGCGGCGGTTCGTGGTCGATGCAGATCGCCTCGCAGCCGACGGTCGAAAGCGCGCAGTCGACCTATCAGGACCTGCAGCGCCGCTACGGCGGCGTGCTTTCCGGCCGCACCGCCAACATCGTCAAGGCGGAGATCGCCGGCAAGGGGACTTTCTACCGCGTCCGCGTGCCTGCGCAGTCGCGCAACGATGCCATCAATCTGTGCACCAGCTACAAGGCTGCCGGCGGCAACTGTTTCGTGTCGAGGTAGTTATTCACCTCCCGTGCTGGAGGAGAGCAGTTCGAAAACCGGCGCGGCATCAACGCCGCGCCGGTTTTCTTTTGATTTTTCGACGTGATTCCCTTTGGCCGCGGAAGATTCTAGACTCGTCGGCATGACCGAATCAAAATCCATGATCCTTGGCTGTGCCGGGAAATCGCTCACCCGCGAAGAAATCAGTTTCTATCGCAATGAATGCCCGTGGGCGTTCATCCTGTTTGCCCGCAACATCGGCGAGACCGAGCAGATCCGCGATCTGGTCGCCGAGATGCGCGACTGCATCGGGCGCCCGGACGCGCTGGTGTTCATCGATCAGGAAGGCGGCAGGGTGCAGCGCCTGCGGCCGCCGCTGGCGCCGAACTATCCAGCCGGCGGCGCGCTCGGTGCGCTGTGGCGCGACGACCACGACGCCGGAGCCCGCGCCGCCTGGCTGATGGCGCGGCTGCACGCTTTCGACCTTCTGCGCTACGGCATCACGGCGGATTGCCTGCCGGTGCTCGACGTGCCGATCGAAGGGGCGAGCGACGTCATCGGCGCGCGCGCCTATGGCAAGGAGCCGCGCCCGGTTATCGAGCTCGGTCGTGCCGCGGCGGAAGGCCTGATGTCGGGCGGCGTGCTGCCGGTCATGAAGCACATTCCCGGCCATGGCCGGGCCTTCGCGGACACGCATTTCGAATTGCCTGTCGTCGACGCTTCGATGAGCGAGCTGCAGCGGCACGATTTTGCGCCGTTCAGGGAACTCAACCACCTGCCGATGGCGATGACCGCGCATGTCGTCTACAGCGCGATCGATCCCAAGAACCCGGCAACCACTTCCGGCAAGGTCATCGACGAGGTCATTCGCCGCGAGATCGGCTTCGATGGGCTCTTGATGAGCGACGACACCTCGATGAAGGCACTTTCTGGGGATTTCCCGACAAAGGCGGCCTCGATCCTTGCGGCCGGCTGCGATCTGGTCCTTCACTGCAACGGCGTTTTCGAGGAGATGGCGGGCATCGCATCGCGAACCAAAGGGCTTGAGGGCAAGTCGCTGGAGCGCGCAAACCGGGCAATGACCTATATAGAAAAACGCGACGCGGCTGAAGAAACCGAGATACGCGCCGAATTCGCCACCTATTTCGATGCGGTGGCCTAGCAAGAGGACGTGACAGGACAAGTGGCGGAAACATTGGAAAGCAAGGCCGCGAAAGCCGCACCGATGGACCGCCTGTGGGCCGAGAACGGCGATTCACGGCTGACGGGCGACCCGTCGCTGGTCGTCGACGTGGCTGGCTTCGAAGGCCCGCTCGATCTCCTCCTGCATCTCGCCCGCAACCAGAAGGTCGATCTGGCGCGCATCTCCATCCTGGCGCTGGCCGAACAGTATCTGGCTTTCGTCGAGACGGCGAGGGCACTGAGACTGGAGCTCGCCGCCGATTATCTGGTGATGGCGGCGTGGCTCGCCTTCCTCAAATCGAAGCTTTTGATTCCAAAGCAGCCGGGAGAAGAAGGCGAAAGCGGCGAAGAACTGGCGGCGGTGCTGCAATTCCGGCTCAAGCGGCTGGAAGCCATGCGCGATGCATCGGCGCGGCTGGTCAACCGTAACCGCCTCGGCCGCGACGTGTTCGCGCGCGGCATGCCGGAAATGGTCATCATCGAGAAGCGCAATGCCTATTCGGCGTCGCTCTACGATCTGCTCACCGCCTATGCCCAGCAGCGGCAGAAGCAGGCAATCACCAATGTCACGATCGCTAGGCGCGGCGTCTGGTCGCTCAAGGACGCGCGCGACATCCTGACCAGGCTGATCGGAAGCTTGCGGGACTGGACGGCGCTCGACAGTTTTCTCGTCCGATACTTGTCCAGCCCCGAAGAGCGGCGCACCGCGATCGCCAGCTCGTTCGCGGCGACATTGGAACTGGTGCGCGAGGGCAAGATGGATGTGCGGCAGGACGAGGTGTTCGCGCCGATCTATCTGCGCGACCACCGCGCACAGGCAATCAAGGCAGTCGAGGTGGCATCATGAGCGAACGCGCCAACGCTTCCGTTATCCCGTTCAAGATGGACAACGAGCCGGAGGAGGGCGAGATCGACCAGGCTTCGGTTCAGAATCCGGCCCAGAATCCGGCGCAGAATCCCGCCGAGCGGCTGCATATGGCGGAGGCGGTGCGCATGGCCGAGGCGATCGTTTTCGCCAGCGCCGAGCCGGTCAGCGAAAAGCAGTTGGCCGCGCGCCTTCCCGATGGCATCAACATCGCGCTCGCGATGGCCGAACTGCAGCAGATCTATGCGCGCCGCGGCGTCAACCTGGTGCGGGTCGGCGATGCCTGGGCGTTTCGCACCGCCGGCGATCTTGCCTTCCTGATGAGCCGTGACACCGTGCAACAGCGCAAGCTGTCGCGCGCGGCGCTCGAGGTTCTGGCGATCATCGCCTATCACCAGCCGGTGACGCGCGCCGAGATCGAGGACATCAGAGGCGTCGAAACCTCGAAAGGCACGCTGGATACGCTCTTGGAAACGGAATGGGTGCGCATGCGCGGCCGGCGCAAAACGCCCGGCCGTCCCGTCACCTATGGCACCACCGAAACCTTCCTCGACCATTTCGCGCTCGAGGAAATCCGCGATCTCCCCGGCATGGAGGAGTTGAAGGGCGCCGGCCTGCTTTCGGGCCGCATGCCGTCGAATTTCTCCATTCCGCAGCCGCCGGCCGATCCGGATGCGCTGACCGAGGACGAGGATCCACTGACCGATATCGATCTCGAGGAACTCGGCCTGCTGACGCCGCGCGTCACGGAAGATTGACCGCAAGCCTCTGTTCCTGGAGGCTTTCCCGGGCTAGATGCGCCGATTGGTAGCGGACCGCATCGCCGAAAATGCGTGACATCCGACACCCTTTCATAAACTCTGTCGCGGTTGTGTTTGAATCCCAACGCGAAAACGCATAGATCATCGCCAGGGAAACCATTCGAGAGAGAGTTGCTATGGGTTCATTTTCGATTTGGCACTGGATGATCGTGCTGGTCATCGTGCTTCTGGTGTTCGGCCGCGGCAAGATACCCGAGCTGATGGGCGACATGGCCAAGGGCATCAAGAGCTTCAAGAAGGGCATGGCCGACGACGACGTTGCCGATGACAAGCGGACCGTCGAACATCGCGCCGACGAAACCGTTTCGGCAGCGAAGGAAAAGGCCAGCAAGAGCTGAGCCAAGGGTTGTTGCTTTGTGCGTGTCGTTGTCCCAAAACCGCTTCGCACTTTTGGGCGGCATGCATTAGTCGGAACGGATAGCCATGTTTGAAGTCGGCTGGACCGAAATGCTGGTGATCGCGATCGTCATGATCGTGGTCGTCGGGCCGAAGGATTTGCCCAACATGCTGCGCACATTCGGCCGCACGACGGCGAAGCTGCGTGCCATGGCCGCCGATTTCCAGAAGCAGTTCAACGAGGCACTGAAGGAAGCGGAGCTCGACGACGTCAAGAAGTCGGTCGACGAGCTAAGGGGGCTCAGCCCGGTTGCCGAGATCAGGAAGCAGCTCAATCCGTTCGAGCAGGCGGCCGCCGATGTGCGTTCCGGCGTCGACGCGGCGATGAAGCCGAAGCCGGCCGCCGATACGGCAGCGCCCGCCGGCTCGGTACCGCAGTCGGCCGAACCTTTGAAGAACGGCGCGACCACCATGGCGGGGCCCAATGACCCCGATGTCACGCCCGCCGCGCCGATTTTCCCGGTCATGACCGACGAATCGGTGGTGGCGTCTTCAGTGCCGACAGAGCTGACGCCAAAGGCACCCGCGGCAGGGAAAGCGGCAAAGCCTGCGTCTGCCAGGGCTTCGGCGAATGGCGCAAAAGCCTCCGCGCCTGCGAAAGCGGCGAGCGCCAAGGCCGCGCCAGCATCCAAAGCGCCGGCGAACCCCGTGGCGGCGTCAAAGGCTGAAAGCTCCAAGGCTGCCAAACCGGCAACAGCCAAGGCGGCCACGACCAAGGCCGAGGCGAAACCGGCTCCGGCGAAGAAGCCGGTTGCCAAAAAGACGGCGGGAGCCGCCAAGTGAGCGTTTCGGACAAGGAAAAGGACGAGATCGAGAAATCGTCGGCGCCGCTGATGGAGCATCTCATCGAGTTGCGCCGGCGGCTGATCTGGTCGCTCGGCGGTTTCTTCGTCGCCTTCCTGGTCTGCTTCTTCTTCGCCAAGAAGCTGTTCAACCTGCTTGTCGTGCCGTTCAAATGGGCGACCCAATGGGCGGGGCTCGACCCACACAAGGTCGAGCTGATCTACACCGCACCGCAGGAATTCTTCTTCACCCAGGTCAAGCTCGCCATGTTCGGCGGCATGGTGATCGCCTTTCCGCTGATCGCCACGCAGATCTACAAGTTCATCGCCCCCGGCCTCTACAGGAACGAGCGCAACGCCTTCCTGCCGTTCCTGATCGCGTCGCCCATCCTGTTCCTGATGGGCGCCTCGCTGGTTTATTTCTTCTTCACGCCGATGGTGATGTGGTTCTTCCTCGCCATGCAGCAGTCGGGCACCAACGATCAGGTGCAGATTTCGCTGCTGCCGAAAGTGTCGGAATATCTCAGCCTGATCATGACGCTGATCTTCTCCTTCGGGCTGGTGTTCCAGCTGCCGGTGGTGACCAGCCTTATGACGCGCGTCGGCATGCTGTCGTCCAAGGCGCTGGCCGAGAAACGCAAATGGGCGATCGTCATCGCTTTCGTCGTCGCGGCGGTGCTGACGCCGCCCGATCCGATGAGCCAGATCGGGCTCGCCATCCCGACCATCCTGCTCTACGAGGTCGCCATCTGGTCGGCCAGGCTGATCGAGCGCAGCCAGGAGCGCGAACGCCTGGCGCGAGAGAAGCAGCAGTCCGAGGAAGAGGTGGCGGAAAAGCCGGCGGACGCATCCTCCACATAGGCAAGGCGCGTCGCCCCTGCGGGCTGCCGGGCTCGGAAATCGATTCGCGGTCCGACGCCGATAGGAATTTTTTCTTGACTTCCTGCCCGCCACTATGGTAGATATTTGCCTATGGTGCTGATTTGCGCCAACCACCCGCCGCCGAGGCGGGTTTTTTATTTTTGGACTGTCGCGCTATCCCTCACCAGTCGAAAGCGGGCTCGCGGCCCTGCCGTCACCCAAGCCCGATCTTGCATCGATCAGAGATGCGGTTTACCCCCTCTGGCCTGAAACGCATCGCGAACCGGCGATGCGTTTCAGGCTATATTCTTGAGCATATCGTAGCGCAAACCGCCGTGCGCTTTGGCGGCAAGCTACCGCAGGAGCTTTCAGACCATGCTTGACATCAAATGGATTCGCGACAACCCGAAGGCCCTTGTCGAGGCGCTGGCGAAGCGCTCCTGGTCGGTCGAGGAAGCGCGGTCCACCGTCGAGGACCTGATCGCCAGGGACGAGGCGCGGCGCGAACATGTCACCGAGCTGCAGACCAAGCAGGAACGCCGCAACGCCGCCTCGAAGGAGATCGGCAACGCCATGCGCTCGGGCGATGCGGCCCTTGCCGAAAAACTGAAAGCCGAAGTCGGCGAGATAAAAGCCTTCATCCAGAACGGCGAGGCGCGCGAACGCGAGCTCGACAAGGCGCTGAACGACGCGCTGGCGGTGCTGCCCAACGTGCCGCTCGACGACGTGCCGGTCGGCAAGGACGAGCACGACAATGTGGTCAAGCATATCGTCGGCGAGGTGCCGACTCGCCCGAACTGGGTGAAGGAGCATTTCGAGATCGGCGAAGCTCTCGGCATGATGGATTTCGAGCGTGCGGCAAAGCTGTCCGGCTCGCGCTTCACCGTGCTGAAGAGCGGGCTGGCGCGGATGGAACGCGCGCTCGGCCAGTTCATGCTCGACCTGCACACGACCGAGCATGGCTACGAGGAAGTCATTCCGCCGCTGATGGTCAAGGACGATGTTCTTTTCGGCACCAACCAGCTGCCGAAATTTGAGGAGGATCTGTTCTTCACGCCGCATGGAGACGGCAGGCTTGGCCTGATCCCCACCGCCGAAGTGCCGCTCACCAACCTGGTGCGCGAGGAGATCACCGCGCATGAGAAATTACCGCTGCGCTATACGGCGCTGACGCCGTGCTTCCGGTCGGAGGCAGGCTCCGCCGGGCGCGACACGCGCGGCATGCTGCGTCAGCACCAGTTCTACAAGGTCGAGCTGGTGTCGATCACGGACCAGGAGTCCTCGCTGGCAGAGCACGAGCGGATGACGCAATGCGCCGAGGAAGTGCTGAAGCGGCTCGGCCTGCCTTTCCGCACCATGGTGCTGTGCACCGGCGACATGGGCTTCGGCGCGCGCAAGACCTATGACATCGAGGTCTGGCTGCCCGGCCAGAACGCCTATCGCGAAATCTCGTCCTGCTCTGTCTGCGGCGATTTCCAGGCGCGGCGCATGGACGCCCGCTACAAGGACAGGGATGGCAAGGGCAATCGCTTCGTCCATACGCTGAACGGCTCGGGCACCGCTGTCGGGCGCGCACTTATCGCCGTCATCGAAAACTACCAGAACGAGGATGGCAGCGTAACCATTCCTGAAGTGCTGCGGCCTTACATGGGCGGGCTGGAAAAGATCGAATCATCGAAGTGACTAGCTTGGCAGTGTCGCATTCCTTCGCGCCCCCCTCTGTCCTGCCGGACATCTCCCCCACTAGGGGGGAGATCGCCCTCTCATCCCGGCTTTCGCCAATTATTGGCGTAACAAGGAAGTCGGCGGTCATGGAACTGCCGATCTCCCCCCTTGTGGGGGAGATGGCCGGTAGGCCAGAGGGGGGCGCCATAGAGCGCTGCCATCAATCCAATTCTGCGAAGGCGGCTTCATGCGCATTCTCTTGACCAATGACGACGGGATTCATGCCGAGGGCCTGGCGTCGCTCGAGCGCGTCGCGCGCACATTGTCCGACGATGTCTGGGTGGTGGCGCCGGAGCAGGACCAGTCCGGCTATGCGCACTCGCTGTCGATCTCGGAGCCGCTGCGGCTGAGGAAAATCGGCGAGAAGCATTTTGCCGTCCGCGGCACGCCGACCGACTGCGTCATCATGGGCGTCAAGAAGGTCCTGCCCGGCGCGCCCGACCTGATCCTGTCTGGCATCAATTCCGGCGCCAACATCGCCGACGACGTCACCTATTCGGGGACTGTCGCCGGCGCGATGGAGGGCGCGTTGCTCGGCATACGCTCGATCGCACTCAGCCAGGGTTACAGCACTGTCGGCGAGGACCGCGTGGTCCCTTACGAGACCACCGAGGCGCTGGCGCCGGCGCTGCTCAAGAAACTCGTCGCGACGCCGTTGCCGGATGGCGTGCTGCTCAACGTCAATTTTCCGAACTGCCTGCCTGAAGAGGTCGCCGGCACGGTGGTCACCTCGCAGGGCAAGCTCGTGCACAGCCTGTGGGTCGACGAACGCCGCGACGGGCGCGGCCTGCCTTACTACTGGCTGCGCTTCGGCCGCGAGCCGGTCGAGGGCAAGCAAGGCACCGACCTTTTTGCCCTGCGCAATCGCCTGGTATCGGTGACGCCGTTGCAGCTCGACCTCACCGCGCATGAGATTCGTGACCAACTGAGCAAGGCCCTTGCATGAACCTGCCAATCGATGACCGAGAAGGATTTGCGGCCTTCCTGCTGCGCCTGCGCGGCAGGGGGACCGTGCCGAAGGCGCTGATCGCGGCTTTCGAGGCGACGCCGCGGCGCGGCTTCCTCGCCGCCCAATTCCATTCCATCGCCTGGTCGGACCGCATGCTGCCGATCGAGTGCGGCGAAGCGATCGAGGGTGCGGACATGCAGGCGGCGGTGATCGCCGCACTCGCCATCGAAGTCGGCAACCGCGTGCTCGAGATCGGCACGGGCTCCGGTTATACGGCAGCGGTGATGTCGCGCCTGGCGGGCCGGGTCGTCACCATCGACCGCTACAAGACGCTGGTCGAACAGGCCAGGCAGCGGTTCGAGGCGCTCGGCATCGGCAACGTCATTGCGCGCCAGGTGGACGGTTCCTCCGGTTTGGCTGCCGAAGGACCGTTCGACCGGATCGTCGCCTGGGCCGCCTTCGACAGCCTGCCGCGCTTCCTGCTCGACCAATTGTCGAGCGGCGGCATCGTGATCGCGCCGATCGGACCGGAGGAGGGCGAGCAGGTGCTGGCCAAGCTCACCAAGGTCGGCAGCCGTTTCGAGCGCGAGGATATCGGCCTCGTGCGCCTGCAGCCGGTATTGCGCAGCTTGGCGGCCGTTATCTAGGTTTGTAGACTCACATCGACAAGCCAGAGGCGCCACGCGGCTTGTTGGGGAGAAGTGGCTCGATCACGCGCCACTCGAAGTCGGTTAGGTCATATCGACTTACGCGGAGCTGAATCAGGTTCCGTCGCAATATAAAAGCCGCCAGTCGGATACGGCCCAAAACTGCCATCCGAACTTATCCGCCCCGCTTAACGCTGATGCAACCAACGCGTGCTAACGGTGGTGCGTGCAAGCGTCATCGGCAGGGGATATCGATATGAATGATCGTCGGCTGCCATGGCGTTACAAAGCGCTCATAGCCGCCAGCCTCGCGATTGTCATAGCAGGCATTCTGTTGCGGCCCATATATCCGAAGAGCATTTTTATCGCGATGTTTGTTATGTCCGTAATGCTTATGGCTTTATCGGTTAAGATGGTGCTGGGGGCGCTGAAGGAGCCATTCACGTCGAGGCACGACAAGAGTATGTTCCTCATCATTGCTCTCATGGCCTTAGGCGCAAGCGCTTATGGAATCTTTCTAACGCTGCACTCCGTATTGAGATGAAGTGAGCCAGAGGGCCGCTTCCCACACATCTCGGCCACTGCGCCTTTATGAGTTCACGGCCTAGCTTCGGGAAGGTTGCTTCGCCCGCCATACCGGGGGCGGTTTGGTGTGCCGATCAGCCGAGTTGGCCGTCCCCAAATATTTTAAGAAAATTTGCGTCTGATTCTAATGGGTTAACCGACCAGTAACATTAACGCGCTTTAATCCTGTCCAGTTGGTGCAGAGTTTGTGCGGGTTAGTGCGATGCAACTCAGTGTTTTGAAGGCAAACAGTCGCAATTTGGCGCGGGGCTGCGCTGTTCTCATGATCGCGGGTGCTGCGGCTGGGTGCAGCTCGCAAGTATCGCGGTTCAACGGCGTCGACGACGTCTTCACCTCCTCGACAAACAACCAGCGCGCCATCATCAACAAGCAGGATGCCGTGCAACAGCCCTATCCGGGCGATGTCGCCGCCGCGCCGCTCGATGGCAGCCACACGCAGTCGGTCAGCCGCTCCAGCCTCGAACCTGTTTCGACGCGGCCGCTGCCGCCGCCGGTCGCCCAGGCACAGCCGGCTCCGGCGCTGGCACCCGCCGCCAATCCGGTACGTGTTGCATCGGCGCCCGCTCTGGTGCGCCCGGCACCGCATGTCGACCGGACGACGACCGGCACGGTTGCTCCCGCGGCCAAGCCGTTCAAGGATGCCCAGCCCGACGCCAAGATGGCCGGCACGCCGCACGCTACCGAAATCGTCGTCAGGGACGGTGAAACGATCTCCGGCCTGGCGCAACACTACAAGGTGCCGGCCGACGTGATCATGAAGGTCAACGGGCTGAGCGCGACCAAGGGACTGAAGACCGGCCAGAAGATCATCATTCCGGCCTACGCCTATTCCAGCAAGGCCGAGCCCAAGGTGGCCGATGCCAAGCCCGCCAATGGCAAGCGCGACTTGCCGGCCACCGCGCCGGACAAGGTCGCCGTGCTGCCGCAGCAGCCGAAGCTCAAGGAGGGCAAGCCGGCCGCGCAGGTCGATGCTTCGGCCGCGGCGAACAAGCCGAAGGACAACAAGCCCGCGCCGCAAATGGCCGCCGCCGCGCCCAAGGCCGGCGCCGGCGGCACCTATACGGTGCAATCGGGCGATACGCTTTCCTCGATCGCCAGGAAGACCGGGGTCGGCGTTGTCGCCATCAAGCAGGCGAACGGCATGCAGGACGGCTTGCTGAAGATCGGCCAGATCCTGAAGGTGCCGGCGGGTGGAACAGCGACCGTCGCCGCCGCCAAGCCGGCGAAGGTCGATCCGGTAACCACGGCCACCACGCAGCCTCCCGTGAAGGCAACGCCGTCGGAAACGTTGGCGTCCTACACGCCGCCGAAGAAAGACGCGAAAGTCATTCAGCAGGCCGAGGACGACGATATTGCGGCACCCGACGCTACGGGCATCGGCAAGATGCGCTGGCCGGTGCGTGGTCGCGTCATTTCCGGCTTCGGCTCCGGCAAGGACGGTGTCGACATCGCCGTGCCAACAGGCACGCCGGTCAAGGCGGCGGAGAACGGCGTCGTCATCTATGCCGGCGACGGCCTCAAGGAATTCGGCAATACGGTGCTGGTGCGGCACGAGAACGGCCTGGTCACCGTCTATGGCCATGCCAGCTCGATCGAGGTCCAGCGCGGCCAGAAGGTCAAGCGCGGCCAGGAGATCGCGCTGTCGGGCATGAGCGGCACGACGGACTCGCCGAAGCTGCACTTCGAAGTGCGCAAGAACTCGGCCCCGGTCGATCCCTCCGGCTATCTCGAATAGTCGGGGTTATTTCGAATAGAATAAAAAAAGCGATTTGCGGGCCGCCTGACCTCCAGTCCGGCCCGCCGGCTCGGCCCGCCCCGCAAGGAGCGGGCTTTTTCAGTTGATTGCGGGATCCACGTCGTTGTTTCCATATATGTCGCCGTTCCAAATTCGGGGGGCGCCGTCAGAAAAGCGATTATCTGCATTTTAACTAATATAGAGGAAAGTCATTTTCGGCGCTCTGCAAGGAGAGTGGAATGACTGAATTTGTCGAAGAGGATGAACTTCCGTCTGCCAGTCCAACCCATCGCTGGCAATCGCATGTGCGAGCGACTGCTTTAATTGTCGCGCCGGTCATTTCGATCGGATGTGCCGCTCTGGCCGGTTATTTCTCCTATGCGGTGATCAATACCAAGCCGCCCACGGACATGTCCAAGCTGGCCATTTCCATCCTGAAATCAGGCGATGCTTCACCGGAAATGCAAGCCTGGGCGACCGATGCGCTCGGCATACAAACCGATATTCCCATGGTCCTGGGAAGCATAAAGCCTGTGCGGGAATGAACACGATATAGAAACCAGCGTCCCCGGACGGGGTCGGCCACGAACTTTTGTGGCGGCTCCTGCCGTCGCTCGGTCGACCCGCCTAGTCCTTCAACGGCTTGCCGAGCCGGCCAGCCAGGTCCTGCGTGAACTGCCAGGCGACGCGGCCCGAGCGGCTGCCGCGTGTCGTCGCCCATTCCAGCGCCTCGGCTCGCAACTGCTCGGGGTCGATGTCGAGCCCATGATGGTTGGCATAGCCGTTGACCATTTCGAGATATTCGTCCTGCGAACATTTGTGAAAGCCAAGCCACAAGCCGAAGCGATCGGAAAGCGAAACCTTCTCCTCGACCGCCTCGGACGGATTGATGGCGGTGGAGCGCTCATTGTCGATCATGTCGCGCGGCAGAAGATGGCGGCGGTTCGATGTGGCGTAGAAGATGACATTGGCCGGGCGGCCCTCGACGCCGCCTTCGAGCGCTGCCTTCAATGATTTGTAGGAGGTATCGTCATGGTCAAAGGAGAGGTCGTCGCAAAACAGGATGAAGCGGTAAGGCGCGGCCTTCAGCAGCGTCATCAGCTTCGGCAGCGTATCGATATCCTCGCGATGGATCTCGATCAGCTTGAGCGGACGGTCGAGTTTCGGCGAGGCGTTGATTGCGGCATGCACAGCCTTGACCAGCGACGATTTGCCCATGCCGCGCGCGCCCCACAAAAGCACGTTGTTGGCGGCGTAGCCGGCGGCGAAGCGCTCTGTGTTGTCGACGAGGATGTCGCGCACGCGGTCGACGCCGCGGATCAGGCCGATATCGACGCGGTTCACCTTGCGCACCGGCTCCAGGTAACCCGGATCCGCCTGCCAGACGAAACAATCGGCTCCGCCAAGGTCGGTTTCGGGCACAGGCGGCGGGGCGAGGCGGCTGACCGCCTCGATCAGACGGTCGAGTTTCTGGTTCAAGGCGTCGATGCTGATATCGGTCATCTCTGGTCTTTGCTTCGGTTCTTGCGTGGGGCAGGTTCGACCCCGGCGGTTTCGAAAATCGGCTGCAACCGTTTGTTCGAGCGTGATCTTTTGCGAAAACCCGCTCGCGCTTTTCGCGGCCATGCTCTAACACGGGCGAACAAGCCGGAAAAGCAGCCGATTTGCCCGGCCACGCAGTTGCATTGGCAACTTTACCGACTATATTCCGGCCAAATTTCGCGGGGCTGCCAAATCCACTGAACCCTTTGGCGGCTGTTTTCAAAATTCAGGAGTACCTCGATGTTCGTGACACCGGCATATGCCCAAGGCATTGGGGCTTCACCCGATATGTTCATCAGCATTTTGCCGTTTGTCCTGATCTTCGTGATCATGTATTTTCTCATCATCCGGCCGCAGCGCACGCAGCTGAAGAAGCGCGGCGAGATGCTTGCCGCGGTACGCCGCGGCGACACGGTCGTCACCGGCGGCGGCTTCGTCGGCAAGGTGACCAAGGTGATCGACGACAATGAGCTCGAGATCGATCTCGGCGGCGGCACCAAGGTGACGGCGCTGCGCTCGACGATCGCCGATGTGCGTGTCAAGGGCGAGCCGGTGGCGAACCAGAACGCCAAGAAATAACCAAATTCCAGGCGGAGCGATCCGCGGACACGCTCTGACGGACGACGCTATATGCTTTATTTCTCGCGCTTCAAGATGATCCTGATCTGGCTGGCCGTGGCCGCCACAGTGGTCCTCGCCGCGCCCAATCTCATTCCTGCAAGCACGCTGGCGCAGCTTCCGAGCTGGGTGCCCAAGCGGCAGATGACGCTTGGCCTCGACCTGCAGGGCGGCTCGCACATCCTGCTCCAGATGGATCAGAACGACCTGGTCAAGGCGCAGCTGGAGACGACGCGCGACGAGATCCGGACGCTGCTGCGCGAGGCCAAGATAGGCTATACGGGCCTGGCGGGCACGGGCAGGACCGTGCAGGTCCGCATACAGGATCCTAACCAGCTCGACGCGGCCAAGACGGCGCTGAAGCCGCTGACCGAGCCGGTCGCCGCCAGCCTGTTCACCGGCGGCTCCGTCCAGGAGATGGCGCTGGACGATTCCGAGCCCGGCCTGCTCAAGTTCAGCGTGACCGACGCCGGCATAAAATATCGCACCTCGGCTGCGTTGGCGCAGTCGATCGAGGTCGTGGAACGCCGCGTCAACGAACTCGGCACCACCGAACCGATCGTGCAGCGGCAGGGGGATGACCGCATCCTGGTGCAGGTGCCCGGTTTGCAGGACCCGCAAAGGCTGAAGGAAATCATCGGCCAGACCGCCAAGCTGACCTTCCAGATGGTGGACGAATCGATGCCGGTGCAGGATGCGCTGAAGGGCCGTCCGCCGGCCGGTTCGTCGATCCTCTATTCGCAGGACGATCCGCCGGTTCCCTACCTGATCGAAAACCGCGTCATCGTTTCCGGCGAAGACCTCTCCAAGGCGACCGCAACCTACAATTCGCAGACCAACGAGCCGGTGGTTTCCTTCACCTTCAACTCGCGCGGCGCGACACGGTTCGGGCAGGCGACATCGCAGAATGTCGGCAAGCTGTTCGCCATCATCCTCGACAACCAGGTGATTTCGGCGCCGCAGATCCGCGAGCCGATCCTGGGCGGCACCGGCCAGATCTCAGGCAATTTCACGGCCGAGAGCGCCAACGACCTCGCCGTCCTGCTGCGCGCAGGCGCGCTGCCGGCAAAGCTGACCGTGATCGAAGAGCGCACGGTAGGCCCGGGCCTAGGCCAGGATTCCATCCATGCCGGCAAGGTCGCCGGCATCATCGGCTCTATCCTCGTCGTCGCCTTCATGTTCGTCGCCTACGGCTTCCTCGGCTTCCTCGCCAACATCGCGCTGGCGGTGCACGTGGCGATGATCGTCGGGTTGCTGTCGCTGCTTGGCGCGACGCTGACCTTGCCGGGCATTGCCGGTATCGTGCTGACCATCGGCATGGCCGTCGATTCAAACGTTCTGATCTACGAGCGTATCCGCGAGGAGCGGCGAAACGGCCGCTCCGTGATCCAGGCGATCGATACCGGTTTCAGCAAGGCGCTGGCGACGATCGTCGATTCCAACGTCACCTCGCTGATCGCGACCGTGGTGCTGTTCTATCTCGGAACCGGGCCGGTGAAGGGCTTTGCCATCACCTACGCCATCGGCATCCTGACCACGGTGTTCACCGCTTTCACCTTTACCCGGCTGCTGGTGTCCATCTGGCTGCGCCGCGCCCGCCCGAAGGAATTGCCGCGGGCGCCGGTGACCTTCATTCCGCCCGGCACGAAGATCCCGTTCATGGGTATCCGCCGCTGGACCTTCGCGCTGTCGAGCCTGCTGTCGGTCCTGTCGGTGGTGCTGTTCATGACCGTCGACATCAACTACGGCATCGATTTCAAGGGCGGATCGCTGATCGAGGTGAAGTCCAAGAGCGGCAATGCCGATCTTGCCGACATCAGAGCCAGGCTCTCCGAACTGAATATCGGCGAAGTGCAGGTGCAGCAATTCGGCGAGCCGAACGACGTGCTGATCCGTGTCGGCACGCAGGACGGCGGCGAGAATGCCGAGCAGACCGTCATCGACAAGGTTCGTGGCGAGTTGCAGGACAATTACGATTTCCGCCGCGTCGAGGTGGTGGGACCGACCGTGTCGGGGGAACTGGCCAAGCAAGGTACGATCGCCATGCTGGTCGCGCTGGTGGGCATCCTGATCTATGTCTGGTTCCGCTTCGAATGGCAGTTCGCGGTCGGCGCCATCGTGGCGACCGTTCACGACGTGGTCATGACCATAGGCTTCTTCGTCATCACCGGGCTGGAGTTCAACCAATCGTCGCTGGCGGCGATCCTGACCATCATCGGCTATTCGCTGAACGACACGATCGTGGTCTATGACCGCGTTCGTGAGGACCTCAGGAAATACAAGAAGATGCCGCTGCCGCAGCTCCTCAACAACGCCATCAACGAGACGCTGTCGCGAACGACGCTGACCTCGGTGACGACGATCCTGGCGCTCCTGGCGCTGGTGCTGTTCGGCGGCGAGGTGATCCGCTCGTTCACGATGGCAATGTTGTTCGGCGTGGTGTTCGGCACCTATTCGTCGATCTTCATCGCCGCACCGCTGCTGATCCTGTTCAAGCTGCGGCCGCAGGCCGCGAGCTCGGACGAGGAAAAGCCGGTCGGCGGCGGCAAGGCGGTCGCGACCTGACGCGCGGCCCGAAGGGCGGATAGGCAGGGATGGCCAAAGGCATCGTCATCCGCGAGGCGCATTTCCCCGGCCGCGCCCCTATCGAGGCGTATGGCAATGGCGGCTTCCGCTTCGCCGACATGTCGCATCGCGGTTCGCTTCTGTGCCTGCCGTCGGGCATCCATGGCTGGGAGCCGGCGGACCCATCTGCGCTGACGGTGGCGGATTTCGAACGGCTGCTGGCCCAGGCCGATAAGATCGAAATCCTGCTGGTCGGCACGGGCAGGGATTTGCGGCCCTTGCCGGCGCAGCTTCGCGCCGCCTTGAAGGCCGCGGGCATAGCCGCCGACCCGATGGCGACCGGTGCAGCGGTGCGGACATATAATGTCCTGCTCGCCGAGGATCGCGCGGTCGCCGCCGCGCTGATCGCCGTCGACTGACGTGGACCACAGGGGCGAAATCGTCATGGGCGCCGTGCGCGCCGCCGACCATGACCGCTATCTCAGCGCGCTCTATGCGCCAACCGACAAGCGCGACGCGCTGTTTTCGCTCTACGCCTTCAATGCCGAACTAGCGGGCATTCGCGATCGTATCCGCGAGGCCTTGCCGGGCGAGGTGCGCTTGCAATGGTGGCGCGATGTCATCGCAGCCGAAGGGGCCGAGACGGGCCATCCGATCGCGGATGCGCTGAAGGCCACGATTTCCAGGTACAGCCTGCCGAAGCCGGCATTCGAGAATATGCTCGAGGCCCGGATCTTCGACCTCTATGACGACCCGATGCCGTCGCGAACCGATCTCGAAGGCTATTGCGGCGAAACGGCAGCCGCGCTCATTCAACTGGCGGCAATGGTGCTGGATCCGGGAGAAGCGCCACGTTTCGCCGAACTGGCGGGCAGGGCTGGTTGCGCGCAGGCGATTACGGGACTGTTGCTCCTGCTGCCGCTGCATCGCAGGCGCGGGCAGTGTTTTGTTCCGGCCGACATCCTGGCCGCGGCGGGTTCTTCTCCGGAGGAATTCGTCACCGACGATGGTGGACCAGGTGCGCAGCGCGCCGTCGCCGCCATGATCGCGCTGGCGTGGGAGCATCTCTCGGCCTTCGAGAAAGGCGCATCGGGTCTGCCGGCTTCGCTGCGTCCGGCCTTTCTGCCGCTGGTCCTGTCGCGAGCCTACCTGACGAAAATGGAACGCGGTTCGCCGCTCGACGGCACGGTGCGACTCTCGACCATACGCCGCCACTGGCTCATGCTGGGTCGCGCGATGGTGGGCTGGCCAGCACTTTGACGTAAACGTCAATTATGCTAAGGAATCGCTCGACCGGGAACTGTTGCCAAGACAACAGGCCGGATGGAGGAGACGCCTGTCCATGAGCCTGCCCGTGCTGGTCGTGATCGTCGTATTCGGCATCGCGCTGTCGGTCGCCGCCGTTCATTTCACCGGCGGCAGCCGCGAGGCCAGGCTGGCCGATGCGGAGCAGGCGCGAGAGCGTTTTGCCGAGGATTTTCCGGATGAACCGGCGGCCGCCATCCGCCTCACATCCGATGGCCGGACCGCGTTCCTGGAACTCGGGCGCGGGCGCCTCGGCATCGTCCAGAGCATCGGAGACCGTTTCCTGACGCGTATCGTCACGCCGCGCGATGTATTGGCACGGAGTTACGATGGTGCCGGCACGATTGCGCTGCGCCTTGCCGATTTCACCTGGAAAGGCGGCCGCTTCGCCTTCGCCAACGCTGCCGACGCGCACGCTGTGCTAAGAGTTCTTCAGCCGCAGCATGTGAGTTCGACGAAGAGGGCGGCGTGATGGACGACTACAATTTTCCGCAGGTCACGCAGCTTGCCATCCCGTTCTTCGTCGCAGCGATCCTGATCGAGCTGTGGCTGGTGCGTACCGGCCGGGCCAAGGGCTCGTTCGAGACGCGCGACACGCTGACCAGCCTGATGATGGGCACCGGCAATGTCGTTGCCGGGCTGCTGCTCGGCGTCGTCTCCTACTGGGCGCTGCTGTGGCTCTGGCAGTTCCGTTTCTTCGACCTCGGCCTGTCGATCTGGGTGTTCCTGGCGGCCTTCCTGCTCGATGATTTGCGCTATTATGTCTACCACCGCATCGCGCATCGGGTGCGTTGGGTGTGGGCCGAGCACGTCAACCACCATTCCAGCCAGCACTACAATCTGTCGACGGCACTCAGGCAGAGCTGGACGGGCCTGTTCACCTTCATGTTCGTGCTGCAGGCGCCGCTGGTACTGCTCGGCTTCCATCCGGCGGTGATTGCCTTCACCTTCGGCTTCAACCTGGTCTGGCAGTTCTGGATCCACACCGAGACGATCGGCAAGACGTGGGGCTGGTTCGAATTCGTCTTCAACACGCCCTCGCATCACCGCGTCCACCACGCCACCAATCCGCGCTACCTCGACGCCAACTACGCCGGCACGCTGATCATCTGGGACCGGATGTTCGGCACCTTCGTCGAGGAGTTGGAAGAGGATCGGCCGCGCTACGGCATCGTGAAAAACCTTGGCACCTTCAATCCGCTGAAAGTGGCTTTCCACGAATGGATCGGCATGTTCAGGGATGCCTTCGCACCTGATCTGACCCTGAGCGACCGGCTGAATTACCTGATCAAGCCGCCCGGCTGGAGCCATGACGGCTCGCGCGAAACCTCCGAGAGCCTGAAAGCAGCCTATGTCAGGCGAAATCCTGGCGAGGCGGGGAAGCCGGGACTGCCGATGGCGGGCGCCCGGCCGGCGGAGTAGCTGTTTCGTGGGCCAATCTTGGGAAGGGCCTGATCCGCCATCTCGTATCAATGTCTCGTAGTCGCGGCCGCCGTAGAAGATGTTGACGATGCGAATGATGTCGCTCTCGATTACATAGGCTATGACGGCGGAGTGCTCGAACGGAACGGTTCGCAGTCCCGGCACGATGTCGTCGTGTAGGCGACCGCCACGAGGTGCGTTGCCGATGTTTTGACAACGCACTTTGATTCGGTCGACAAATTGAATGGCGATGTGCTCGCTTCCGCTCTGGTCGAGAATATAGCTGGCAATCGAATTCAGATCGGCGAGCGCCTCTTCGTTAAGAATGACGGCGAGACGCTGGATCATCGCTCTCTCTCGCCAGCTTCGAGATTCGCGTTTTTATTCTCTCGACCGCTTCGTCCAATGGAACACCCGGCCTCGTGTCCTCGATCGACGCCTTCACGCGCGCCCGGATCGACGCCATGCGTTCGGCATGCTCGTCCTCTTCGCGCTGGAAAGCGCGAAGCGCAGCGCGGATGACTTCGCTCGCCGAGCCGAAGGAACCGTCCTCGACTTTTTCGCGGATCATGCGCGCCATGGCGGGCGTGACGGTGACGGACAGTTTCTCGGCTGGTTCCATGCGATGACTCCCATGATCGAGCGAGTAGGATACTATCCTACTTTCCCGCGGCAGGCCAATCTGAAAGGTTATTCCGCCGCTTGAGCTTGCGCCGGCAACCCCAGCCATTGCCGGCAATCACCCAGAGCACGCGACGTGATCGCGTGCCTTTTGGCAACTGTCTTGTCCTTGCCGCGCAGGCGTTTGCCTTCGATCTTCACCACCTCGACAGGCGGGAACAGTCCGAAATTGACGTTCATCGGCTGGAAAGAGCGCTTTCCCGGCTCGTCATCCGAAACAATATGACCGCCGGTGATGTGGTTGAGCAGCGCTCCGAACGCCGTGGTGAGTGGCGGCAGCGACGGCGCGTGGCCGAGCCGCTCGGCGGCGGCGAAGCGGCCGGCCAGCAGGCCGATGGCGGCGCTTTCGACATAGCCTTCGCAACCAGTGATCTGGCCGGCGAAACGCAAGCCGGGGCGCGACTTCAGCTGCAGCGAGCCGTCGAGCAAGGTCGGCGAGTTGATGTAGGTATTGCGATGCAGGCCGCCGAGGCGGGCGAATTCGGCGTTCTCCAAGCCAGGAATCGTGCGGAAAATGCGCACCTGCTCGGCATGCTTCAATTTGGTCTGAAAGCCGACCATGTTGTAGAGCGTGCCCAGCGCATTGTCCTGCCGCAGTTGCACGACGGCATAGGCCTTGACGGTCGGATTGTGCGCATTGGTGAGGCCCATCGGCTTCATCGGCCCGTAGCGCAGCGTCTCGACGCCACGCTCGGCCATGATTTCGATTGGCAGGCAGCCGTCGAAATAGGGTGTGCCTTCCCATTGCTTGAATTCGGTTTTCTGGCCGTCCACCAGTGCCTGCACGAAGGCAAGATACTGGTCCTTGTCCATGGGGCAGTTGATGTAGTCCTTGCCGGTGCCGCCGGGCCCAACCTTGTCGTAGCGGGACTGGAACCAGCAGGTGTCCATGTCGATCGTGTCGAAATGGATGATCGGCGCGATCGCATCGAAGAAGGCGAGCGCATCGGCGCCCGTCGCTTCGGCAATCGACTGTGCGAGCGAGGGTGCGGTCAGCGGGCCGGTGGCGATGACGGCCTGGTCCCATTCGACCGGCGGCAAGCCGGGAACTTCCTCGCGCTGGATGGAGATCAGCGGATGTGCCTCGATCCTGGCCGTCACCGCGTCGGAAAATCCGTCGCGGTCCACGGCCAGCGCGCCGCCGGCCGGCACCTGGTTGGCGTCGCCGGCGCTCATGATCAGCGACCCGGCCAGCCGCATTTCGGCATGCAAAAGACCGACGGCGTTGTTCTCGGCGTCGTCGGAGCGGAAAGAATTGGAACAGACGAGTTCGGCCAGGCCCTCGGTCTTGTGCGCCTCGGTGCCGCGAACGGGCCGCATTTCATGCAGCACAACGGGAACGCCGGCTTGGGCCGCCTGCCATGCGGCTTCCGATCCGGCGAGGCCGCCGCCGACGATGTGGATGGGATTTTTGCTCATGAGCGCCGGAATAATCGCTTGGGGGAACGATTGCAATTGCCGCGCCTGGGGCGACGTGGCCGTGACGGCGAAAGCTGCCCCTGAAAACAACAACACCCGCCGGGGGAGGAGGTCCGGCGGGTGTCGTTTTTGGGGTCGACCCTCGGGAGGAGGTGAAGGCCGACCATATTCGTCATCGCCGGGGAGGAGGTCGGCTCTGACGAAATTCGTTTTGCCATTTTGGAAGGGGGCAAAGCCCTCTGGAGCAAAATTCATTTTGCTCCGGGGAAACAACGCCCGCCGCGGGAGGAGGTGCGGCGGGCGCCGTTTGGGTGGCCAACCTTCGGGAGGAGGTGAAGGTTGGGCCTATTCGTCATCGCCGGGGAGGAGGTCGGCTCTGACGAAATTCTTTTTGCCATTTGAAAGGGGGCAAACCCTCTGGAGCAAAATTCATTTTGCTCCGGGGAAACAACGCCCGCCGCGGGAGGAGGTGCGGCGGGCGCCGTTTTGGTGGTCAACCCTTGGGAGGAGGTAAGGGGTGACCGTATTCGTCAGGGTCGGGGAGGAGGTCGACCCTGGCGAAATTCCGTTGGTTAGATCGCCTGGCGAGCGATGATCTTGATTTCGTCGCGGACGATGCCGAGATCATGCAGCTGGCGGTTGGAAAGGCGACCCAGCTCGGTAACCGTCTCGCGATAAACGCGCCAGTTACGATAGTTGCGGATCAGGTTCATTGTCATGCTCTTCTCAAAACTGGTTCGGACCATTCGCGGTCCGAAGGATTAGACCGCCTTGCGAGCGACGTAAGGAATGTCGCTGCGGCTGATGCCGAGGTCGGTCAGTTCACGGTTGCTCAGGCGGCTCAGCTCGGAAACGGTGTCCCGGTAGCGGCGCCAGTTGCGGTAGTTGCGGATCAGGTTCATGGTAGTTCTCGTTTCGTCTTTTCTTGCGGATCATTCCGTTTGTGTACGAACCATAAATAGGCGGGCTCATATCGATTTAAAAGCGCTATGGCTGCATGGCAGCAATGCAAATTGTGCAATGCAACATTAACAAGCCTTCACGGAGCTGACACAAAGAAGCCAGAATCAGAAAGTGCCGTGACGTCAACGGTTTGGCAGCTCCAGCTGAAAAACCGACCAAGCAGCGGGGGGAAGACATGGCGGGCTACGCGACACGGGTCAGGTCGGACATTGCGCGATGGTTCGAGGCCGGACTGATCGACGCCCCGACGGCCGATGCATTGAGGCGCGACGTCGAGGCCAACGCGCGCCAGTCGTTGAGCTTCGGTTCGATCCTGGCGATGATGGCGGCGCTGCTGTTCGGCGCGGCCATCCTGATCTTCGTCGCCGCCAACTGGGAAGCCATTCCGCGGCTGGCGCGGGTGGCCGCGCTCTTTGCCGTCATCCTTGGCGGCTATGTCGGCGGTGCTGTGCTGAAGACGCGCGACCATGCGGCGATCGGCGAGGCTCTGTGGATCGTGGCGGCGGCTGCTTTCGGCGGTTCGATCGCGCTGATCGGCCAGATGTACCATCTGTCGGGCGACGAGGCCTCGGCCTTGATCACCTGGGGCGCCGGCACCGCATTGGCGGCGGTGGCGCTGCGGTCAAATCCGCTGACCGTCGCTTCGGTCGGCATCGCCGACGCCTGGCTATTCCTGAAAGGGTTCGACTATTTCAACCGCAGCGAATTTCCGCATCTCTTCCTCGTCATGGCCGTCGTGCTGTTCGCCGTTTCATTCTGGACCCGCAGCCAGGCGGCGCGGCACCTGATCATCCTGTCGCTGCTCTTCTATCTTGTGCTGGTCGCCGTGGATCACGAGACGCTGCCGGTGGCGATCCCGCTGGTCGTCGTGTCGGTATTGTTGTTCGTGGCCGCCGTCTTCGCGCCGGAACCGGTCGAGCGGATCGTGCAGCTTGGCGGCCGCTTGCCGCTGCATGCCCTGCTTGGCTTCCTCACCGGGCTGGCCATCATCCAGTTCGAACTGGCCGACGAAAGCAGCTATAACAGCGGTTTCGCCATTGCCTCGGTCGTCGCGCTGGCCGGCATCGTCGCCGCCATTGTGCTCGCAGGGCGCGAGAGCCGTGGCCTGCGCTGGCTTGCCTATCTCGGCTTCGCCTTCGAACTCGCCATGATCTATGTCGTGACCCTGCAATCGATGCTCGACACGGCCGGCTTCTTCCTTGCCGCGGCGGTGCTGCTTGGCATCCTTGCGATCGTCATCATCCGCGTGGAGAAACGCATGAAGGGTCCGGCCACCGGAGGAGCCACGGCATGATCACCGGAAAGAGGCTTGTTATCTCGGCGTTGGTGCTAGCGCTCGTCCAGGTCGGCTTCCTGGGCTGGATCATCGCCGGCCGGGCGGCGATCCTGCGCAATGGCAAGGACGTGCTGCTGAAGATCGAGCCGGTCGATCCGCGCGACCTGCTTCGCGGCGACTATGTGATGCTCGGCTACGACATCTCGCGCATACCGGTGAAGATGATCGCCAACATCCCGCCCGGAAAACTCTCCAGCGACGACACCTCGATCGTCGTCCGCCTGAAGAAGGACGCCGACGGCTACTGGACGCCGAGCACTGCCTGGTTCGGCACGGCGCCGACACCGGCCGGTGCCGACGAGGCCGACATTCGCGGTCATGTCGCCGAAGGCTGGGATCTTCGCGGCGAGGGAATGACGATCGCGCCGGATTACGGCATCGAACGGTTCTACCTGCCGGAAGGCGAGGGGACGGCAATCCAGAACGACATGCGGGTGCGCCCGTTCGGCATCCGTCTTGCGCTGGCCCGCGACGGCACCGCCCAGATCAAGGCGCTGGTGGACGGCGACAGGACGCTGTTTCAGGAGCCGTTATATTAAGGTGTGCTACGGGGTGGCCGCCATCCATGGCTTGAAGAGCCAAGGGCGGCGCGGCCTCGAAGCTCACGCCTTGGAATGGCTGGAACGTCCTGAACGTCGATCGATCTCAGGGGCAATTTCCGGCATTCGCGTCTCGCCACTGGATTGTGTTGCATGATGGGTATACGCTCAACGCTGGCGGTGGCATTCAGAAAGATGGAAGCCGATGGCGACGGGGTACTTGGACCACCAGTTGGAGTGCCCCTTTTGCGGCACGATAAGACTGCGGATTCCTGCCGATGCCGAACCTTCGACCAGCATCCGGTGTGACGACTGCGGCCAGTATCTTGGCACATGGGACGAATTGCAGGATGATTTCCAGCGCCAAGGCGGCAATGACGGCATCTTCCGCCTCGACAAGGGGCGCATCAAGAAGCTCGCCTAAGACGGTTTCCTGATTTTTTGCCGGGCGCCGCGGACTAGCCGCGAAACATCGTCATGCCGGCATTCAGTGGTGCGCGTGAAGGGACTCGAACCCCCAAGCCTTGCGGCGGCAGGACCTAAACCTGCTGTGTCTACCAGTTCCACCACACGCGCCTCAGGCGGGCTGTAGCAGAGCCTCGCCGGACTTGTCGAGGTCTTGGGACTGAGGTGAGATACCGCATCGTTCCCTGAACATCGCGGCGGCCGCCATCCCTGCCGGTTCGTCACGTCCGCATGGTTCCGGCGATAGCCATCATTCTGTCAATGTCAGGGCCGAAATGATGGTTATTCGCCTAAACGCGAAGATGGTTGAAAATTGGCCTCGCCTGTGACAAAAGGCGTGTCGAATGTGACGGGACGCGACGATCCGCTTCTGCAAAATGTGATAAGAAGTAGGAAAAACAAAGACTTATTCACATTTTGGAACGCAGTTTGGAAGAGTTTGAGCCGTATTTCCGGTCAAATCGCCAGGTTCCGTACCAAAAGCCATTCCCGGCAAGATTATACCGGCAGGCTGTGAACGGCGGAGAGCCGTTTGGCAGCCTCATTGGTGGAAACAAAGGTTTTACGATGCAGGTCACCGAAACACTTAATTCCGGTCTCAAGCGCGAGATCAAGATCACCGTGCCGGCCGGTGACATGGAAGCCAAGCTGATGGCGCGGTTGACCGACGCCAGGAACAAGGTTCGCATCAACGGCTTCCGTCCCGGCAAGGTGCCGGTGCAGCACCTGCGCAAGGTCTATGGCAAGTCGTTCATGGCCGAGGTGGTCAACGAGATCCTCAACGATTCGACCCGGTCGATCATTTCGGGCCGCGGCGAAAAAGCCGCCATGCAGCCCGAAGTCATCATGACCGAGGACGAGAAGGAAGCCGAGAAGATCCTGGCCGGCGGCGCCGACTTCGAATTCCGTCTCAATTACGAGATCATCCCGGCCATCGAGATCAAGGATTTTTCCGACATCAAGGTGACACGCCAGGTGTTCGACGTGCCTGAGGCCGAGATCGACGAGCAGGTCAAGCGCGTCGCTGAATCGGCGCGCAGCTACGAGCCGAAGACCGGCAAGGCGGCCGAAGGCGACCGCGTCAGCATCGACTATGTCGGCAAGATCGACGGCGAGGCCTTTGCCGGCGGCGCCGGCACCGATCAGCCGCTGGTGCTTGGCTCCAAGGAATTCATTCCGGGCTTCGAGGATCAGCTCATCGGCAGCAAGGCGGGCGACGAGAAGCAGGTCACCGTGACCTTCCCGGAAAACTACCAGGCGGCGCATCTGGCCGGCAAGGAAGCGACCTTCGACGTCACGGTCAAGGAAGTGTCCAAGCCGGGTGAGCTGGAAATCAATGACGAGACCGCGAAGAATCTCGGTCTGGAGTCGCTGGAACGTCTGCGCGAGATCGTGCGCGGCCAGATAGAGAGCCAGTTCGGCTCGATGACGCGCCAGAAGGTCAAGCGCCAGCTGCTCGACCAGCTCGATGCGGCCTATTCGTTCGAGGCGCCGTCGAAGCTCGTCGAGGCCGAGTTCAACAACATCTGGGCGCAGGTCAACCGCGATCTGGAAGCGGCCGGCCGCACCTTCGCCGATGAAGAGACGACCGAGGAAGAAGCCCGCGCCGAATATATGCGGCTCGCCGAGCGCCGCGTGCGCCTTGGCCTCGTGCTGGCCGAGATCGGCGAGAAGGCCGGCGTCACCGTCTCGGACGAGGAATTGCAGCGCGGCCTGTTCGAGCAGGTTCGCCGCTTCCCGGCCAACCAGCAGCAGGAAGCCTTCGAGTTCTACCGCAACAATCCCGAGGCGCTGAATGCGCTGCGCGCGCCGATGTTCGAGGAGAAGGTCGTCGATCACCTGCTCGGGCAGATCTCGGTCACCGACGTCAAGGTCAGCAAGGAAGAGCTGATGGCGGACGACGAGGAAGCCGAGACCGCGACCAAGGCGAAGCCGGCGAAGAAGGCCGCGTCGAAGAAGACTGAAGACAAGAAGAGCGACGACGCGGAAGAGCCGAAGAAGAAGGCGGCGCCGAAGAAAAAGGCCGCGAAGGACGCCGAATAAATCCCGACTTGATGGAACTGACGAAGGCCGCCCCTTGAGGCGGCCTTTTTCGTTGCGAAACTGCAACAGCCGATCCGTTTCGCGGATGGTGACCATTGTCGATACCAAGCATTGATCACTATCTGCGCTTCTGCTGCAAACCACAGGGTTGTTGGAGGGGCGGTTGAGCCTATTCTTCGAAACGCGACGCGTGGTCGCCTTGGCGATCGCCCTGGCCTTTGCCTGCGATTTTGCCCAGGCCGATGCCGGCACCTGGCGCATCGGCACGGACGATGACGGCCTCGTCACGGCTTCGGTCCATGCCACCAACAAGCTGATCACCGGCGGTGGCGCCCTGAGCTATAGCCCGATCCTGACCATCGCCTGTCGCCCGGACAGCCAACCGCGCTGGACCGAATGGCTGCAATTGAACGACACCGTCTCGGCCAATCGCAAGATCACCATGTCGGTCACCGTCGACGACGACAACAAGTTCGACGAGAGCTGGTTGGTCGGCCCGCGCGGCCGCATGCTGGTGCGCGATGGCGCCGACGGCATAAAGCGCCTTGCCGCCGCGAACCGGCTCCAACTTTCGTGGCGCTTCGGGCTGCTGTCGGGACGCGGCCAGGCCGATTTCGACTTGACCGGCGTCGATGAAGCGGTCAGCCAGCTAGCCGGCAGTTGCAACGCCGCTATGCCTTGAACGTGTCCGCTGCGCGCTTCGGGCGCCGACGGAACCCGTTTGGCTATTTCAGCAAGCCGACCAGAACGTCGAAGGCGGCGTCGATGTCGGCGCGGACCGCGGCCTTGACCGCTTCCGCGTCCCGGTCACGCAACGCGGCGAACATCTCCTGATGGTGCGCATTGGCGGTCGAATAGTTTCCGGAATCGTGCAGCATGTTGAAATAAGGGCTGATCTGGAGCCACAGGTTCTCGATGATGTTGAGAATATTCTCGGAGCCGGCCGCCCGGTAGATGGAAAAATGAAAGGCGTAGTTGGCGCGCAGATAGGACTTGACGTCTCCCGCCGCGTTGGCCTGTTCGAGTTCGTCCAGATGCTGGCGCAGCCGGGCGATGGCTTGTTCGTCCATGCGCTCGGCCGCCCATGCGGCGGCGATCGCTTCGATCTCGAAGCGGACGTTTCTCAGATCGACGAGGCGTGCGCGGCTGAGTGCGGGAATGCCGATCGAGCGGCCTGAAACCACCATCAGCGCGTTGGCTGCGGTCAGCCGCCGCAGCGCCTCCCTGACCGGCATCGGACTGACGCCGAAAGCGTCGGCGAGGCTTTGCACCGTTACCATCTCGCCCGGCACGATGCTGCCGTCGAGGATCAGTTCGGTGACATGGCGATAGACCCTGTCCTGCAAGGTCTCCTTGGACAGGGGCGCGATCTCGACACCCGGCTTCCTGAACGCCGCTCCAGCCATCTCCCCTCAACCTTCCCGCGCAAGCTGCGCCATAGCCCGTATCCGGAATGCAGGCTTCCGGCTGCGGCGTCAAGCGCCCGGCCGTCGCCTGTCTTGAGCATATTTCATCATTGATCTTTGATCAAATGGTGGTACGGTTGCCATATCGGATGGCAAGGTCACGTCTCGTGCCCTTGGGAGGCATCCGATCGTTCGGATCGGGAGGAGTTTCATATGGGTATCGGATTGAAAGCCCGGCGGCTTGCGCTGCTGGCCGGCATGGCTGTCTGCGCTTTTGGCATCTCCGCGGCCGAGGCCGCCGAAAAACACAAGATTTTTCTCAGCATGAGCTACATCGGCAACGATTGGCAGGCCGAGGCGGCCAACATGGTCAAGGCCATGGCCGCTCACAAAAGCCTTGCCGACAAGGTCGACCTGCAAGTCCAGGTCGCCGGGCCCAATGCGCAACGCCAGATCCAGCAGATCAACGCCATGGTGCAAAGCGGCGCCGAGGCGATCGTCGTCTATCCGATCTCGCCGACCGCGCTCAATCAGGTCGTGAAGAATGCCTGCGACAAGGGGGTCAAGGTCTTCGCCTACGACGCCGAGATCACGGAACCCTGCGCCTACAACGTCCATATCGACCAGTTGGAAGCGGGCCGGGTGACCGCCGAATGGCTCGTGAAGAAGCTCAATGGCAAGGGCAACATCATCGCCGTCACGGGCGTTCCCGGAACATCCGTCGATGACCAACGGACGAAGGCCGCCAAGGAGGTTTTCGCCAAGTACCCCGACATCAAGATCGTCGGCGAGGCTGTCGGCATGTGGAGCCAGGCGGTCGCCCGCACCGAACTTTCCAAGATTCTCGCCACGCGCAACTGGAGCGATATCAACGGGCTGTGGATGCAGGTCGGCTGCTTCACCGCCAATTCGATGCAGCTCGAGGCGGGCAAGAAGGCCAGCGAGCTTCTGCCTTGCGCCGGCGAAGGCTCCAATGGCGGCCGCATCCAGATGCTGCCGGAAGGCACGGAGGTCGAGGGCGCTGCTTCTCCCTACGCGCCGCTCGGCGCGCCGCGCATTTCCTATGCCTCGCCGCCTTATTCCGGCGCGCTCGCCTTGAAGCTCGCCATCGAGGCGGTCGAGGGCAAGGATGTGCCTAAAGCGACGATCCTGCCGCTGCCGGTCGTCACCAACGAGACGATCAAGCTTTGCAACGAGGGCACTTGGGCCGAAATGAAGGCCGGATGCAACACCTTCAAACCGTCGCTGGTTTCCAACCCAGGCTGGTTCGCGTCGATCTTCTCCGACCAGACGCCCGAGATCGGTCTCAACGCGGCGCTCGTCGGCCAACCCGAAGAGTAAGCTTCAGCAGTCCGTGCGCGTGGGGCGCTGTGTGGCCCCACGCGCATGCAGGCATGGCATGCCGGAACCGGGAATGATGACTTCAACAACGCATGTGCCGGCTATTGCCGTCAACGGCATCCGCAAGGCGTTTGGAGCGACCGTCGCGCTTGACGACGTCTCCTTCGCGATCGCGCCCGGCAGCGTGCACGCCTTGCTGGGAGAGAACGGCGCCGGCAAGTCGACGCTGGTCAAGCTCCTATCGGGGCTGGTGCGGCCCGATCAGGGCCAGATCAGCATCCTTGGCGCGCCGGCCGCGCTCGGTTCGCCGCGCGCCGCGCACGATCGCGGGGTGCAGACCGCGTTCCAGGAGATGACGCTGGTCCGCGACCTCAGCGTTCTCGACAATATGCTGCTGCCCTATGCGCCATCCGGCCCGACCGGATTGATCAGGCGGTCGGCCGCGCGCAAGGCGGTTGGCCGGCACATTGCCGATCTCGGTTTTTCGGTCGATCTCGACGCCGAGGTTGCGACGCTCGATCTCGCAGTCCGCCAGAAGATCGAGATCGCGCGCGCCGTTTACCGGAACCCGCGCATCCTGCTGCTGGACGAGCCGACCTCGACGCTTTCGGGCGGCGACGTCGAATGGTTGGGAACGATCATCGCGCGGCTCAAGGCCGCCGGAACGACGGTGGTTTTCATCACCCACCGCATGCGCGAGGTGCGAGCTTTCTGCGATACCTTGACCATCCTTCGGAATGGGCGCCACATCGTCACTGCACCGGTGGCCGACATCTCGGACGAGGATGTGATCGAGAAGATCATCGGTCGCGCCCTCGCGCAGACCTTTCCGCCAAAGCCCGAGGGTGCGGCGGTCTTCGGTCCGCCGGTGCTCGGCGTGCGCGATCTCAAGGCGGGCAGAAAACTCGACGGCGCCAGTTTCGACTTGCGCAAGGGCGAAATCCTCGGCATCGCCGGACTTCAGGGCATGGGCCAGCTAGACCTGTTCCTTGCCTGCTTCGGCATGGCCGAGATCGAACGCGGCCACGTCATGGTCGACGGCCGCAAAGTGTGGCTCGGCTCGCCGGCCGATGCGCTGAGACCCAACATGGCGATCGGGCTGGTGCCGGAGGATCGCAAGACCGAAGGCCTGTTCCTGAAATTGTCGGGTCGGCAGAACGCATCGCTGCCGGTGGTCGGCCGCTTCACCCGGCTCGGCTTGATCCGCGAGGAGGAGGAAGCGCGCGCCGTGCAGGCGGCCTTCTCGACGGTCGAGGTGGACAAGCGTGCGCTGTGGACAAGGGCAGGCGCCTTTTCCGGCGGCAACCAGCAGAAGATCGCCATCGCCAAATGGCTGGTTGCCGAAAGCCGCATCCTGCTGCTCTTCGATCCGACCCGCGGCATCGATGTGGGCACCAAGCACGAGCTCTACGTGATGATGCGCGACTATGTGGCGGCCGGCGGGTCGATCCTGCTGCATTCGACCGAAATTCCCGAACTCGTCCATCAATGCGACCGCGTGCTCGTTCTCTATGACGGACGGTTGGTGGCCGAGCTCGCCGGCGACGAGATCACCGAGAGCGCGATCATGCGGCCGGCGCTGGGACATGGCGGCAATATGCTGGAGGCGGCACAGTGAGCGCGGTCGGTTCGTTAACAACCGGACAGGCCGGATTTCTGGTGCGCCTCCTGGCGCGGCATCGCGGCGCTATTATCGCGGCGATCGTCTTTGCAGTGCTGCTCGTCGTCGTCGACCTGATCAGCGCCGGGCGGCTCACCTATTTCGACATCTCGTTCCTGTCGAGCGGCGGCGCCACCTCGGCGCTGGCCGCGATGGGCCAGACCATCGTCATCCTGTCCGGCGGCTTCGACCTGTCGGCGGGCGCCGTGGTTTCGCTGGTCAATGTGGTGCTGGCCACGTCGATGGATCCGATGGCGACCGGAACGAGCGTCTGGCTATGGACGCTGGCCGGCATTGGCGTCGGCATGCTCGTCGGGGCGTTTAACGGCTTCTTCATCGCGGTGCTGCGTATGCAGCCCATCGTCGTCACGCTGTCGACCATGTTCATCTTGCAAGGCATCACACTGCTGGTCATGGACAAGCCCGGCGGCTTCGTCTCGCCCGATCTCGGCGCTTTCTATCTCGGCGACGCGATCCCGGGCTGGTTGCCCATGCCGCTGGTCGTCATCGGCGTGGTCCTGCTGGCATGGTTCTGGCTGAAGGGCACACGGTTCGGCACTGCGCTCTACGCGGTCGGCAGCGATCCGGACGCCGCTGCCGCGGTCGGCGTGCGCGTCGTCCTCGTGCGCTTTTTCGTCTATGTCATCGCCGGCGGCTGCTACGGGCTTGCCGGCGTGTTCATCAGCGCCCAGACCGGCAGCGGCGACCCGCTGGTCGGCAATCCGCTGCTGTTGTCGATGTTCGCCGCCGTCGTGGTCGGCGGCACGCGGCTCGGCGGCGGGCAGGGCGGTCCGTTCGGCACCGTCTTCGGCGCCTACATCCTGATGATGGTCGTCAACGTCCTGCTCGTGCTCAACGTTTCGGCCTATTATTCGACTATCGCCGAGGGCACCATCCTGATCCTTGCCGTGCTCGCGGGCTCGCTGTCGCATGGCTCCGTGCTCGCTTACCAGGTTCGCGCCTTGCGCGCGCGGCTCGCCGCCTGGCGAGCCGGCATGCTGCCGTCGCAGCTCGATCCAACCGACCGCAGGCTGCGCCTCGGACACAAGGCCGCCGTTCCGGGACAAGCGCCCGGCTTTCGCGTGCGCAATGCCGAGGCGCTTCGCTACGCGCTGCCGGCCTATGTCTGCCTGGCCGTCGTCATGATCGTCACCCAGATCTGGCTCGGCCGGGCCATCTTCAATCCCACCTACTGGAACTCGCTGTTCGTGCTGTCGAGTTTCCTCGCCGTGCTTGCGCTCGGGCAGGGCAGCGTCATCCTCACCGGCGGGCTCGACTTGTCGGTGCCGTGGACGATCGGCCTGTCGGGCATCCTCCTTGCCGGCATGGTCAACGGATCGGACGCGGCACTCGTCTATGCGATGCCGGTGGTGCTCGCCATCGCCTGTCTTATCGGACTGGCGAACGGCATCGGCATCGTTTTCCTCGGCATTTCGCCGATCGTCATGACGCTCGCCACCAACGGCATCCTGCAAGGTTTCGCGCTTCTCTATTCGCAAGGCACTCCAGCCGGCTTCTCCTCGCCGATGCTGCGCTGGTTCATGACCGGCAAGATATGGGTGGCGACGCCGGTCGTGCCGTTCATGGTCGTCTTCGTGGTCCTTGCGGTGCTGCTGCTCGGCCGCACCGCCTTCGGTCGCAAGGTCTACGGCATCGGCAACAGCCCGCGCGCGGCCCAGCTTTCGGGCATCGCCGTCGGACGGACGCTGATCTTCGTCTATATTCTGTCGGCGCTGTGCGCGGCGCTCGTCGGCGTCATGCTGACCGGCTTTTCCGGCCAGGCCAGCCTCGGCATGGGCGACGACTATCTCCTGCCGTCCATCGCCGTCGTGGTAGTCGGCGGCGCGCTGATCACCGGCGGACGCGGCCATTATCTGGGCATGCTCGGCGGCGTGCTGCTCTTGACGGCGCTGCAGATGCTGCTGGCCGGCACGACGCTGCCCTACGCCACACGGGCGATCCTGTTCGGGCTGGTGGTGCTCGGTGCCGTCATGGCGCTGCGCGAAAGACGCATTCAATGAAGGGAATGGAATGATGAGCACGAGCGCACCCAAATCGCCCGACGAATTCCTGGCAGGGCTCAAAGGGCAACGTGTCCTGGTGACGGCAGGCGCCGGAGGCATTGGCTTCGCCATTGCCGAAACCCTGTCGCGGCTCGGTGCCCGCATCGTCGTCTGCGATGTATCCGACGAAGCCCTCGCGGCCGCCCCGCAGAAAATGACGCTTGTTGCAGCGGTCAAGGCCGACGTGTCGCGCGACGACGATGTCGACCGGCTGTTCGAGGCGGTGAAGGAGAAACTGGGCGGCCTCGACGCACTGATCAACAATGCCGGCATCGCCGGGCCGACCGGCGGCGTCGACGAAATCGATCCGGCCGACTGGCGGCGCTGTCTCGACATCGGCCTGACCGGCCAGTTCCTGTGCGCACGGCGCGCCGTGCCGCTCATCAAGGCGGCCGGCGGCGGTTCGATCGTCTCGATGTCGTCGGCGGCCGGCCGCCACGGCTATGCGTTCCGCACGCCCTATTCGGCGGCCAAGTTCGGCGTCATCGGCTTCACGCAGAGCCTTGCCAAGGAGCTTGGGCCGCACGGCATCAGGGTCAACGCCATCCTGCCGGGCATCATCGAGGGGCCGCGTATCGAGAGCGTCATCGCGGCACGCGCCAAACAGGTCGGCGTCAGCCACCAGGAGATGACCGAACGCTATCTGCAGAACATCTCGTTGCGCCGCATGACCAGCCCTTATGACGTGGCTTCGATGGTCGCCTTCCTGCTGTCCGACGCGGGCATCAACATTTCAGGCCAGTCGCTCGGCGTCGACGGCAACGTCGAAACGCTTTGAGGAGCAAGCCATGACCAAGGTTGCAATTGTCGGAAGCGGGTTCATCGGACGGGCCTGGGCGATCAGTTTCGCGCGCGCCGGCCATGACGTGCGGATGTGGGATCAATCGCCTGCCGCGGCGGGCGGCGCACGCGACTACATAGAAGGCGTGCTCGGCGATCTCGCGTCGAACGACCTGCTGCGCGGACAGTCCGCGCACGCGGTGCTCGAGCGTATCGCCGTCGTGGGAGATATGGAAACGGCGCTGGCCGGTGCCGTGCATATCCAGGAGAACACGCCGGAAAACCTCGACGTGAAACGCGAGGTGTTCTCGCGGATCGACCTCCTCGCTGACCCGCACGCGGTGATCGCCAGCTCCACCTCGGCGCTGCTGCCGTCGAGATTCACCGATCATCTCCCAGGGCGGCACCGCTGCCTGGTCGTGCATCCGATCAACCCGCCCTATCTCATTCCGGCGGCGGAGGTGGTGCCGGCTCCGTGGACGTCCGCCGAGACGCTCGAAAGGACGCGCGCCTTCCTCATCGATGCCGGCCACGCGCCGCTGGTGATGAAGCGCGAGCTCGACGGCTTCATCATGAACCGGCTGCAAGGGGCGCTGCTGGAGGAAGCTTTCCGGCTTGTCGCCGACGGTTATGCCAGCGTCGAGGATGTCGATATCGGCATCCGCGACGGGCTGGCGCTGCGCTGGTCGTTCATGGGGCCGTTCGAGACCATCGATCTTAACGCACCGGGCGGCGTGCGCGACTATGCCGAGCGCTACCAGGGCATCTATTCCAATATTTTTCCGCAGATGCTGCGCCGCGTCGACTGGGCGGGCGAGGTGATGGAAACCGTCGAGGCCGAGCGTAGCAGGCGCTTGCCCAGGGAGAAGCTGGGCGACCGGCAGGTATGGCGGGATCGCCGGCTGATGGCGCTGGCGGCGCACAAGAAGAAATCGGATCAGGAGTTCGGACAATGAAAGAAACCAGCCGCAAGCCCGGCGCCACGGCGGCCAGAGGCAAGGTCATCATCACCTGCGCGGTGACAGGGGCGATCCACACGCCGACCATGTCGCCCTATTTGCCGATCACGCCGGACCAGATCGCCTCGGAGGCGATCGCCGCCGCGGAAGCCGGCGCCGCGATCCTGCATCTGCATGCCCGCGATCCGGAGACCGGCAAGCCCGACCAGACGCCGGAGGCCTTTGCCCGTTTCCTGCCCCGCGTCAAGCAAGGCACCAATGCCGCCATCAACATCACCACCGGCGGCAGCCCCTATATGAAGGTCGAGGAGCGGGTGCGCCCGGCCGCCCAGTTCAAGCCGGAGGTCGCCTCGCTCAATATGGGCTCGATCAATTTCGGGCTCTACCATCTGGCTGACAAATACGAGACCTTCAAGTTCGACTGGGAAAAGCCGCATCTGGAAGCGACGCGCGATCTCGTCTTCCGCAACTCGTTCAAGGATATCGAGTACATTCTTGCCACCTGCTACGATAATGGCACGCGGTTCGAGTTCGAGTGCTACGACATTGCCCATCTCTACAATCTCGCCCATTTCGCCGACCGCGGGCTGGTGAAGCCGCCTTTCTTCGTTCAGTCGGTTTTCGGGCTGCTGGGCGGCATCGGCACGCATCCGGAGGATGTCGCGCATATGAAGCGCACAGCGGACCGGCTGTTCGGGGATCAGTTCCGCTGGTCGGTGCTCGGAGCCGGCGCCAGTCAGTTACGCATCGCCGCGCAGTCGGCGGCGCTTGGCGGCAACATCCGGGTCGGGCTGGAGGACAGCCTGTGGGCCGGCAGGGGCAAGCTTGCCAAGTCGAATTCCGAGCAGGTCGTGCTGGCGCGCAAGATCATCGAGGGGCTCGGCATGGAGGTGGCAACGCCGGACGAAGCGCGCGAGATCCTGTCGCTGAAGGGCGGCGACAAGGTCGCTTTCTGACACAGCCAATCGCCGCGCGAGCCAACAAAGAGGAGGACGGCATGAAGATCGAAGTCGTGGTGGACGTGAAGACCACGCTGGGCGAGGGACCGCTCTGGGACGTCGAACAGGAGCGTCTCTACTGGATCGACAGTTTCGACGGGCGCGTCTTCCGCGCGACCGCCGACGGGCGCGAGATCCGCTGCTGGGACGTGCCGATGAAGATCGGCTCGATGGCGCTGCGCAAGGATGGCCGCGGCGCTGTCGTCTCGTTGCAGCGCGGTTTCCATCTGCTCGATTTCGCCACCGGCGAGGTGACGCTGATCCATGATCCGGAGCCGGACAAGCCGATGAACCGTCTCAACGACGGCAAGGTCGACCGGCGCGGCCGCTTCTTCGCCGGCTCGATGGACACGATGGAGGAGGGGCCGTCCGGCGGTCTCTATCGGCTCGACCCGGATTTTTCCGTCACCAGGATCGATTCCGGCATCATCTGCTCCAACGGTCCATGCTGGAGCCCCGACGACCGCACCTTCTATTTCGCCGACACCTGGACCGGCGAGATCTGGGCCTATGATTACGACATCGAGACCGGTGCGGCCACCAACCGCCGCACCTTCGTGCGCGTCGACACCAGCCGCGGTGGCGCCGCCGACGGCTCGACCGTCGATGCCCAGGGCTATCTGTGGAACGCGCTGGTCTATGACGGAAAGCTGGTGCGCTATGCGCCGGACGGCAGCGTCGACCGCATCATCGACATGCCGGTGAAAAAGATCACCAGTGTCATGTTCGGCGGGCCGAAGCTCGACACGCTCTACGTCACCTCGATGGCCAAGCCGCCGCTGCCACGCTTTCCCGGCGACGGTGTCCTGCGCGGCAGCCTGTTCGCCATCACCGGCCTTGGCGTGACCGGCGTTCCCGAACCGCGCTTTGGCGGGTGATCTGCCGCTCGGGCCTGTGGCCTGCTAGCGGCACCATTTCTCGACCGCAATCGCAATCGCCTTCGTGCAATCGACGAGATCGCGCACCGAAACGCGCTCGTTCGGCTGATGCGCCTGCGCCGGATCGCCAGGACCGAAGTTGACGGTCGGGGTGTTGCCGAGGCCGGTCGGCAGGCCGATGTCGCTGTGCGCGCCGAAGCCGCTCAGGGCCGGCGACAGGTCGGCTGCTTTGACGGCCTCCTGGAACAGGCCGACAAAGGGGTTGTCCGACGGGATCTCGGCGCAATCGGCATCGAGGATCCATTCGACACGGGCAGGGTGCTTTCGCAGATAAGGATCCGCCTGGCAGACATTGGCGATATGCTCTTCGATTTCGCGTTTGACGTTGCCGCCAAGCCTGAACTCGTCATGCTCGCTGGGCAGGTACTGTGCGTCGATGATGATCTCGCCGCGTCCCGCCATGGAGGACGGGTGTTCTCCGGCATTGATCTGGGTGACGATGATCTGGTTGGGCAGGTCCATCAGCGGGTGGTTCTTCCTGGGATCGAACATCCAGCGCCGGTTTAGGATATCGATGCCGTCGAGGATCTGCCGGCAGAGCTGGATGGCGTCGACCGGGCCGCTCGAATACCAGGCGTTCGGCGTCAGTTCCGCGTGCCCGCCTATGCCGTCGATGATGATCTTCCCCCACAGAATGCCATGACAAAGCGGTGCGATCCTGTTCGCCGTTGGTTCGGTCATGATCCCGGCGTCGGCGCGAAAGCCGCGATCGACCATGGCGAGCGACCCCATGCCGCCGATTTCCTCGTCGACGACAGTGGTGAAGACGACGTCTCCGGACAGGGGAACATCGAGTTCCTTCAGGATCTCGACGGCCATCAGCATGCAGGCGACGCCGCCCTTCATGTCGACCGTGCCGCGACCGTGCAGGAATCCATCCTTCAGGACAGGCTGGAAGGGATCGGTGATCCAGTGGCCGGCGGCACCCGGCGGGACGACGTCGATATGGCCGGTCAGCATGATGGATCGTCCGCCGCCCGTGCCCTTCAAAACACCGCCGAGATTGGGCCTGCCCTCGAAGGTCCTGCCCTTGTTGGCGCCGGCGCGTCCCTTGTATTTTTCGTAGAGCGCCGGGCCGTCCGGATCCCAGAGATCGGTCGCGAAGCCGAGCGCTTCGATGCGCTTTTGCAGATAGAGCTGGCAATCACGCTCGCCAGGGCCAGCCTCTTTGGGATTGGATTTCACGATCGAAGGAAAGGCGACGAGATCGCTCAGTGTCCTGACGATGCGCTCGGCGGCCGCCTCGACGCGCGCGGCGATGGTCTCTTCCATGGAAGGCATTTTTATCTCCAACGTTGGGAAAGTCGGTCGGCGAGGAGCACGAAAACCAGAAGGGCGCCGACAATCCCCACCTGCCAGACCGTGTTGATGTTCAATTGCAGAAGGCCGGTCTTCAGCGTGACCAGCAGCAGGACGGCCGCGAACACGCCACCGACGCCACCGCGCCCGCCAGTGATGACGATGCCTCCCAGCATGGCCGCGGTCAGCGATTCCAGTTCGAGGTTCTGGCCGATATTGGGCCTGCCGCTGCCGAGCCAGGCGAGGGAGACGAGGCCGGCCGCACCGGCAAGCGCGCCGCTCAGCACATAAAGGATGAAGCGTACGCGATCGACCGGGATGCCGACCAGTTTGGCCGAACGTTCATTGAAGCCCATCGCGTAGATCCAGCGTCCCCAAGCCGTCGAGAGCAGCACGAGACCGGCAAGCGCGAAGCAGGGGACGGCGAGCGTAAGAAAAGGCACCGGGATGCCCATGACCACGCCGCGCCCCCAAACGAGCAGCCAGGCCGGCACGCCGGACTGCGCCGCGCCGCCGGTGACCGCCAACGCCAGGCCGGAATAGACGAAGAATGTTCCGAGCGTCGCGATGAAGGGGAGAAGGGCAAGCCCGTTCACCAGCCATCCGTTCAAGGCGCCGAGCATGGCGCCGGCCAGGATGCAGACGACCGGCAACAGAAGGGGTGGCAACCCCAGCTTCAGGGAAAGCATGGCAACGATCGCCGAGAGCGAAACGGCGCCGCCGACGGACAGGTCGATGCCCGCGCCGCCAGCCAGGACGACCAGGCCCTGTCCAAGACCGACCAGGGCCAGGATCGTCGAGAATTGCAGGATTGTGGTGACGGTGCCGAGACTGAACACGGAAGGCTTGAGCGCCAGCAGGCCGGCAATGACGAGCAGCCAGAGACCGCACAGCAGAGCCAAGGTGAGGGCGGGGCCCTGCAGGTTCCGGATCCTGTTCATGCGCGGGCTCGCAGGAATTGGGCTAGCGGCAGCCGGTTGGAGACGGCTTCGAAGCCAAGCACGCCGATGATGAGAACGCCTGTGACCACAGGCTGCCAAAGCGAGGGAACGCCGATCAAGAGCAATCCATTCTGGAGAATTCTCAGAAGCAGTACGCCGAAGACCGTGCCGATCAGGCTGCATCTGCCGCCCAATATGCTCGTGCCGCCGAGAATGACCGCGGCGATGGCATCGAGCGCCAGCGTGCTGCCGATCGTCATCTCCACATTGCGGTAGGTGGCGACGTAGAACGTGGCGGCAATGCCGGTCAGGACGCCGCTGATGACGAAGGTCATGAAGCGCACCTTGACCACGGGGATTCCCGACAGCCGCGCCTTTTCCTCGGAATTGCCGATCGCCAGCAGGTGCGGCCCGTAGGGGGTTCGCCGCAACGCCAGCCAAACGACCAGATAGGCGACGGCAATGACGATGGCCGGGACCGGAACGCCGAGCACGGCAGTAGCCAGAAGATTGGTGAGGCTCGAGGGCAGGCCCGAGAGCCACTGCCCGCCGAGAAGGACAAAGACGGCGGTGCGGTAGACGCCAAGCAGGCCCAACGTTCCCACGATTGCCGGAACGCGGCCGAGGACGACGACGGCGGCCGTCACGCAGCCGAGCAGCGCACCGACCAGCGGTCCGACAATGATCGCCAGCGCCGGACTGCCATCGGCACCGAGCACGCGGCCGATGGCGATGGCCGCCAGCCCCATGACGATGCCGATCGACACATCGATGCCGCCCATGGCCAGCAGCAAGGTCATGCCAAGGCCGATCAGCAGCAGTTCGACGCTGTTACGCAGGACGGTCGCCGCATTGCCTGGCGTCGCGTAGTGGGGCGATGCGACAGAAAAGATGACGATCGCCAGGAGACAGGCGGCAAGCAAGGACCACTCCCGCCCATTCATGGCCAAAACGCCGTTTCCAAACTGTCGCACCGTGTTCATCCCAAGGCTTCAGAAGTTGAACTTGTCGACATTGTCCTTGGTGAAGACCGCCGGCGGTCCGAGCAGCAGGATGCCCTTGGCGGCATCATAGGTGGCGGGCTTTTCGAGGCCGGCGATCTTGTTTTCCGCTTCGAAGGCCTTGCCGTCGATCAGCTGCTTGCCGGCCCAGACCGTGAGATAGCCAAGCTGCTCGGGATCCCACAGCACGGTGAAGCCGAAGGCGCCGCTCTTCAGGTATGATCGCGCCGTGTTCGGGCTGCAGTAGCCCGTGCCGATGACGGAGCCGATCTTGCCGGCGGTCTCGATGGCCTGGGCGACGCCCGGACAGGTCGAGGATGCGACGGCGATGATGGCCTTGATGTCGGGATTGGCGGCCATGAGATCGCCTGATATCTGCGCGGCGCGCTCGGCCGTGCCGCCGGCAAATTGCGGATCGAGCAGTTTCAGCTTCGGATATTTGGCGGAGGCCTCTTTCTGCATGTAGCCGATCCAGGCATTGAGATTGGACGCAGTCGCCTCGCCGGAGACGATGCCGATCGTGGCGTCCTCGCCGACGCGCTTGACCAGTTCATCGATGATCGTCGTGCCGAGCCCTTCGTCGGTCGCCTGCGCCACATAGACCGCACGGCCGCTGTCGGGTGCATCGCTGTCGCTGGTGAAAAGCTTGATGCCCTTGGCCTTGGCGCTCTCGACGACGGGCGCGATGCTGGACGCATCCAGCACGCTGACCGAGATCGCCTGGACCCCCTGGTCGATCAGGTTCTGCACGATCTGCAGCTGATCGACCGGGTTGGTGTCGACGGGGCCGGAATAAATGAAATCGACGCCCAGGTCCTTGGCGGCGCGATTGCCGCCGGCTTCCATGGCATTGAAGTAGGGGATGCCGATCAATTGCGGGACGAAGGCGACCTTGTGTTTGTCGGCGGCATGCGCTGCCGTGGCGACCACGAATGACAGCGCGGAAACGGCGAGCGCTTTTTTGAGTTGAGAAAGCATCGGTTTATCCTCTCTGGAATGGACGTGCATTTCAGTTTGATTTTTCAAGCGCCCGCACGTCGGGATGGGCGCCTGTTATGAGCGAAACGACTTCCTCGTGACTGGTCTCGGCCGCCAGCCGCTCCGCCACCTTGCGGCCGCGCCGGAACACCACGATGCGATCAGCAACCTCGAACACTTCGGAAATGTTGTGGCTGATGAGAACGACGGCGCAGCCGCGCGCGGCAAGCCGCCGCGTCAGTGCCAGGACCTTGCGGGTCTCGGCGACGGCAAGGGCCGCCGTCGGCTCGTCCATGATGACCAGCTTGGCATTCAGATTGAGCGCCCGGCAGATGGCCACGGCTTGGCGCTGGCCGCCGGACAGGCTGCCGACGGGTGCTTCCGGATCGGAAATATGCGCGTCGAGCTCTTTCAACAGACCATCGACGCGCTGGCGCATCTCCTTGCGCTTCAGGAAGGGAATACCCAAAATGGAGCGTTTCAATTCGCGGCCGAGAAAGACGTTTTCGGCAATCGACAGGTTTTCCGAGAGCGCCAGTTCCTGAAAGATCGTCGCGATCCCCGACGACGCCGCATCCTTGGGCGAGGAGAAAGCCACCGGATTGCCCTCGATGAGAAGCTTTCCATCGCTGGGTGGATGGGCGCCCGCCAGGATCTTGATGAAGGTGGATTTGCCGGCGCCATTGTCGCCGAGAAGCGCCAGCACCTCGCCGGAGCGGATTTCCAGGTCGACATCGGCAAGCGCAGTCAGAGCGCCAAAGCGCTTGGCGATATTTCTGGCGACAAGAAACGGTTCTGTCATGGCGGTTCCCCGGCGGTTGCTGGTCGGCTAGACGGCCTTGCTGACCCAGCGCAGCACGTTGGTCCAAAGACGCGCATAGCCCGGCCATTCCACGAAGCTGTTGGGCAGCCAATGCGGGCCGATATCCGACGTCCAGGCCAGCGTGCGGCCCTGGCCATGGCGGCCGGTGACCAGCAGCGGATGGCCGCCCTGATCCTGCGGCAACCGTGCGAGGATTTCGACGTCATCGCGATCGCGAGCGATGACCTCGTTGGCGCCGAGCAGCAGCGGCCATTCGCCTTCGATGCCGGCAAAGATCGGGTGATCCTTGGGGCCGGTGATTTCAGGCCGGAACCCTTCGGGAATCTCGAGCCGGTCGTCATAGGGAAGGCAGGTCACCGGCAGCGCCTCCTCGACGGCCGTGCGGTGCCAGCGCGCCTTGCCGTCGATGCCCTGGAAGGAGAAATAACCACCGATCATGACCAGGCCGCCGCCGGCCCGGGTCCAGTCGCGCAGAAGCTTGAGCCGGTTGGGCACTGTCTTGCCGTGCAGCCAGACATCGGGGTGAAGCAGCAGCGAGTTCGCGCCGATGTCGGAGAGGATGATGGCTTTGTATTGCGACAGGCCCTCCATGGTGAAGGGCAGCTTTTCGACGGCTTCATGGGCCGGCATGTAGTCGAGGTCGAATTCGCTGCTCTTCAAAGCATCGACCAGCGGCGTCGCGCCCAGGTGAAAGGTGACGCTGCCGAACTGATCGAACCCCTTGTAGTGGGTCGCCGAACTCATCCAGCTCTCGCCGACCAGAAGCACTCTTGTTTTCGCCATGATCAATACTCTCCTGGGTTCCCGTAAGTTGTTGGTTCAGCTTGCCAACATGGCGTTGTTCGCCAAGGCGGCAGCCTTCAAAGTCGCGAAATCCGCGATGTAGCCCTGTGCGCCTTCGACCGTGGTCGTCAGGCTCGCACCGATCGCCGCATGGCGGGCGGCGTCGTCAAGCGACGCACCATGCAGCCAGAGGCTTAGGAATATGCCGGCGAAGCTGTCGCCGGCGCCCGTCGCATCGACGCGGTCGACAGGCAGTGCCGGCACCTCGATCTGCGGTCCGCCATTCGCCGGAAAGACGACCGCGCCAAACTCGCCGAGAGTGAGCACGACCGTTCCGCGCGGCTTGATGCGTGCCAGCATCAGCCGCACCTCTTCGATCATCGTCGCCATCCTGGAGCGAAAGTCGAAAATCTCCCGCATCATCACATCGTTGATGAAGGTCAGATCGATATGCCTGACCATCTGCGTGAAGGTTTCCGGCGTGCGCGCACTCTTGGGCAGGCCGGCCGAATGCAGGCTCACCCTCCAGCCGGCCTGATGAAAGCGTGCGATGGAAGCGGTCATCGTTTCGTAGTGGAAGCCTTCGATGTGAAGACAGGCCGGGCGCGGCTCGGGCTGGATGTCCAGATTGGCGGTCAGATCGATCTCGCCGAGTTCGAACGGTTCGCTGATGATCGTGCGGCTGCCATTGCGCTCGATGATCACGATGGCCTGCGAAAGGCGGTTGTTGGGCGTGTTGCGGATCGGCAGTGCGTGGACGCCCAGTTTGGAAAGCGCGCCGAGCGCCCAGTCACTCTCCGGGTCTTCGCCGACCGCCGTCGCCAGTTCCACGTCGAGAGCGTAGGGCGCCCCGACACCGGCGGCGGCAACCGCGAGATTGGCCGCAGGCCCGCCCAGCGCCTTCTCGATATGGCTGGCTGTGATGCGGTCGTCGCGATGCGGCAGGACGTCCACGCGGCAGAGAAAGTCGACGCTGACCCGGCCCGCGACCAGGAGCCTCGGCAGATGATCGAGATTCTTCGGCCTGTGAGGCGCGCGGCCCGGCAGCGAACGCGCAAACGAACTCGGCCGGTACATCAGCGTGGCGATCGCCTTTTCGATGCGTTCGCGCGTGGCCTCCTTCAGGCCCGCAGTCCCATTGATGAAGTTCGACACCGTTCCGATGGAGACACCGGCGGTGCGTGCGACATCCGCTATGGTCGGGCGCTTGCGTTGCAATGGCAGGTTCCAATTGAAGCGTTTCAAACGGTATCAACGGAAATGGCGCCCCTCAACGGAATTATGTTCTAAAAGGTAGGAATCTCACACGGATTCTTGGAAACCCATCGCGCAAGGCGACCCTTTTTGGAGCCGTTCGTTCCAGAATTGAACGATTTTCAAATTCTTGAGCCGAAAGACCGTGCCGGCGAATTCGCTGCTTTCATTCGATCGACCGGCCTGGCCAGACGCCGGCAATGTCGGCGAGCTCATCATCTAGATCAGCAGCAAGCCCTTCATGCTGGAACAGCCCTTGCGACCGATGATGATGTGGTCATGCACGGAAATGCCCAGCCGCTTGGCCGCGTCGATGATCTCCTTGGTCATCTCGATATCGGCACGCGATGGCGTAGGATCGCCCGACGGGTGGTTGTGGACCAGGATGATTGCCGTCGCCGACAGTTCGAGCGCGCGCTTGACCACCTCACGCGGATAGACGGGCGTATGATCAACGGTGCCGGTCTGCTGCACCTCGTCGGCAATCAGCGTGTTCTTTTTGTCGAGGAACAGGATGCGGAACTGCTCGCGCGCCTCGAAGGCCATGGCTGACCGGCAATAGTCGAGAAGTTGCTGCCAGGAGGAGAGGATTTCGCGGCCATGGACCTCGCTGCGCGCCATGCGCTGGGCCGTCGCCGCAATAACCTTCAGGTCGAGCGCTACCGCCGGGCCCACGCCCTTGACCTCCTGGAGGAGGCCGACGGGCGCGCCAAGCACCTCGGCCAACGTACCGAAGCGTGCCAGCAGCGCCTTGGCGACCGGCTTGGTGTCGGCACGCGGGATCAGGCGGAAGAGCAGGAGTTCCAGAAGCTCGTAATCGGGCAGGGCGTCCGGACCTGCCGAGGCGAAGCGTTCGCGCAAACGGTCGCGATGGCCGAGATAATGCGGCTTCTCCTCGATCCCCCTGGCCTTCGCGGGAGGCCCGGCTTTCGCAGGAGAGTGCATGGTCGCGAGAAGCTGCGCAGGCTTTTCTGCAAAGAAACTGCGCTCGTCGTCGTCACCTGACATATTGTCTGCCCCCAGCTCTCCTGACCGCGAGGTCCGGCAGGACGAGACATTAGGCCGGCAGGCCGGGGCGGTCGAGCTTTTTGGGGGACAGGGTGAAGATCTCGCAGCCGGTGTCGGTCACGCCGATCGTGTGTTCGTATTGCGCCGACAGCGAGCGGTCGCGCGTCACCGCCGTCCAGCCGTCCGACAGGACTTTCACATGCGGCCGTCCGAGGTTGATCATCGGCTCGACGGTGAAGATCATGCCGGGCCGCATTTCGATGCCCTCATTGGCGCTGCCGTAATGCAGGATGTTGGGCGCGTCGTGGAACAACTGGCCGACGCCGTGGCCGCAGAAGTCGCGCACCACCGAACAGCGCTCGCCCTCGGCATAGGTCTGGATGGCGGCGCCAATGGCGCCGGTGCGGGCGCCGGGCCTGATCGCGGCAATGCCGCGCATCAGGCATTCGTGGGTGACTTCGAGCAGGCGTTCAGCAGCGCGTTTTATGGTGCCGACGGGGTACATGCGAGAGGAATCGCCGTGCCAGCCGTCAAGGATGTAGGTGACGTCGATGTTGACGATATCGCCATCCTTCAGCGGCTTGCTGTCGGGGATGCCATGGCAGACGACATGGTTGATCGAGGTGCAGGAAGACTTGGTGTAGCCGCGGTAGTTGAGCGTCGCCGGCAGCGCGCCATGATCCATGCCGAACTCGAAAACGAAGCGATCGATGGTGTCGGTGGTGACGCCGGGCGCGACCATCGGCACCAGTTCGTCGAGGCAGCGCGCCGTGAGATCGCACGCCTTGCGCATGCCGGCAAAACCTTCCTCGCCATAGAGGCGAATCTGGCCGGTGTTTCTGAGCGGTGCCGTGGCGGCGTCGAGATAGGTGACCATTGGTGTCCGTCTTGCCGGTGTGGCTCCGCAAGGGAGCCGGCGTGAAAATCTCCCCAGATTTGGCACTTGAGGACAAAAGGTTCAAGGAAGAACTGCCCGGACGCTACCATGCGGCAGGGATATTCGGCGCGCCCCGGTGTCTTTGACGCGCTCGTTCCTTCCCTTTCGATCGACCGTGCGGTAGGGCGAGGGAGGTTTTGGAGATTTCATGAGGGTCAAACACGCCAGATTGCCGGAAGCGCCGTTGAAGTTGGCCTGCTCATTGCTGATGAGCCTGGTGCTGCTGGCGATGCTGTCCCTTGGCCGGCCGGAGGTGCCCGTCCTTGCCGGAGCAGCCTCCGATGTCGCCACCGCCGGCGTGGAGCGGTCCGGCGAAGCGGCGGCGCTGCTGCGCATCACCGGCAAGGCGCAGGCGCTGGAAGTTCGTTCCAGCCGGCCGGCTCTGGTCAAGTTTGCCGGCGGCCATCCGGCCCTGCCGGCCCGGGACACCGTCTTTTCCTGGTTTGTTTCGGTTCCGCCGGCAGAGATCGTCGCTGCTGGCGAGTTGGCCCGTACATCTTGGGCGAATGCCAATCAGCCGCGCGCGCCACCATCGGTTCCGGCCTGAGCGGTTTCACCCGCGCCTTCACCCAAATCACTTCCTGTTCGCGTCGCGATCCGTGCGGCGGCCTCGGTCGCGCAGCGGTGTGTGGCGCGTCATTTCCGGATTGTTTCCATGCAACGTATCAAGACACTCAAGAGCCTTTCACGCGCGGCCTGCGCCGCCATTTTCCTTTCCGTCCAGGCGCTCATCTGTATCGGGACCGTCTATTGGGCGCTGACGGAGACGCTCGGCCTTTCGACGACAGGGGCACTTGTCCTTGGCGCGATTTTCTCTGTGCCGTCGGCCTTCGTGCTGCTTACAGCGGTGCGCATGGCCTTCGATGCGGAGACCGATCCCGCCAACCAGTAGTCGGATCGCCAAGGCGCCCGCGTTCGACACGGTCGAGCGCCTTGGCGCTTGCTTGCGGCGGCTGCGGCAAAACGTCCATGACCGTGGAGACGCCACATTCCTGCGGTAGCGGCCGGTCAAAGCAACTTTTTACGACGGATGGCGTTGCCGCTGGTGACGACAGTTCGGGAGATGGCGGATGGACAGACTGCAATTCGAGGTGCCGGTGCGTATCGCGCCCGGACCCGGCCTGCCTGTCGAGGAGATCTACAGCGTCGAACAGGCCCTTGATTTTCTCCAGGACTGGCCGCTGCGCCGGCAAGGTCCGGTTTACCAGAAGGCCTTCAACGCCTGCTTCGGCGCCACCGTGGACGTGGTCAAGACCGAGGATGCCTGCCGGGCGTTCATGGCGTTCTGCCGGGTGACCGGGCTGATGGCCCGGGACATGATGGCACCGCGCAAGCGCGGTGGCCAGGCGAGAGGGCTGCAAGCCTGAGGGGGCGCGGCGCTCTTTCGTTCCCGTGGCCGAACGGCGCATCGATGCCGATGCCATTAAGCTTCCGTTTCCACTTTCGCGGCTACGCCATGCTTGTTCGGCAATGGTTGATTCGTTGCGTCAGTCTCGTGGTTCGGAAGATGTCCCCAGAAAAAATCCGTGCATTCCCAATCGACCGTCAGGCATTCCTGGTTCGGGAGGTGGCTGCCAGGCTCGACAGTTTGCATGGCGACAGCGCCACCTCGTTCTGGAGGGCCAAGGCAACGGAGTTGTTCGATCTCGTCGTCAGGTCAGGCAGGGACAGAGCGGCGGCGAGCGACGAGGTGCGCAGGTTCTTCTTCGCCGTGCAAAAAGAGATATCGACCGGCGCGGCAACTGAGCCGATGCCAATTCTTTCCGCCTGAAGTGCTTGGCGGGCGTCCCTGCATCCCGCTCCCTGCCAACCGCTAGCGGAACAGATATTTTGATACTTCGGGGTTGCCGCGTCGCCACATGACGTTATCAAGGAAGTAGTGGTGCACGTTGATGAAGATCAGCACTATGAAGAAGAACAGCGACGAACCCAGGACTTCCTTGTCGTAAGGGATCAAGGCAGTCATTGCCGCCGGGACCAGCCAGAAACCGAGACCGCCGAGGATCCCGCCGGCGATGACGAACCCTAGGACACGCATCCTGTAGATCGGACCAAGAATGGACAGGATTCTGGAGTCCGGAACCCTTTCTGCATCGGGCCCGTCACGCTCGACATTGCTTTGATAGCGCCAGACCACGGCCAGGTACTGCAGCGAATGGAGTGCCGGCACCACGAGCAGCCAGAGCGGATTTATTCTTACAACCAGGATCCAGAGGTACAGGGACGCGCTGTAAGCGACGACGCCGTTATACGGCAGGCTGCCGCCATTTTTACTCCAGCGATTAATCAGCATCACAACGGTGGCGGCCGTGGAAGCGGCCGCGGCCGACAGCGCAATCGTATTGAGCCACGCAGGGGTGGCAAACGTATAATATTCCAGACCGTAGTATTTTGCTTGGCTGACCGCCGTGTTCGTCTGGAGCCATGCAAACAGCCATACGGCATAGCTGTTGATCAGCAGGATTTTCTTATCCGGATTGGTGAAGAACCTGCGCTTCAACACGGCGTCCACCATCAACATGCCGTAGCCTTGCTTGACGTAGTGCCAGCCCACGAAAAAGAACATCGCGTTGGCTGCGTTTCCGAGCAGCCGGGCGTTCGCCGTTATCGAGCCGTAAGCAAAAAACCCGCCCATGAGCAGGGGAACGGCAATGCCGGCGAAGATATAGCGGATCTGGAGGCCCCTGTCGTATCCGTCGCCGCACACCTTGCTTCCAAAATTGCGATAGAAGAGTTGGTAGGAGTGGGCGAAGTGTGGATAGTTGATCAGATAAGCCAGGAAAAGCATCACCGCAGCCACGGCGCCTTCGTATTTGAGCGGCACGAAGAACAGGGCTGGCAAAATCAGGAATGCGCTGCCGCCAAGCATGAGGAAGTCCGCCAGCGGGCCAAAGAGATATCTTTGTGGCGGCGTCGCCGCCGGCGCTCGATCCTCCGCCGAAAGGTGAACTGCCATCTAGCATCCCCCTTGGAAAGGCCGATTTAACCATCGAGCCTTGCCCTCGACAAGGTCGAGGCGACGGAATGGTCAACACGTAAAATGACGTTTCGGAAGGGGGTGTTACCCTGTTCGGCGCGATAGCTCTTGACGCCGAAAGGGAGCGAAGGGGACATCGATGAACGACCCGAGACATAGGTGACGAAACGTACCGGACACATGGGTAACACTTTTCGCTTTGCGGGAGGTGTTGATG